>JBAXHE010000080.1:0-13429 GCA_037139055.1 Betaproteobacteria bacterium | reverse complement strand
TTTGGCCGTGGCAGTCTGGTTAAGACACACCTAGCCGCTGGGCTCTGATGTGCCCTTTGCCGACAACCGATTTCATGAAATGGCCGCCCGATACCAGACGTTGAAGACTCCGACTGAATTTCTCCAAAAAATCGGTCAATTGAGAGCTTGGAGTTCAACGCGGATGCCGCGCAATTTGCGGCGGCCAAGCTCACCCCGGTTACGCCGTGCTGGGAAGATCAGGCAGATTCGGCGTCAGAACGGACATCGTAGTGGGCCTCCCGAGCCACCCGATGGGCGACGGACCTTTACTACATTGGTCTGCTGGTCACACGCTGAATTTGACGTACAAAGTGCGATTTGTTTAACAAAAACACTTTGCACATTTTTATCGAGGAATACCTGTCAGACTGTGTCACATAGGCAAATGCGGAGGAATCTGCATACGCAAAGCTACAGGCCCGATGGCAGTATGACTGCAGGGGCAGCTGGGTTGCCCCGAGAAATACCTCATTTCGTAGCCGGGTCTGCAGTTTTGCAATGCCTTCGAGTTCAAGACTATTGATCGAAGCGAGTTGCAGGAGACACAACATGAAAAGTGGACCCACGGATGTGCCGTCCAAACCTGCGGAACCCGCAGCCATGAAATGGATTCAATCAGTTCGGCAGTATCTTGTTGTTTTGCTGCTGGGCGCCGCCTGTGCCTGGCCTTTTGCAGCTGATGCCGCAGGGTATATCAGCCATAGAGGGTGGCTTGAAGATAAATCCGGAACGCTGACTTTTCCTCAGGTTCAGGCGCAGGCACAAGCGTTTCAGTCCTTTGATGGTGTGCTAACCCGGGGATATACCGCGTCGACCTATTGGATCAGGCTGAGCATCGCGCCTACGACCGAAGCCAAACTGATCTTGCGCATCCGGCCAGCATACATCGACCATATTGAACTGTTTGATCCCCTGGAGCAATCCGGTGGCAATATGACGCCCCGGTTCAGCGGAGACCGATTCCCGCACGCGCGAGGTGATTACCAGTCCTTGAATCACGGCTTCACGATCCAAGGCAGCGAGTACCCCAGAGACGTCTATCTGCGGCTGCAAAGCACCAGCACGATGCTGGTCTATGCAGAAGCGCTCACCGTTACACAGGCCAGCTCTGCCGACCATCGACAGGAACTGTACTCCAGCATCTACTTGGGGCTGCTGACGGCGTTCCTGATCTGGGCCTTGCTGCAATGGCTGGCAATCAAGGAGCCGCTGATTGGGGTCTTTCTCGTCAAGCAGGCGTTCGTGCTGGCCCATGCCGTGGCAATCTGTGGCTTCCTGCCCACGGCCTTCGGCGAATGGCTGTCGGCTCCAGCGATGGACCATATCACCTCGGCCCTGGTGTTGGCCTACATGTTGTCGGGTACCGTATTCATGATCCTGCTGCTGCGCGAATTCAAGCCCGTGCGTTGGCTGTGGTGGCTATTTGCATCCCTGTTGCTGATCTATCTGCCCATGGCCTTCCTGTTCTGGCAGGAGCAGATACGCCTTGTCCTGTATATCAACATGATCATCGGAAGCGTCTCTGCATTCGGCTTCCTGCTTGTTGCTGTCAGTGCGCGAGCATGGCAGGACAAACTGGCACCAGTTCCGCCGCTGCTGCCGCGCTGGGTGCTGATTTCCTTCACCGTGGCGATTCTGTCCACTGTCTATACATCCGCCTTGCCCAGCGTGGGCAGCATCAACGGCACCGAGTGGACCCTGAACTCCCCGATGTTCGCTGGCTTTTTCACCAGCCTGCTCATGACGGTGCTGCTCAGCCTGCGCGCTCGCAACATGGAAAAAAACCACCAGCAGAACGTGCTCAATTTGCGGCTGACGGAAAAGATTGCTGAAAACGAAAGGGCTCAGCGTGCAGAACAGGAGCGTTTCCTCTCGATGCTCACCCATGAGCTGAAGACGCCACTGGGTGTCGCCCGCATCAGCCTGGGTGCGTCGAGGTTGATGGGAACGCAGCGCGACCGCATCGAGCGCGCGCTGCTCAACATCAATGCGATCATCGATCGCTGCCGCATGACCGACCAGATCGAGCACCAGCGCCTGCTGACGCGGGCCGAGCCGTGCGACCTGACGATACTGGTGGACGAGTGCATTGCCGATTGCGATGATCCCGAGCGCGTGAAAGTTTTGGAAAGAAACCCGGCGCCGCTTCAGTCAGACTTGCAGCTACTTGCCATTTGCGTGGCCAATCTTGTTGACAACGCCTTGAAATACTCACCTGCAGCTTCCAGTGTCACGGTCCGGGTTCGGCCGCAGACGGTCACGGCCGTCAAAGGCTTTGTCGTGGCCATTGCCAACCAGATTGGTCCGGCCGGGGTACCCGATGCCGCGCAAATTTTTTCAAAATACTACCGCAGCCCCGGCGCGCGCAGCAAAAGCGGCTCCGGCTTGGGCTTGTACCTGAGCTCCAGCATCGCACAGTTGCTGGGCGCACAGCTGTCGTATCGGGTCGACGGTGATCAAGTGGAATTCAGCCTGTGGATGCCGGCCTGAACATCATCGTCGTCGAGGACAACGACGAACTGCGCGAGGCCACTGTCGATGCGCTGAGCGCTGAAGGGCATCAGGTGCTGGGGCTGGACTGCGCCGAAGCGCTGCCCGAACAGGCATCCTGGCGCCGTGTTGACCTGATGGTGGTGGATTTGAATCTGCCCGGCGAGGATGGGCTGGCGCTTACGCGGCGCGTGCGCGCTAGCCAGCCCGACATCGGCATCATCATGGTCACGGCGCGCGGACTGCCCACCGACAAACGACGCGGCTATGCCTGCGGCGCCGATATTTATATGACCAAACCGGTGGCTCTGGACGAACTGACCGCAGCGATCCAAAACTTGTCGCGCCGCCTGAAACCTGAGGCTGTGCCAGTGGCCAGACTGACCCTGGACCTAGACCGTCGCATCCTGAGATGCCGCGATCAAAGCGATGTGCAGCTCACCAGCCATGAATCTGCGTTGCTGGCCGCACTTAGCCGCGCCGCCGAAAGTCGGCTGGAGACCTGGCAACTGATTGAAATCCTGGAAAAAGACAGCGCCGAAGATCCCAAGGCCGCCGTTGAAATCCTGATCGCGCGCCTGCGCAAGAAACTGCTGGAAGCCGACTGCGCCGAGCTTGCCATCAAGTCCATTCGCAGCTGGGGCTACCAGATGTCGGGGCAACTGCATCTGGTCTGAATTGCTTCAGGGAATCGCAAAAAAAACATCAGAAAAACACAGAAAGTTTCAGAAAGAAATCTTTAGCGCTAATTCGTATTCTCTGCCCATTGTTGTCATTTTAGGCAGAGCTTATGAGCAATCCATCGCGCACCGTCTGGTCCGGCACCCGCCAACTCAGTGTTTTGACCGGTCCCCTTTTATCTCTGTCGCTGGCACTGGGCTTGCAGATCACCGGCTGGGCGCAAACCGCGCCTGATGCCGGCTCGCTCCTGCAGCAGCTTGAGCGCGAGCGCAGACCCGCCCTGCCGCCCAAGGCCCTGCCAGCCAGGCCTGCTGAACCAGCGGCCATGCAGCCGCTGCAGGGCGCCAGCGTCACCGTCAGCAGCTTTCGCTTTGTGGGCAACACCCTGCTCAGCGACGGGCAACTCGCCCCGGCAGTGGCTGAGTACCTGAATCGGCCACTCGATTTCTCGCAACTGCAAGCTGCCAGCGCTGCCGTGGCCGAGATCTACCGCGCCGCTGGCTGGATCGTGCGTGCCTATCTGCCGCAGCAAGACATTGTGGACGGCGTCGTCACCATCCAGATCGTCGAAGCCGTCTTTGGCGGCGTGAAGTTAGAGGGCGCGCCAGCCACGCGCGTGAGCCTCTCACAAATCCAGCGCGGCATTGATGCGCAGCAAGCCGTGGGCGCGCCGCTCAATGCCGACGCCATCGACCGCGCCCTCTTGCTGGCCGACGACCTGCCCGGTGTGGCCGTGTCGGGCAGCCTGCGCGAAGGTACGCAAGCCAGCCAGACCGAGCTGGTCATCAAACTGGCCGACGAGCCACTGCTCATGGGTGAGGCCACGCTGGACAACACCGGCAGCCGCTCCACCGGTGCCAACCGCCTGAGCGCCAACCTCAGCCTGAACAGTGCCATGGGTATGGGTGATCTGCTCAGCGCCAACCTGATCCACGCCCAAGGCAGCGACTACCTGCGCCTGGGCGGCACACTGCCTGTTGGCGCCCAGGGCTGGCGCATTGGTGCCAATGCATCCAACATGCGCTACCGGCTCATAACGGAAGAATTCGCAGCACTCGACTCCAAAGGCACTTCCAGCACCGCCGGGCTGGAAGCCAGCTACCCCCTCATTCGCTCGCGCCTGCAAAACCTCTACTTCAACGCCAGCCTGGACCGCAAGAGCTTTGACAACCAGGCCAACGGCGTCACCAGCACCAATTACCAAGCCAACAGCCTGAGCTTGAGCCTGTCGGGCAACTTCTTTGACAAACTGGGCGGCGGCGGTGCCAACAGCGCCAGCCTGGCCCTGAGCAGCGGCCAGCTTGACCTGAGCGGCTCACCGAACCAGGCCGCCGACGCGGCCAGCAGCCAGACCGATGGCAGCTACCGCAAGCTGCGCTACAGCGCCAGCCGCCAGCAGGTCATCACAGACGAGATCTCCTTCTACGCCGCCCTGTCAGGCCAGTGGGCCAGCAAGAACCTGGATTCCTCCGAGAAGTTCTACCTTGGCGGCTCCTCCGGCGTGCGCGCCTACCCCAGCAGCGAGGCCGGTGGCGCAGCGGGGCAGCTCCTCAACCTTGAACTGCGCTGGCGCCTGCCTGAGGGCTTTAACCTGACGGGCTTCTTTGACGCAGGCCAGGTCACGGTCAACGCCAACAATAGCTTTACCGGCGCAGCCGCACTCAACGACTACAGCCTCAAGGGTGCCGGTTTGACGCTGGCCTGGCAAGGCAACTCGGGCCTGAACCTCAAAGCCACCTTGGCCAGGCGCATCGGCGACAACCCGAACCCCACCGCCACCGGCAACGACCAGGACGGCTCCCTCGTCAAAAACCGCTTCTGGCTAACGGCCAGCTTGCCGTTCTGAACCCGACACAGCGCCCAACTCAAGAGCAGCATCATGAACAAAAGTTACCGCCTCATCTACAACGAAATCACCAACACCTGGGTTGCCGTCGCGGAGACGGTCAGGGGGCGCGGCAAGCGCACATCGGGTGCGCTGCTGCTGGTAGCGGCCGGCGTCATGATGCCGCTGGTGCAGGCACCCGCTTGGGCTGGGCCACCCGGCGCCGTCGTCTCGGCACCGGCACCCACGCAGTTGCCCACCGGCGGGCAAGTGGTAGCGGGCCAGGCCAGCCTCAACCAGATCGCAGCCACACTCAACGTCAACCAGAGTAGCAACCGCGCCGCCATCGACTGGGCGACCTTTAACGTCGGCTCACAGGCTCAGGTCAACTTCAAGCAGCCGAGTGTGAGCAGCGTCACCCTGAACCGCGTGCTCGACGCCAACCCGAGCCAGATCTTTGGGCACATCAACGCCAATGGACAGGTGTTTCTGAGCAACCCCAATGGTGTCTATTTCAGCCCGACGGCCAGCGTTGATGTGGGCGCTCTGGTGGCCACCACGCACAGCATCAGCAATGACGACTTCATGGCCGGTGGCAACAGCTTCGCGCGCAACGGCGCGACGGGCAGCGTGGTCAATGAAGGCGAACTGAAAGCAGCCCTGGGCGGCTACATCGCGCTGCTCGCACCCGAAGTGCGCAACAAGGGCGTCATCGTCGCGCAGCTGGGCACCGTGGTGCTGGCAGCGGGCGAAGCCTATGAACTGCAGTTCGACAACAACCGGCTGGCCAATATTCGTGTGGAACCCGCCACCATCGCCGCGCTGGTCGAAAACGGCAACGCCGTGCTGGCGCCGGGCGGCTTGGTGATTCTTTCCGCACGCGCAGCAGACCAGTTGCAAGGCAGCGTGGTCAGGAACTCTGGCAGCATCGAAGCCGGCAGCCTCGTCGAGCGCGGCGGCAGGATCGTCCTCACCGGCGACCACATCACGCTGGCCTCTGGCAGCAAGCTCGATGCATCCGGCGCAAGCGGCGGCGGTGAAGTGCTGGTCGGCGGCGGCTGGCAAGGTAGCGGCGGCTTGTATCAGGCCACCACAGTGACGATGGAGCAAGGCGCGAGCATCGATGTTTCGGCGACAAAAGCCGGCGCTGGCGGCACGGCGGTGTTGTGGTCGGATGTGCACAACGCGGCCAGCGTGACGCAGGTCGAGGGCAGCATTGCAGCCAAGGCTGCGGGCACGGGCGGTGGCGGGCGGGTGGAAACTTCAGGGCACACGCTGCGGGTGGGTGATCTCAGCGTCAATGCGCAAGCGACCAACGGCCAGGATGGCCTGTGGCTGCTCGATCCCTACAACATCACCATCTCGACTGCGGCCAATGCCAGCACGGCGCTGCTCTCCAACCAGTTCACGGCGTCCGCCTCGGGGGGCGTGGTCAACGCCACCACTTTGCAAAATGCGCTCGCATCCAACGCTGTGACTGTGTCCACTGCAGGTGCCGGCGCAGACACGGGCAACATCACCGTCGATACCAACCTGACCTGGTCTTCTGCCCAAGTGTTGTCGCTCGCGGCGAACGGCGGCGTCAGTGGCTCGGGCAATATCGCCATGACGGGTGGTACCGGTGCGGGTGTGGTGTTCAACCAGTCGGGCAACTCCAGCTATTCAGGTATCGTCAGTGGCGCCAATGCCACGCTGGCCAAATCTGGTGCCGGTACTTTGACGCTGACAGGGGCCAGCACCTACGCCGGCGCCACCAATGTCAATGGCGGAACCCTGAAAATCAGCGGCGCAGGAAAAATATATTCAACCACTGGTAGTGATTTTGGTTTTGTGTCAACGGCCGTCACCACGGTCAATACCGGTGCTGTTCTGGAATTGACCGACTGGGCCTGGGGTGGGAACTTTGGTACGCAGTTTTTCGATGCATCTGCCCTGGTCATCAACGGCGGCACCTTGCGCTATTCAGGTGCGACCACCCCCTTTACCAGCAGCTATGGACGTGGCTTCACAGTCGGCAATTCAGGTGCGACGTTCGACTCTGCCACCGCAGCGGCCAACTGGAGTCTTTACAGCTACGTATCGTTGAACCCAACTTACAAGTCGGTTTTCGGCGGGCCCGTGACATTCACGGGGGCGGGTGATTTCACCTTCAGTCACATCATCACTGGAAGCAGCACCGTCACCAAAAGCGGTGCTGGCACGGCGACCCTGCAGGGGGCCAACACCTACACCGGCGCCACGACGATTTCTGCCGGCACGCTGGTGCTCGCCAACGATGCACCAGTCAAGACCAGCAGCGGTTATTCCGGTGCGGGCGCCTTGCGCATCGAGCCGCTGTCGAACGACTTCACCGGCGACTTTTCAACTTCGGGCTGGATATTTGGACCGACCCTGGGTGGCTTGACGATAGGCAAGGCCAGCAGTGCGGATGGCACATCGGATAAGGCGGTGACCATCCCCACTGCCATCAGCATTGCCGGGCCGATCAGCATTTACGGCGGCAGCTTCGCTCCGAGTGTCAGCCTGACAACGACCAATCCAGGGGCCGCCATTCTGCTGCAAGTCTCGGGCGGTATTGACACAGCCAACTCTGGTGCCTTCAGCTTAAATACCAATAATGGCGCCGTCTCGGTGATTGCAGACAGCAATGCCACGGGCAGTGGGTCAATCTATTTTTCCAATGAGACGATCAATCCAGGCACCGGCAATGTCATCTTGCGCGGAAAAATCGTTTCTCCTGAGGGCGCCACGATCAATGGCACCGGCACCGTCACCTTCGAATCGAGCGATGCCAGCTTTGGTAGCGCCTTCGATACCAGCACGGTTCATCTGGCGACCACGCTGACAGGTCTGACGGTGGGCAAATCCACCAATACGAAAAATGTGACCGTGCCATCATCGCTGAGCATTGCCGGGCCGATCAGCATTTACGGCGGCAGCCTGTTCATGAATGGCAACCTCACCTCCACGGCCAGCACCGGCGGTAATGTGCTGCTGCAGGGCAGCGGCGACGTGCTGATGATGGGCAATGTCCAGACGGCGGGTTCGTTCACGGCGACGGCGGGCGCCTCGAATAGTCTCGTCATGGGGCTGAACTATGCGACGGGCGCAGGCTCTACGATCAGCGCCGACGGCGGCGTCACGATCAGCGCGCCCACCAGCTACCTGGCGGGCAACGTCACAACCAGCAACGCGGCCATCAGTATCACAGGCAATTTGCAGGTGGCCAACCTGGCGAGCAACCCGAGCACCACGCCGCTGACCTTGGCTTCTGGCAACGGCAGCATCACGCTCAGCGGTGGCACCGTGTCGGCCTATTCGGGTAGCGTGCAGGACTACGCCCTGCTGACCGCCACCACGGCCAAGTCCATCACCGGCAGCGCGGTCGGATTGGCCAGCCTCAGCGGCGGCTATCTGCTCAACCGGTACACCACCACCGGCAGTGACATCTTCTACACACCCTATGGTCTGTCATCGGTGGACTATCTCGTGGTCGCCGGCGGCGGCGGCGGCGGTACGGGTGATCCCGGCATGTATACCGGGGGTGGTGGCGGCGGCGGTGGTGTGGCCGATGGCAGCTATGCCTTGTCCGGCGTGAACTCGCTCAACCTGGTGGTGGGTGCTGGCGGTGCCCAGACCACGACGGGTGGTGACACGTCACTGGGATCCATCCTTGCTGGCGGTGGTGGTGGCGGCGGAAATTACAACGGAGCCAGCGGTCTTGTTGGCCGCGGCGGTGCTGGCTATGCAGCGGGCGGCGGCGGCGGTGGCGCGGGCTCCACCTGGCCGGGCTCCAGCATTGCAAGTGGCGCATCCGGTGGCCAGGGCAGTCAAACTGGTCGTAGCGGTGGTAGCGGTGGAGCCAGCGGCTCGCCGGACGGCGCCTGGGGAGGCGCCGGTGGCGGTGCGGGCGGTAACGCGAGCACCAGAGCAGGCGGCGCTGGCATTGCATCTAGCATCACGGGCAGCAGCGTGACTTATGGTGCTGCCTTGACCGGCACCAGCGGCAACTATGGCGCGGCAACGGCCAACACCGGCACAGGCGGTGGGCCGCAGTACTTTGCCACCACGGTCCCGGGCGCGGCCGGCACTGTCATCGTGCGCTACACCGTGGGCAACGCCACCCGTGCCGCAGGATCGACGCTCAAGCTGGCGGCAGGTACCGGCGCGGTAACGATGAGTTCGGCGGCTTCCGGCCTGAGCAGCCTGGAAATCAATGCGGGCAGTGCCTCGACGATAGCGGGCGCTATCTCTGGTGCTACCAGCACCCTGACCCAACAGGGTAGCGGCACCCTCACGCTGACGGGCAGCAACAGCTACGGCGGCTCCACAACCATCAATAGCAGCACTACGTTGCAGATCGGCGATGGCGGCACCAGCGGTACGCTGGGCACCGGTGGCGCAGTTAACGACAACGGCACGCTGGTTTTCAACCGCTCAAACGACCTGGCGGTGGACAACGCCATCGGCGGCACCGGCGCGCTGACCAAAGCTGCCGGCAACACTCTGACCCTGACCGCCAACGGGACTTATTCGGGTGCCACCACCATTTCTACCGGCACGCTGGTGCTGCAAAACAATGCACCGACCAAATCTACCAGCGGCTTCAATGGCACGGGCACCCTGCGGATCGAGCCTGCGTCCACCAGCTTCACCAACGCTTTCTCGACCACGGGCTGGACTTTTGCTTCCACCTTGGGCGGCCTGACGCTGGGCAAGGCAGGCAACACCGCGGGGATAACGATTGCCAGTGCAGCGACCGTGGCCGGGCCGATCAGCATTTACGGCGGCGCGGTCGCCATCAACGCGGCTTTGACGGCCACCGGCAGCACCATCACCCTCACCGATTCGGGCGCCACAACCGAGACCGGTGGCAGCGTCAATGCCAGCAATTTGCTGCTCAATGGCAGCGGCAATTACACGCTGGACACCGCCACGGTGAGCACCGTGGCCGCCAGCGGCGTGGGCAGTGTGAGCTTGACCAATACCGGTGCGCTGACGGTTGGCACCGTGGGATCGACCCATGGCATCTCGGCCTCGAGCACGGTGGCCGTAAAGACCACGACCGGTGACCTGACGGTTTCACAGAGCGTGGCGACCACCGCCACCTCTACGGCCGCGGTCGTGCTGGACTCGGGTGTTGGCGACGCAGTGGGCAGCACGACGGACAACATCATCTTGTCGGGTTCAGCCACGATCACGACCGGCGCCGGCGGCCAAGCCGTGCTGTACACCGGCTCGGTGGCGGGCAGCACAGGGGTGACGGACTTGGTGGGCGCAGGCAGCGGCAAGTTCCGCTACAACAGCAAACTGGGCGCCAGCAATTTCACCCTGGCGCTGGGCAGTTCGGGCACTTATGCGGTGTACCGCGAGCAGCCCACGCTGAGCATCACGGCCAGCCCACAGACCATCACCTACGGCAGCGCTCAAGCCAACACGGTGACGGTCGCGGATGCCAATGGCGACACCGCAGTGCAGGCGCTCGGCACGCAAGCCACCGTCGCGGCAGACGGTACGCTGTCCACGTCCTCACACTTGATTGCAGGCACGCACACCCTGACACCATCGGGCGCAGTGGCGCAGTTGGGCCAGTTGCTGAGTTACACCACGGGCACGCTGACGGTCAGCCAGTTAGCTTTGAGCGGCGCCATAGCCAGCGGTAGCTCAACGTACGGATCGACTTTGAGCCCAGGCGCGGTCACCTTTTCCAACAAGCTCACTGCTGACGTGGTGACCGACACGGCAGCAGTCAATACCAGCACGCTCAGTGCCGCCGGCAAGGTCGTCGCAGGCACTTACACACAAACGGCGGGCACCAGCCTGTCGGGTGCCGACGCCGGCAACTACAGTTTTGCAGGGGTGACCTCAGCCGTCAACTACACCGTCAACCCTTTGGCGATCACGGGCAGCATTGCCACAGGCAGTTCTATCTATGGCGCCACGCTGACGCCGGGTGCGTCCAGCCTCAGCGGGGTGCTGAGCAGCGACGTGGTCAACACCGATGCAGTCTCGGTCAACACGACCGGAAACACCAGCACGGCGGGCAAGCTCAAAGCGGCCAGTTACACGGGCATCGAGTCCGTGGGCAGCACTTTGACGGGCGCCGACTCGGCCAATTACACGTTTGCAGGGGCCGTGGGCAACTACACGGTTAGCGCATTGGCTCTGAGCGGCTCTGTCGCCAGCAGCAGTTCAACTTACGGTTCGACCGTCACCCCAGGTGCGGTCACCTTTGACAATAAGCTCGCCGGTGATGTGGTGACCGCCTCAGTGAGTGTCAGCAACCCGGTATACAGCACCAGCACCCACCTTAACGCGGGCGCTTACGCACAAACCACCTCCACTGCACTGACGGGCACGGACGCAGGCAATTACACCTTAAGCGCCTACACCACACCGGGCAACACGTACACCGTGAACCCGCTGGCCATCACGGTGGCAGCCATTGCCGCCGCAAGCTCAACCTACGGCAGCGCAGTGGCGCCCGGCGCAGTCAACTTGAGCGGCGTGATCGGCAGCGACGTGGCGACCACCACGGCCAGCATCACAAATCCGGTGTACAGCACCAGTGGCTCGGTGGCTGCGGGTGCTTATGCACAAAGCGCCTCCACCACTATCACCGGAACCGATAAGGCCAACTACACGCTGGCAGCCTTCAGCACCAATGGCAGCAACTACACCGTCAGCCCACTGAATTTGAGCGTGACCGGTCCCAGCGCCAGCAGTAAAACCTATGACGCAGCCACCGCCGCAACGCTGACCGGTACAGCCAGCGTCAGTGCTTCAACCAACGATCTGGTCAGCGTGGGCGGCACCGCAAGCGCTAGCTTTGCAAGTGCGAATGCAGGCACTGGGATTGCGATCACCGTGGCCGGCTACACCTTGAGTGGTCTCGACGCCGCCAACTACAGTGTGGTGCAGCCCACTGGGTTGACAGCCAATATCACACGGGCACCGCTGACCATCACCGCAAATAGCGATGTCAAGTTTGTGACCACTGCGGATAACGTGGAAACCTACAACGGCGTGAACTACACCGGCCTGGTCGGCGGTGAACTGTCGTCGGTGGTAACTCCTGGCACAGTCACCCGCACGGGCATGGGGGCAAGCAGTGGTAGCGGCGATGCCGCCAACACCTACCCCGTCGTGCTGGTGCCGTCGGGCTATTCCGCCAGCAACTACACCATCAGCTTTGCGAACGGCGACTACACAATTGTTCCGGCAAAGCAGTTGTTGGTCAATGTCGCCAATACTACTGCCGTGTATGGCGCGACGCCAAGCTACAGCATCACCAGCGCCCAGTACCTCAATGGCAGCAGTGTGCTGACCGGTCTTACGAAACAGTCATCCAGCGGCAACACCTCGACCTGGACAGATGGTGCGGGCGGTACTGTGTTGTTCACGCTGGCTCCGGCCAGCGCCCTATCGACCAGTCTCAATCAAAAGGTCGGCAATTACGCCATTGCAGGCACCAATACGGTCATCACTGGAAGCAATTTCACCGCGCTCAATTTCATCGGCAATCTGGCGGTCACGCAGGCCCCGCTGACGGCCAACGCCAGCAACGTGAGCAAGCCTTATGACGGCAATGTGGCGATGAACGGCGTGACCATCGGCCTGACCGGCCAGATCACGAGCGATGTGATCACGGTGAGCGGCTCGGGCGCCTTCTCTTCGCCCCACGCCGGCACTGGCCGGAACTACAGCCTGAGCAGCCTGGCGCTGGGCGGCACCGATGCCAGCAACTACTACCTGTCGGGGGGTACGCAGTTGTCTGGCAGTAACGGCGTTATCACACCGGTCAGCCTCACCGCGACACTGTCCAACACGGGCATCACCAAGGTCTATGACGGCACGGTCAATGCGCCTGCCGGGTTTGTGGCGGCCTACAGCGTGGCCGGCCTGGTGACGGGTGATGCAGGGGTGGCGTCTGTGAGCCTCTCCAACACCGGCAGCACCTACGCCACCGCCAACGCCGGCGCGGGCTCACTGACGACAGCGGGTCTATCCATCTCCAGCTTGGCAGGTGGCCTGGGTTCGTTGCCGTCGGACTATGTTTTGAGTGCCAACAGCATCACGACCAGCGCCGCCATTAGCAAAGCGCCACTGACGGTCACTGCAGTTGTCGCCAGCAAGACCTATGACGGCACCTTAACTGCTGCCGGCACGGGCACGGTGGGAACCCTTGCGGGTGCAGGCGATTCGGTCAACAACGCGGGCAGCGAAGTCTTCCTGGACAAGAACGCGGGCACCGGCAACAAGACCGTGCGCGCTTCTGGCGTGACGATCAAGGATGCCGCCGATGCCGACATGAGCGGCAACTACACCATCAGCTATACGGACAACACAGTCAGCACCATCAGCAAGGCAGACCTTGGGGTGACGGGCATCACCGCACTCGACAAGATTTAC
>JBAXHE010000079.1:0-13727 GCA_037139055.1 Betaproteobacteria bacterium | reverse complement strand
CGGATCGGATGATACAGGCCGGGCGGGACGATCCAGGCCGAGCCTTCGGCGATCCGGCCGTCCTTGATTACCTGCGACAGCGCGACGAAGCCGAGTTCGGCATTACCGCTGGCGATGAACTGATAAGCCTGGCTGGTGTTTTCAGCTTCGACGATTTTTGCTTGCACTGTGTCGAGCAGTTTGAGTGCTTTCAGGGTTTCGATGCCTGCGGCACCGTAGGGGGCGAGCTTGGGGTTGGCGAGCGAAATATGCTTGAACTCACCTTTTTTCAGAACCTCGCCCTGGATATCGACCACACCGGTCTTGGCCGACCACAGCACCAGTTTGCCGATGGCATAGGTGAAATGGCTGTTGGCGACGGCAGCGCCTTCTCTTTCGAGTTTAAGCGGGGTTTCATCGTCGGCGGCGAGCAGGATCTCGAACGGCGCGCCATTCTTGATCTGGGCGTAGAACTTACCGGTCGAACCGAATATCAGTTGCGCCTTGTGACCGGAATCCTTCTCGAATTCGGCCGCAATTTTCTGCATCGGAGCGGAGAAGTTGGCCGCAACGGCGACCTGTACTTCGTCGGCATGGACCGCAAAGGCAAGCAGCATGCCGTAGAACAGGGCGGACAATGGAGTGGTAAGGCGTCTCATGAAAAAAGTCCTTGGGTTAGGCATACAAACAAAGGATGACGGTTGAGGCCTTGAATACGGCGCAGGCGCGTACGCCGACGGCAAGTCCGAGATGGGCAACGCTGTCGTGAGTGACTACGGCGCACATCGTCTTGCCGCCAGGCAGCGCGAGCGTAACTTCGGCGTTGACCGAGCCGTCCGAGATGCGTGTCACTTCGCCCCACAGGTGGTTGCGAGCGGAGGTTCTCACGCTGGGATCGGTGAGGAGCAGAACCGATGACGATTTCACTAGCGCGTTGATCTCCATGCCGATCTGCAGGCCGAGATTCTCAGCCGATTCGCGCGTGATGATGGCGACCAGTTCGTTTTCTGCGTCGAGACGCAGACGCACTTCAAAATCGACATCACCTTCGCGCAGCGCAACGATCGTCCCGGAAAACTGGTTGCGGGCACTGGTTTTCATCGACATACGTTTGAGCAGTTGGCGGAACTGCTTGAAATCTCCGGCCTGTTCGTCGCCCATCGTCGCTGCCATGCGGTCGAGTGCGGCCTGGTATTCCGCTTCCAGCGCCCGGTACAGCGCGATTACTTTGCGTCCGTAGTCGGTAATCGCCGTCCCGCCACCGTGTCGCCCGCCCGTCGAGCGAATGACCAGCGGATGTTCGGCCAGATTGTTCATCGCATCGATGGCGTCCCACGCCGCTTTGTACGAAAGCGGGACCGCCTTGGCGGCCTGGGAGATGGAGCCGTGCGTATCGATGGCCTCGAGCAGTCGAATGCGGGTGTCGCCAAGAAAGGTGCCAAACTCGGTATCGACTTGAAGTTTGCCACGCAGGAGATGTCGGGTTTTTTCCATAATTTACGTAATGTTGTAGCGTATATAACGAAATCTAAAAATACACTAAATTAATCAATCCGCGCGAAATAAGCCTAGGCTTTATGGTTACTATTGCACAGCGGGCTGGCCCAGAGTTGTTTCGCAACAACAGAAAGCGCTCTATTGATGTGAATATAGCGAATTCGGGCAAGCAGCATTGTTTCATTAGGAGATCCGCATGAAAATCAGCGCACGCAATGTTTTCAAGGGAAAAATAACGGCACTCGTCGATGGTGCTGTCAATGCTGAAGTCGAACTCACTACGGCAGGCAAGGAAAAAATTGTCGCCATCGTGACCGAAGGCAGCGTCAAGTCACTGGGGCTGGCCGTGGGCAAGGAAGCGGTTGCCTATGTCAAGGCGCCATGGGTCATGCTTCTGACCGGCGAGCCCAACGTCCGCTTTTCGGCGCGTAATCAGCTGGCCGGCAAGGTCAAGACGCTCGACAAAGGGGCAATCAATTCGGAAGTCGGCATCGAGCTGTCTGGTGGAACGATGGTCTATTCCGTGATTACCAACGACGCCGTGGTTGAATTGGGGCTGAAAGTCGGTTCAACCGCTACGGCCCTGATCAAGGCCAGTAACGTGATACTGGGCGTTCCGGCCTGATACCAAATTATCTGAAAAGCATACTGGCCGGTAGTTCGTTCCCCCATTCGTCGGCTACGAATGGCTTGTGCTTGACACACGGAACTCGCTGTGGCGGCCGTACCCGAAGCGGGTGCGCTGACGGTGTGATTCGGCTGTGAGCGAATCGCCGCCACCTGGTTGTCTGTGCTTGTGGATTTCGTCGGCTTGAGAGCTTGAACTGCTACTGGTAATTCCCGGCAGCTTTCCTGTTCGCTTGATTCGGCACGGCGGTCGAGTAGCAGTTCGACGATTTCGTCGAATTCATCATATTCGTTCTACTGACGGCACTCTCCGTTGGTGCAGGCCAGTTTAGAGAAATGCTCTTGCAGCAAGTTCTGGAAGCAGGTTTCGCTCAATCCCCGGATCAACGGCAGGCGATCCATGCGATGGAAAATAAGCTTTTGGCGAAGATGCTGCTCGATCCGACCTTCAGCATGAAGAAATAATGCCATTGGGTGGGGGCGCTTGGCGCGGACATCATGAGCGGATAATCCGCTTCCTCCGATCGCTCGTCCCATGGATCCGTCGATAAGGGTTAGCCAGTGATCTACTGGATGCGCTTCGAAGAGGACCGAAGAGCTTATTTTGCAATGACCAATAAAAAAACCGCACTTCGGCGGGTATTTGGATGTCTATGGACTTCATGGATAGTTTGTTGGCCTCCCCGACGGGAATCGAACCCATATCTCACGCTTAGGAGGCGCGTGCACTATCCATTATGCTACGGGGAGGTCGGGGCGTATTCTAGCGCGTTGCGGCGGCATTCCGCCAGTTTTGTGGGTGAGGAGAGTGATGATGGTCAGGCGAATTGTGAAGTCGGTGATGATGTTTCTTTCGTTTTCGTCCTTGATCAATACGGCGCTGGCCGAGGGTATTCCCAGCGTCGGTAGCCAGGCCCCGGCGTTTTCTTTGGCGGACCAGAATGGGCAGGACGTTTCGCTGGAAAGTCTGCGCGGGAAATGGGTGGTGCTTTATTTCTATCCCAAGAACGATACGCCGGGGTGTACCGAGGAAGCCTGCAGTTTTCGCGATGACCTGGCGCAACTGACGCGTCTTGGTGCCCAGGTCATCGGCGTAAGCATTGCCGAGACGGCGTCCAACGCCGAATTTGCCAAAAAATATCACCTGCCTTTTCCCCTGCTGGCCGACACGGACGGCGATGTGGCCCGGCGTTATGGCGCGTATGCGGACTGGATGGTGGTGCGATTTGCTCGCCGTTATACCTTTCTGATCGACGCACAGGGTAAAATTGCGAAAACCTACCTGAAGGTCGATACGTCGAAGCATTCCGCCGAGATCATCGCCGACCTCAAGCAATTGTCTCCCTCCTCCGGAAAGTAAGCTGAATACATGCCGCACCTGATTTTGTCTGATGCATCACTGGCCTATGGCCACGTTCCCCTTCTTGACCACGCTGATTTTCAACTTGACCCCGGTGAGCGAGTCGCGCTGATCGGGCGTAACGGCACCGGTAAATCGTCGCTGTTGCGCGCTCTGGCCGGCCAGGGCGCGATTGACGACGGTTCGATATGGCGGCAGCCTGGGCTGCGCATGGGCTATGTGCCGCAGGAGCCGCCGTTTGATCCGGAACTCTCGGTATTTGAAGCGGTAGTCGCCGGGATGGGCGAAATTTCTTCCCTGCTCGCTGAATACCACGCCGTTGCGCATGATATGGGTGAAGCTTCGGCTGATCATGAGGTGCTTCTGGAGCGCATGCATCAGCTCCAGGGACAGCTCGAATCGCTCAATGCCTGGTCGTTCGAGGCCCAGGCCGAACGGGTGATCCAGCGCTTTTCCCTTGATCCCGATGCCAAGGTCGGATCGCTGTCTGGCGGACAGAAAAAGCGCCTGGCGCTGGCGCAGGCGCTGGCCATTTCTCCCGAAATGTTGCTGCTTGATGAGCCGACCAACCATCTCGACGTCGGTGCCATTGAGTGGCTCGAAGAAATGCTGATTTCATCCGGCGTGTCGATCGTGTTCATTACCCACGACCGGCGCTTTCTTGATCGCGTAGCGACGCGCATCGTCGAGCTCGATCGCGGCCGCCTGCTGTCGTGTCCCGGCAACTTCAAGGAGTACCTGGCCAAGAAGGAACAGATTCTGCATGACGAGGAGGTCAATAACGCCAAGTTCGACAAGTTCTTGGCGCAGGAAGAGGTGTGGATTCGCAAAGGGGTTGAAGCCCGACGCACCCGTAATGAAGGCCGCGTGCTGCGCCTCGAACAATTGCGCCGTGATCGTGTCGCGCGCCGCGACCGGCAGGGAAAAGTCGAGTTGGCGCTCGACTCCGGCGACAAGAGCGGCAAGCTGGTCGCTGAGCTGGAAGGTGTGAGCAAGAGTTTCGGTGACAAAACGGTGGTGCGTGATTTCTCCTGCCGCCTGCAGCGCGGTGACAAGATCGGCCTGATCGGGCCGAACGGCGCCGGCAAGACGACGCTGTTGCGCCTGATCCTCGGCGAACTCGCGGCGGACAGCGGCACAGTACGCCTCGGTACCAAGATCCAGGTGGCCTATTTCGACCAGTTCCGTACCCAGCTCGACGAAGAGGCGACGCTGATCGATGTGATTTCTCCGGGCTCGGATTTCGTTGAAATCGGCAACGAGAAAAAACATGTCATCGGCTATCTCGGCGATTTTCTGTTTGCTCCGCAGCGTGCGCGTTCGCCGGTCAAGTCGCTGTCCGGCGGCGAGCGCAACCGCCTGTTGCTGGCGCGCCTGTTCGCCCGCCCGGCCAACGTTCTGGTCCTCGACGAGCCGACCAACGACCTCGATATCGAAACCCTGGAGCTGCTCGAACAGTTGCTGCAGGAGTACAAGGGAACGTTATTCCTCGTTAGCCACGACCGGGCCTTTCTCGACAACGTGGTGACGCAGACTATCGCCTCGGAAGGCGACGGGGTCTGGCGTGAATACGCCGGTGGCTATCAGGACTGGGCGGATTACCAGGTCAAACGTCGGGCTGAAGAGTCAGCAGCAAAACGCGCCGAGGCCGCTCCGGTGGTGTCGGCGACGAAAGTCAAAACCGAGAGCAGCCGCAAATTAAGCTACAAGGAAGCACGCGAACTGGCCGAATTGCCCGAGCGCATTGCGGCACTGGAGCTGGAGCAGAAAACGCTGCACCAGAGGCTCGAAGATCCGGCGCTGTATCAGGCGCAACCGCAGGAAGCGCAAGGGCTGTCAGCGCGCCTGAACGAAATTGATGATGAGCTGATGCACTTGCTGGAGCGCTGGGAGGTGCTGGAAGGGTGATCTGAAATTCTGATTTATGACATGATACGCCATCATGTCAATTGAATCGAAGCATCAACTTCCTCCCAGTGTGTTTGCCCTGACCCGAGGCGCAATGCTGTTTGCGCTGACGGTTCTGTATATCCTTTCTGAAGCCTTGGGTCCTCTATCCCTGAAGGTCTGGGCCGGAGTGCTTGGCGCGGTCTATCTGCTTTGTGTCTTGAGTCAAGTTCGCTGGTCGCGACGTGCCTTCGTCGCTATCGGGCTGGCGCTGTCGGTATTTGCCGTGTTGAGTCGCGATGATGGCTGGGCTCTGGTCGCGCAGGCGCTGGCAGCAGGCGGATTCATCATTGGTTTCTTTATTGCTCTGTCCAGTCTGCGAACGGCGGCGGGGTCCTCTGCTTCGATCCGGCACTGTGGCGAGTATCTGGCCTCGCGGACCCCGGGAAAACGCTATCTTGCGCTTACCACAGGCGGGCATTTGTTCTCGCTGGTGCTGAATTATGGTTCTATTTCTTTGCTCGGTACTTTGGTTGAGCGGGCGGAATCCGGGCCAGACGGGAAGCAGCCTAACGAAGTGCGGGTGCGTCGTATGTTGCTGGCCATCCAGCGTGGCTTTGTGACCTCCTTGTGCTGGTCGCCGCTGGCGTTTTCCATGGCCGTGGGGTCGTCGGTGATCGTCGGCAGCAGTTGGGAAGGCGCGGCAGGATATGGTCTGATCAGTGCGTTGTTGCTCGGCCTGGTGGGCTGGGGGGTGGATGCGGTGTTCAAGCCGCCGCGTTCGGCCAATGCTCCGCCGCCACTGCCGCCGACCGGGAGCATTCGTTCGCTTGCCCCTTTGCTGCTGTTGTTGCTGTGCATGGTGGTCGCGGTAAGGGCGATGCAGATGCTGAGCGGCCTGCGCCTTTCGATTGCGGTGATGGCGGTGGTGCCGCTGGTCAGTATGGCCTGGATCGTCATTCAGACGGCGACTCCCGTTTCGTCAGAGACCCGGGCTGACTCCCTGGCGCGCGAGGTGGGGCGCCGTCTGGAGGTCGTGATCTGCGAACTCGATGCCTACAAGTCGGAAATGGTTCTGCTGTATATGGCGGGCTATATCGGCAAGCTGGGTGGGGCTTTGGCGGCGCCTTTGATCACGGCAAATATATTTGATTTCAGCGCCGTCCCCGCCTGGGTCATTCTGTCCGGCTTGGTGTGCGGCTTGCCATTGTTGGGGCAGATCGGCATGAATCCGATTCTCTCGGTTTCCCTGGTCGGCCCGTTGCTGCCTAGTTCAGCGGTAATGGGGGTTTCGCCCGACGTGGTGCTGGCCGCGGTGACCCTCGGTTGGGCGTTTGCCGGTGCGACATCGCCTTTTACGGCGACGGTGCTGTTGGTCGCCCTGTTTGGAAAGGTGAGTCCGACCACCGTGGGTTTGCGCTGGAATGGCGGGTTTCTGGCTTTGGGGTGTCTGGTCGGTTCGCTCTGGGTGTTGGCTCTGGCAATGATGACGGGGTAATCGCCAGCAGAAGACTTGCCCATAGAAAAGCAGTCAATTGGGGTCGGAAATGTTTCGCCGTGCCCGCTGTGCTTGCCGTGGTGAATGTTTTAACCGCCTGCAGCCTTCCGGATCGCCTCGCGAATTTGCGGCAGCGCCGCCTGTGCCGCTTTCTCCCCCTCCAGGATCGAGTCGTGGCGCGCCTGGAAATCCGCCGATCCGACGCCGCCAACCTGCGGACGGATGACGACATCCGCCTCCCTGAGTTCGTAACGGGCGAGGTTCTGGCCCATGATGGTGAAGGTCTGCAGGAGGATGTCGAGCATGCCTTTGACCGGCTGGTTGCCGGGCCTTGCCGAGATGTCGACGGCAATGACGATGTCGGCACCCATCTGCCGGACGCTGCGTACCGGTATCAGGCTGGACAGGCCGCCATCAACGTATTCCTGCCCGTTGATGCTGACTGGCCGGAAAATTCCGGGAACCGTCGCCGAGGCGCGGACGGCCATGCCGGTGTTGCCGGTGCGGAAGAGGATGCTTTCTCCGCTGTTCAGGTTGGTGGCGATAACGCCCAGGGGTTTTTTCAGCGACTCGATAGGGCGCTGGCCGACGGCTTCGTTGATGAACTGCTGCAGCGATTCACCCTTGAGTACTCCGCGGTCCGGCATTGACCAGTCGCTGATCCTTGATTCGTCGAGTTTGATGGCCAGTTTCTGTAACTCGAATCCACTGTTGCCAGCGGCATACAACGCACCGACGACGGCGCCGGCGCTGGTGCCGACGATGATTTCCGGATGAATCCCCTGGGCTTCGAGAACCTTGATCACTCCGATGTGGGCAAAGCCACGTGCCGCGCCACCGCCAAGGGCCAAGCCAATTTTGACCGACTTGGGTTGTGCCGGCAGAGGGGCGTGAGGTTTACTCGCGCAGCCCGATAGCGCGAACACTGCGGCGAGCAGCAATAGTCGAAGAGGCATGGGTGAAGGGGGCGTTATTGAGGGGGCTGAACGGATTCGTCAGTACCTTCGGGCGTCTCTAGATAGCGCGAGAACAGATTTTCCGGAACGTCAAGGCGCTTGAGCAGGGTCTCCCGGTCGATATGCAGGAGCTTCTGTATGGCGTCAAAATCATCCGGCAAGGCGGCATCTTCCCAGCCGCTAGCGGAATGGCGGGCGAGATTGACCGCCAAAGTTACATTCTGCACGCGGGGTAGGTGGGCGTTGGCATCGTCCATCAGGATTTTGAGCAGTTCGGGCAGGTTCCAGGCGGTGCACAGTGCCAGTTGCAGGTCAAAGAGACGGATGCCAAGGACTTCCTCCTGGGCGATGGTGCTACGCAGCGTGGGGTCGGCGAGCTGTTTGTTGCGTATCTCCATGGCCAGATTGGGGGCGAAGCACCACAACAATATTTCAGCCAGATCGTGCAGCAGGGCGGCTAGTGTGACTTCTTCGATATTGATGTCGTGGCGTTCAAAGGCCCAGTCGTGCGCGTATTTAGAAGCCCGCTGGACGCGGCGGATGACGTGCAGTACCCCCAGCATGGCTTTGGGCTCAATGTTCAGCATGGCTTCAATGGTGGCGGGCTTTCCGAGAGTATCGAAAAAAGGTTCGATGCCCATCATCATCACCGCACTGGCAATGGTGGTGATGTCTGACCGCAGGCGCTTGCTACTGAGGGGCTGTATGTAGGCCAGCAGGCGAATGGCCATGAGCGGGTCCTGCAATACGATATTGGCAATATCCCGGCCGTTGATCTCGTCGATGTTCTCCCGCGCTTCTTCGAGCTTGCGGGCGGTCTGTCTGAGGATCGGCATTTCCGCGTTGCTGAAGAAGATGATCCAGGCTTCAAGGTCGTGCAGTGGTTGATTAAGCATAAACCCCGCTCTAAAAGGTGCTGAGTGTTCGCCGTTGATCTGGCGCTAGGTGGCTACGATTGATAGTCATGTTACCCGCCGCTCAAATCTGCTGCAAGCCAAACCCGAAGCGCAATTTGTCAGAAACGAGGTAAATGGCGGTGTCCGGGACTGCGCTCCTTCCTTTGCTCAAGTATTTCTTCCCGGCGCCCAAGCATTCTCGGCAGATAAGTCAGAGACTTGGTACAATTAAGGGTTATGGAACTATTTGGCTGATTATTCGGCTTTTTTTGAACTTTCTCTTGTGGAGAATTAAGTAATGGCAATTGAACGCACGCTTTCTATCATCAAACCTGACGCAGTCGCCAAAAACGTGATTGGCAAGATTTATTCCCGTTTCGAAAGCAATGGCCTGAAAGTCATCGCTTCGAAAATGGCCTGGCTGTCACCGCGTGAAGCCGGCGAGTTCTACATCGTTCACAAGGATCGTCCGTTCTACAAGGATCTCGTGGACTTCATGGCTTCCGGCCCGGTGATGATCCAGGTGCTCGAAGGTGAAAACGCGATTGCCATGAACCGTGACCTGATGGGCGCGACCGATCCGAAGAAAGCCGACGCTGGAACCATTCGTGCCGATTTCGCGACATCGATTGACGCCAATGCGGTGCATGGTTCGGATGCGCCTGAAACCGCTGCTGTTGAAATCGGTTTCTTCTTCCCCGGCATGAACGTTTATTCTGGTCGTTAATCCGGAATTGGATAAAAACTGACAAATCGCATGACCATCAATCTGCTCGATTTCGATGCGGCCGGCTTGACGGCGTTCTTCGCTGAACACGGAGAAAAGCCGTTTCGCGCCAAACAGGTGCTGCGCTGGATGCATCGTTTCGGGCAGGATGATTTTGATGCGATGACCGATATCGCCAAGAGCTTGCGCGAGAAACTTCGTGGAATGGCGTCGGTGACGCCGCCGAACATCGTTTCCGACAAACTCTCCGGCGATGGCACGCGAAAATTCCTCTTCGATGTGCAAGGAGGTAATGCGGTCGAGACCGTTTTCATCCCTGAGGATGATCGCGGCACCCTTTGCGTTTCGACCCAGGCCGGGTGTGCGCTGGATTGTTCGTTCTGCTCGACCGGCAAGCAGGGTTTCAACCGCAACCTGACGGTGGCCGAGATTATCGGCCAGCTCTGGCAGGCCAACCGGGCTTTGGGCGCCGATCCGGCGGCGGATCGGATCATCAGCAATGTGGTGCTGATGGGCATGGGCGAGCCCTTGGCCAATTTTGAGAATACTGTGTCGGCCTTGCGCCTGATGCTCGATGACAATGCCTACGGCCTATCACGGCGGAGGGTGACGGTGTCCACCTCCGGGATTGTTCCGGCGATGGATAGACTGCGTGATGAGTGTCCGGTGGCGCTGGCCGTTTCACTGCATGCACCGAACGACCGCTTGCGTGATGAACTGGTGCCGATCAACCAGAAGTACCCTTTGCGCGAGTTGATGGCGGCGTGCCTGCGCTATCTTGAAAAGGCGCCGCGTGATTTCGTGACTTTCGAGTATGTGATGCTTGACGGCGTAAACGATTCCGATGCGCACGCGCGTGAATTGCTGGCCCTCACGCGCGATGTGCCGTGCAAGTTCAACTTGATTCCTTTCAATCCGTTTCCCGGTTCGCCTTATCTGCGCTCTCAGACGCAGCGTATTCGCCGTTTCGCTGAAATCCTGATGGAGGCCGGCGTCGTAACCACAACACGCAAGACCCGGGGGGGCGATATCGACGCTGCCTGCGGTCAATTGGCCGGGCAGGTGCTTGATAAAACCCGACGATCAGAACGACAGATTATCCAGCTTCGCGAGGTGAGAACATGATGAGAATGGTTCGAGAGTTGGTTGCATTTCTCGGTTTCGCTCTGATGGCTCTGGCGATGATGCCTTCCGCTTGGGCGCAAAAATCTGAACCTTTGCCGACGGAAACCCTGTCGTCAGCAGCTCCCAAAGATGTACATACCCGGGCGGTAGCACATACTGAGCTGGCCTCACTGTATTTTCAGAGCGGGAATCTGATTGTCGCTCTGGAAGAATTGACCCTCGCCATTTCGATCAACCCGAATTACGCTCCAGCCTATAGCACCCGGGGACTGGTGCTGTATTACGTCAAGGAATTTGAATCGGCCGAAAAGGACTTTCGCCAGGCCTTGTATCTTGATGAGAAAGATCCGGAAATCAATAACAACTACGGCTGGTATCTGTGCCAGACCGGGAAAGCCAAAGAATCGATTGCCTATTTCCTGCGCGCGAGCCGGAATTCGCTCTACAAGACTCCCGAGGTGGCCTTCCTGAACGCCGGGAGTTGTTACGTCAAATTGGGCGAACTGACACAGGCGGAAGACTACGTTCGCCGCAGTATGCGTTTTGCGCCAGAGAATCCTCAGGCGCTCTTTCAGTTGGCTTTGATCAATTACAAGCGCGGCAACTATGATGCTGCAAAACAACATTTGAAGAATGTCGTTCGAGTGAGCGAGCCGAATGCCGAGGTGCTGTGGCTGTATTTGCGGGTCGAGCGGCGCTTGGGTGACACGCAGGCCGAAAGCAGTTTCGCAGCACAGTTGAAACGAAAGTATCCTGACTCACCTGAGTATCTTGATCTTCTGAAAGGGAATTTCGAATGAGCGCAGAGAATGTCCCAACAGAGGGCATGGACAGCGAGAGCAACTCGGTCCCCGAATTGACCGACGCCCTGGAAACCGTTGCCGAGTTTCCCCCCGAGCCTGAATTGACTACCGGTCAGAAGCTCCGTGCGGCAAGAGAGTTGCGTGGTTGGACGCAAGAGCATGTGGCCAGACTGCTGAAGCTGAGCGTCCATCAGGTTGAGGCACTGGAAGAAGATGATTGGGCGAGTTTGCCCTGTAATACCATCATTCGCGGCTTTGTGCGGAATTATGCACGCTTGCTCAATCTCGACTCGGCGTCGCTGATGGCCGCGCTGGATGCCTTGAAAATGCCCAAAGGTCCCGAGCTCGAGATACCCGAGGGAACCCATGTCAGTGTTCCCCACGAGGGGGCAGTTCAGCGACGGGATTTCCTCAACGTGTTTGCCGGTTTTGCGGTATTGCTAACGGCGGTTCTGATTTATTTCTTTTTGCCAGAGGCGTTGTGGCAGTCGGCAATGTCTGTGCTGAAATCGGCGACGACCTCGGCAGAGGTCGCTGCACCTGTCAGCCCGGAAGCGAAGGGGGGCGCCGAGGCAATGGCCTCTCCTTCTACCCTGGTTCTCAAGGACGAAGCCACGGCGGCAGTCCAGCCCACACCGGCTGCTCCCGGTGCGCAAGTGTCGGGTGTCGTCGGCCAGGCGGTGCAGGTGAAAACGGGGACTGTCTCGACAGCGTCGGCTCCAGATGCCAAGTCAGGCGGAGAAAAAGTTTTGAAAATGAGTTTTTCCAAACCGTCCTGGGTTGAAATCAAGGATCGCAGTGGTGAGATTATTTTCTCTCAATTGTGTGAGGGCAATACCCAGCGCGAGTTCGAAGGGCGTCCTCCTCTGGCGCTGGTGATCGGCAATGCCACCCATGTGACAGTGCAATACAAAGGCAAGCCCGTTGATCTGTCCAAGCGTAGCAAGGACGATGTGGCCCGTGTGACCGTTGAGTGAGTGCCGATTTGTCTTCCCCTATTCTCTCCCGCAATGGAATCCCTTCTCGTCGGCCGACGCGCTCGGTCAGCATAGGGCACGTCAGCCTAGGCGGTGATTCGCCGGTGGTCGTTCAGTCGATGACCAACACCGATACCGTGGATGTGCTGAAAACCGCCATTCAGTGCGCCGAGCTGGCGCGGGCGGGTTCGGAGCTAGTCAGGATCACCGTCAATACGCCGGAAGCTGCCGCTGCCGTGCCGAAAATCCGTGAGCATCTCGAGCGCATGGGCGTTGATGTTCCGCTGATTGGCGATTTCCATTACAACGGCCACCGCCTGCTGACCGATTATCCGGAATGTGCTCAGGTGCTGGCCAAGTACCGCATCAACCCCGGAAACGTCGGGCATGGCAAGAAGCGTGACGAACAGTTTGCGCAGATGATCGCAATCGCCTGCCAGTACGACAAGCCAGTGCGCATTGGCGTGAACTGGGGCAGTCTTGATCAGGATCTGCTGGCACGCATCATGGACGAGAATGCAAAACGCGTCGAGCCGATGGGGGCCATCGAGGTGATGCGCGAAGCGATGGTGACCTCGGCGCTCGAATCTGCAGCCAAGGCTGAAGAGCTTGGCCTGCCCGGCAACCGCATCATCCTGTCGTGCAAGGTCTCCGGCGTGCAGGACCTGATTGCCATCTATCGCGAGCTGTCGAAGCGTTCCGATTATCCGCTGCATCTCGGTCTGACCGAGGCAGGAATGGGTTCGAAAGGCATTGTCGCCTCAACCGCGGCGATGTCGGTATTGCTTCAGGAAGGTATTGGTGACACCATCCGCGTCTCGCTGACGCCTGAACCTGGCGGACCACGCACGCAGGAAGTGATCGTCGCGCAGGAAATGCTGCAGACCATGGGGCTGCGTGCGTTTACGCCAATGGTCGCGGCCTGTCCCGGATGCGGACGAACGACCAGTACCTTTTTCCAGGAACTGGCGCAGTCAATCCAGTCGCATGTACGTGAGCGCATGCCGCAATGGCGCGTCGAGTTTGATGGCGTCGAGAACATGACGTTGGCGGTCATGGGCTGTGTAGTCAATGGCCCGGGCGAGAGCAAGCACGCCAATATCGGCATCAGCCTGCCGGGGACCGGAGAAGTTCCGGCGGCTCCGGTGTTTGAGGATGGCGAAAAAACCGTCACCTTGCGCGGCGAGCACATCGCCGAAGAATTTACCGCCATCGTGGATCGCTACGTGGCTCGAACCTACCAAAGAAAGATCGCAACACCATCATGAGTCGAAACATACAGTCCGTGCGCGGGATGAACGACATCCTTCCGGACGAAGCCGAGTTCTGGGAACTCTTTGAAGAAACCGTGCGTTCGTGGCTCAAAAGCTACGGCTACCGGCCGATCCGTCTGCC
>JBAXHE010000078.1:0-14121 GCA_037139055.1 Betaproteobacteria bacterium | reverse complement strand
TTCCAGATCTCTCTGACGTTTTTCAAACGAGTAATTTGGTTTTGCCAAAACATTTCCCTGATCGACACTGTGGCCGAAATTAATACAACAAAAAAACCGAAAAGCGCCAGATACCACACCGGAGATTCCCGGCAAATCTGGCGCTCAGATTGAACGATCAGTAGCGATTACCGCCACCTGAACCACTGCGTCCACCACCGCCCCCGGGGCCACGACCACCGCCACCGCCTGGCCCGCGACGCGGAGCACCAAAACCGCCGCCACCACCGGTACGCGGCTCCTGCGGACGAGCCTCATTGACCGTCAAAGCACGTCCATCAATACTCTTGCCATTCAACGCGGCAATAGCGGCCTGAACTTCCTGCTCGGAGCTCATTTCAACAAAGGCAAAACCCTTGGAACGTTGCGTCTCACGATCGGTGATCACCTGAGCCGAGGTGACTGTGCCGTGAGGGGCAAACATCTCCTCAAGGTCATTCTTATTGACGGTATAACTGAGATTGCCGACATATAGCTTTGTGCCCAATTGAGCCTCCAGGGAGTAAACGTTGAGAGAACAGCATCACAACAATAACAAGGGCAGACGACAGGGTGCAATCAATTCATCTTCAATATGAAGAATTATTACTGATCAAGCTGGCAAAGCAATTTGGTTATCCGTACTGTACTGGTAGTCATGAAATATGTGTTCAGCAGAAAGCAACTGGTAACTCCCGTCTTCGAGCTTGCGGGTCGTATCTTTCAGGCGATACGTATAGTGTCCACAGGTCCATAAATCGAAGTTGCGCATCTGGGTACACAAACAGGTCTTGTCCTTGACCGAAATACGCCGCGCCCCCGGGTTGGCTTCGAGTTCACGATTGTAGGAAGTGATATAGGAGCAATTGCCGTTGGCATCCAGGATATAGCCATAGGCCTCGCAATTCGGGCGGATACCATCACCAATCGCCGGACTGTTGCTCAGCATGCGCATCGGATAGCCGGTCGGCGAAATCTGATTAACCTCAATGGTCTCTTCGCTGGCCTTGAAATACTCCTGCTGCACGTCTTCCGGCAGACCGCACTCCTTGGCCACGGTAAAGCGTGTCGCGACCTGCACCGCCGCAGCACCATTCTCCAGAAAGGCAGCTGCATCGCTGCCGGTAAAAATTCCGCCAGCCGGGATCAACGGGATATCCAGTTTTTCGGCGTGCATCCAGGCTTTAATTTCGCCCATGATGGTCGCCAGATCGAACTTTGCCCAGTCCATGCCAAAACCAAGGTGCCCACCGGCCAACGGACCTTCGACCACCACATAGTCGGGCAGGCGATTGCAGCGCGCTGTCTTGCGGATGAAGAGCTGGAGCGCACGCACCGAGGAAACGATCACCCCAAGTAGCGCATCGCGAAACCGCGGATGATCCTCGATCAAGGCAAACGAACCCAGATGCAGACCAGCGGCCAGGGTAATGCCATCAACACCCGAATCGAGAGCGGCCTTGAGACGAACAGACAGCGTCTCCTTCGGCGCGTTCATGGTCAGTTTTTCCATGCAATTGACGAAGATCAGACCCGGGCCGCGCTTGGCTTCCATGGTCTTGCCGACGTGCAATCGGGTCGCTTCTTCCAGTTGCCCCAGGTCAAACTTGACGACCGACTTGTCGCTGTTGGCCACATTGAATTTGAACTGCTTGAGCTTGTCCTTGACGAACTTGGTATTGAAACGACGGTCAGTCACGGTATTGACCATCGCGTCAGAAATATGACCAATCCCGCCCAGACGCGCTGCCTCGAGCGCCAGTCCGGCTGTCGAGATATCAACTCCCATACCGCCGATCATGATCGGCACATATTCCCGCTTACCGAACATCAGACGAAAATCATCAACACGCATATATCACTACCCTTCCAGAGCCCAACATTTCTCCCGTCGAACCGAAACGAAAGAACGTCCACAATAACGCAAGTCCAGCATTATCGCTCATCCGCTGCTTCCGTGGCGAATTACGCACCAAAAAGGGGTACCCAAGGAGAATATGGTCTGGTTTAGACCGAGAATAACGGTCTTTGTTCAAGCCGTGTATCATCCTGATTACCATAGCATTCAATCGGAGTCCCCATGCCCGACGGTACTGATCACAACTTTCCATCCCCCCCTACTCAGATCGGCATCCCTCGGCGCAATGGGTTTGACGCCCCGGCCTTCGAGCGCGCGGTCGGCGACTTGCTCCGCGCCTGTGGCGTTGAACCCGACGAACCGCACATGGGGAAAACCACCCAGCGCGTGCGAGAACTGTGGCAAAAACGTCTGCTCGGAGGCTACGACCTCGACCCGGCCAGCGCCCTGGGTGAAGGATTCACCGACCCACGGCGCGACATGGTGATCATCCGCGGCATTGCCATCCACGGCGTGTGCCCACACCATCTGGTCCCGTTTCGCGGCGTCGCCCACGTCGCCTATCTGCCCGGAGGCCGTCTGCACGGTTTCGGCAGGATTGCCCGGATGGTTGACGCCATCGGCCATCGCTTTACCTACCAGGAGTGGATGACCCGGGACATCGCCGAAGCGCTGATGCATCACGGTCAGGCGCGCGGGGGTGCCTGTGTCGTCGAGGCCGAACAACTCTGCCTGCTGCTCGGCGAAGACCGACGCGGTGACGAACGCGTCATCACCCAAGCCTTCTCCGGAGAGTTTGAAGCCTCAGAGCAGTCGCGCAACGAGTTCCTGCGGGCAATTGGCAGCCTGCGCCGCGGCGACTGAAGACAGTTACAAGCCGGTCAGCGTCAGCACCAGCGGTGTGGTCAGCGCGGCCATGCCGGTGGTTAATACCTGGCTGCTGGCCACCGGCCCTTCAAGCGCCTTGAATTGCTTGGCCATCAGATAGACGTTCGCCCCGATGGCTATGGAAGAGAGCAGCGTCACCACGCGCGCCTCCATGATCGGCAGACCCAGCAACCGGGCCAGCCCCCACACCACCAACGGCAAAAACAACAGCTTGATGACACTGATCGCCACGCTGATCTTCCAGCCATCACGTATGCTGTATTCGGCCAACCCCATACCCATGACGATCAACGACAGCGGCACCGTCGCCTGCCCGACCATGGTCAGCGGCACGTCAATGAGCGGCGGCATCGTCCAGCCGCTCAGACCAAAGAGGGTTCCGGACAGAATCCCGATAATCAGCGGGTTAGTCAGCACGGCACGCAGCGTATTGGCGAAACCGCGCAGCGAAATCGTGCCATGCCGGGCCCATTCGACCGATACCGTCAACAGCATCCACAGCGTCAGCGAATTGAAGACCAGAATCAGCGCCACCGAAGGGATCGCCGCATCCCCCAGCGTTACCTTAGCCAGCGGCAGACCGAGCATCAGATTATTGGAAAAAATGCCGCCCATGGCAAAGACCGACTGCGCGACACCATCGAGGGCAAAGGCCTTCCAGGCGATCAGCCGGGCGATGACAAAAACAATCAGGCAACCACCGAAGAAGGCGATCAGCAGCCGCGCATCAACCGGCGGAAGCTTGGAGAAATCGCTCAGCAGATGGAACATCAGTGCCGGCATGGCCACGCAGAAGACAAATTGCGAGAGGCTCTCGGACATCGTTAGCGGCCAACCGGAAAAGCGCATCAGCGCATAACCGACAAAAACCAGAACGAAGAGGGGTGCGGCCAGAGCCACGTAATGCAGGAAGGTCGTCATTCACATCAATCGTCAAAAATAGCAATAGGAGCTGCCTGGCAAGTCTACTGGGTTTTTCGGATATGCGCTGAAGCTCGATTCGCGAGACAATGCGCTCCGTGGCACCGCCTCCCTATTTATCACACGACTAAGCACCCATTGATGCCTTCAGAATTATCCTCATACCCGGAACCGGGATTCACCCTGCTCTACGCCGATCAGTCCCTGCTCATCGCCAACAAGCCAAGCGGGCTGCTTTCCGTGCCCGGACGCGGGGAGGAGAAGCAGGACTGCCTGATCCGACGGATACAGACACGTTATCCCGATGCGCTGATCGTACACCGGCTGGATTTCAACACCTCCGGCCTGCTGGTACTGGCCCTCGGCAAGGACATGCACCGGCGCCTGAGCATCCTGTTTCAGGACCGGCTGGTGGATAAGCGCTACGTCGCCGTCGTCGATGGACAGCTGGCCCAGAACTCCGGCCAGGTTGATCTACCGCTGATTGTCGACTGGCCCAACCGCCCGCTGCACAAGGTCGACTTTGAAACCGGCAAGCCCTCGCAGACCCTGTACAAGGTCGTCGACTACGACGCCGGGAAGAATTGCTCCCGCGTCGAACTGACGCCACTGACCGGACGCACCCACCAGCTCCGGGTGCACATGAAGGCCATCGGTCACACCATTCTGGGCGACCCGCTTTACGCCGAGGCCACGACGAAAGCCAAAGCCGAGCGGCTGCTGCTACATGCCGAGTATCTTGCCTTCAACCATCCCACCACCGGTGAGGCGCTGAGTTTCACCTGCGCGCCCGACTTCTGACATCGACTCAACCCGGCCCCGACTACTTCCGCTCAAACGCCTTCAACAGAATCGAAAAGAACTGCTCTGGAGCAAAGGGTTTGACCAGAAAACCGTTCATTCCGGCGTCGAAACAACGCGTCTTATCCTCGATAAAGGCATTGGCGGTCATGGCCAGAACCGGAATATCGTGATAACCAGGCAGTTGGCGTATCTGTCGAGTCGCCTCAAGACCATCGAGATTCGGCATCTGCATGTCCATCAGGATCGCGGCATAGGGCGTTTTCTTGGCTAGAGAAACGGCCTCAACCCCATCGGCGGCGGTATCGACCACCAGTCCACAGCCCTCAGCGAAAAGTCTGGCCACTTCGAGGTTCACCGGTTCGTCGTCGACCACCAGAATGCACCAGCCCTGATAGCGTTCGCGAAGCCGCTTCTCGGCGTCTGAATTGGGCAATTCAGAGCGTGCACCCACTGGCTTTTTTTTCACCAGTCGTGCGGTGAACCAGAACGTGCTACCGACCCCAGGAGTACTTTCAGCCCCAGCGGCCCCGCCCATCAACTCGGCGAGTCGCCGGGCGATCACCAGCCCCAGCCCACTCCCGCCATACTGGCGCGTGGTCGAATTATCGGCCTGCTCAAAGGAGCGGAACAAGCGGGAAAGTGTCTCGGACGAAATACCTACCCCGGTATCGGTCACCTCAAAGCGCACTAGCACGGCATCGGGGCTATCCTCCTGCAGGCGAGCGCGCAGCGTGACGGAACCGTTCTCGGTGAATTTAACGGCATTCGCCGCAAAGTTAAGGAACGCCTGTTGCAGACGGTTCGCGTCCCCGCAAAGGGTGCTCGGAAAAACCTCGCTTTCAATTCTCAGACTGAGATTTTTGGCTTGCGCACGCCCGGCAATCATTGAACTGACATTGGCCAGCAGGCTGCTGATGACCACCGGCGCCTCTTCGAAAGTAAACTTCCCGGCTTCAATCTTGGAGAGGTCGAGGATATCGTTGATCGTACCGAGCAAATGCTCGGAGGCGGCATTAATCTTGTCGAGACGCTCGGCCTGCTGCGGCGTGACTCCAGCGCGGCGCAGCAGATTCACCATGCCGAAGATGGCGTTCATCGGCGTACGAATTTCGTGACTCATATTCGACAGGAAGGTGCTTTTGGCCAGATTGGCCGCTTCGGCCGCATCCTTTGCCATTGCCAATTCGGCGGTGCGCGACGCCACCAGTTCTTCAAGATGGTGACGGTATTGCTCGAGTTCCGCTTCAGCCGCTTTGTGGGCAGTCATGTCATGGCCGATCCCCAACACGCCGATCAGTTGGCCAGCGAAGTCGAAGATCGGAGTTTTGGTCGTTTCCACGAGTTCGCGGTGACCATCACTGGCAAAGGTCAGCCATTCATCATTGACGCGGGGGGAACCTTTTTCAACGGCCAGCTTATCGTTAGCACGGAAAAAATGGGCCAACTCCTCATCGACGAAATCATAATCCGTCTTGCCGACCAGATTTTTTTCGGGAACACCGAAGAGGCTTTCGAAGCGCTGGTTGCACAACAGATAAACGCCGTTCGGATCTTTCAGCCAAACCAGATCAGGAATGGCGTGGGTCAGCGTTTGCAGGAGTGACTCGCTTTGTATCAGCCGGGCCTCAGACCTCTTCTTTTCGGTAATGTCACGGGTGATTTTTGATGCACCGACAATTTTCCCTTTTGTGTCAATGACGGGTGAAACTGTCAGAGACACCTCGATCAATCTCCCGTCTTGACACAGCCGCTTGGTCTCAAACTGGGTAATCGACTCGCCGCTCCTGATCGCTGCCAACAAAACCTGCTCTTCACCGACACGATCCGGATGAAAAAGGCTGGTGATCGATTTCCCAATGATCTCTGCGGCTGAGTAGCCGAATATCTTTTCTGCCGCCCGGTTCCAGGTGATGATGACGCCATCCAGCGTCATGCCCGTAATCGCATCATCCGAAGAGTCCACGATGGCAGCCAGCATTTCCCGCTCATTCTGCAAACTTTCTTCTGCGGCCTCCTTGGCCTGGAGCAGCTCGTCTTCGACCCGCTTCCGTTCTTCAATCTCTTTTTGCAGTTCCTCGTTGACCTTCTGCAACTGCGCCGGACTGGGTATTTTCAGCGCATGAGGTATTAAAGGCCAAAGCGTAAAAGCGGTAATCACCGAGACGAATGCCGTAGTCGCCTTGAACAAAGCATCCAGATGATAGAGCGGATACCACAGCACCACGACCCCCATCAGATGGGTTGCTCCACAGGCCATGATGAAAGCGGCGAACATCCACAGCAACCAACGATAGGGAAAGTCCTTGCGTTGCCGGGCAAAATAGCCGATCGCCAAGGGCATGGAGAAATAGGACAGGAAAATAACCACATCACTGATCACGTAGGTCAACACCAAGGGCGTCGACCAACTGATGCAATACCCGTGCGGGAGATAGCCGCTATCGAGAAAGATACGACTCAATTCATCAAACATGATTCCCCCTGATATTTGGCGGCTTTCCTGCGGTCACTCTAGCAGAATCGAAGACCCGATTGAAGACAGCCGATCCGATCAATGCCACCGACGAGGCCTCTTTGAGTTTAAAATCACAAGATAATTCCATTCTTCTGTCTACGGGTGCTTTATGACTACTGTCTCATTTAAGCCCATCGAACGAAGCGCAATGCTTCTTGCATTCTCCTTTGCTTTTTTTATTCCCGTTCTGGCTCACAGCGCCAATGAAACGACAGAGAATTCCGATGCGGGTAAACCCTTTGCCAATGTCTGGCGACTGAAAGGCGAACTCGCGGTCACTGACCCACACGGAGACATTCGCCACGTCAGGAAAGACGGACCGGTTTTCGTTGGCGAGAAAGTCCGCGCTGGCCTAGGCAGCGAAGCGGTATTGCAGACGCGTGATGCCGGTCTCGTTGCTGTGCGCCCGGGAAGTGAATTCGTTGCTGAGCGCTTCGCCGCTGAAGGCAAAAAAACCGACCACCAGATCCTGCGCCTGATTTCCGGGTCGCTGCGCATCATCAGCGGCTGGATCGGACAGCTCAACAACAGCGAGCATCGTGTCCTCACGCCCAACGCCACGATCGGCATTCGCGGCACCGACCACGAACCCTACTTGCTGCCTGCCACAGAAGCCAGCGCGCTCTACCCGCAGGGTACCTACGACAAGGTCAATCGCGGTGCCACTCTGCTTGATGCCAACGGCGGTAATATCGGCATCGACTCCGGAAAGGTCGGTTTTGCCCGCGACCCCAGCTCAACCGAAGTGAAAACCCGGGCATTGATGACCATTCTGCTCCCGGTCGTTCTCGACAAGATTCCCGGCTTTTACGTCCCAGGCGCCTTTGATGGCGAACTCGATCAATATTCCCTTAGTGCTGATAGCCGGGCCAAAAAACAACTGGAAAAACTCACTGGCAGTTCGACGGCAGAACCCACACCGCTGCCCTCTCCCACGCAACACATAACTACAGCGGAAGCGGACATACCCGAACCGCCTCAACCACTCATCGTCGGCTGCCCTCCACTCACCATCGGCAAAGCCTGGCTGGGGCGCTTTGATCGCGCCATCGCCCGCCGCGATATCAAAACCATCCTGGCGCTCTTTGCCCCGGACATCGTCGCCCAAGCGACGGTTCAGACCAGCGGTGGTGCAACGACGACGCTGGAATTCAAGCGCGACGAAATGGTGCAGAGCACCCTGAGTTCAATCGCCAGCCTGAAAAACTACCAGCAACGCCGCATGACCATTGAAGCCGCCCTGGCTGAAGGCGAAACGGTTAAAACCTGTCAAAGAATCACCGTCAAATCGATCACCATTGAACAGGGGCTGATGAGCGGCAAGACCTTCCGCTTTGAAGCGCTGGAAGACTACCTGCTTGAGCAACAAAATGGCGAGTGGCTGGCGATCAAAGCGCACACCACGCAACGCTGAGGAACACCCATCGCATGCCCGCCCCCGAACTGGAAACCGAATCATCATCGCGCATCCACACCGACCCCGCACACCGTTTCCCCTGGCTGGTTCGCCTGTTCCTCGCCAATCAGCGACGCCGCTACGGCCAGGAACTTGAACCGGCGCGGCTGTGGGGACGTTCCCCCCTGGTCTTTACCGCGCTCTCGCTGCTCTACGGCGCGCTCGACCGCCGTCGCTCGCCGATTGAACCGGCGCTGCGCTCCTTGCTCACCGTCCATGTCTCCCAAATCAACTGGTGTCATTTCTGCGTCGACATCAATTCGGCGACCGGACTCAAGCGCGGCATCAGCAGCGAGCAGCTCGACGCGCTGCCGCAGTTTGAAACTTCGCCCTTGTTCGACGAACGCCAGAAAGCTGCGCTGGCTTATGCCGAAGCCATGACCCGCAGCGGTGCCGGCGTCGACGCCCCCTTGATGGCACGCCTGAAAGGCCACTTTGACGACGACACGGTCATTGAACTCACCGCGCTGATTGCTTTCCAGAACATGTCGAGCAAGTTCAACGCGGCGCTGAACGTCGCCCCGCAAGGCTTCTGCAACAGACCACCGCAATGAGAATCGGGCTGGCGCTTCTGGCCTGGCTGGCCGTTTCATCGGTCGCTGCCGAAACGCTCTGGGTCGGGCGCTTCTTAGCCAGCGATGCGTCGCTACCGCCGCCCTGGCGCGTTGAACGCATCGACGAACGCGTTCCGCCGACGCGTTACGGCCTGCGCACCTGGGACGGGGTCAATGCCGTTGAAGCCCATGCCAGCAAAAGCATGGCGCTGCTGGCCCGACCTATCGACATCGATCTCAACAAAACGCCTTTTCTCTGTTGGCAATGGCGTATTGACGCGCCGCTGCTTTCGGCTGACATGACGCGCAAGAGCGGAGACGATTACGCTGCCCGGGTTTATCTTACTTTCGACATTCCCGCCGACCAGCTCAGTTTCACCACGCGCAGCAAACTGCTCCTGGCCCGCTCGCTCTACGGCAGCCAGGTTCCTGACGCCGCGCTGAACTACATTTGGGATAACAGCCACCCGATAGGCACGCTGCAGAGCAACACCTATACCGACCGGGCGCGCATGATCGTCCTACGCAGCGGAGCGGCCAGCGCAGGCCATTGGGTCCACGAGCGTCGCCACGTTCTGCGCGATTTTCAGCGGGCATTCGGGCCGCTCGAAAACCAGGTGCGCGCGCTGGTCCTGGCTTCCGACACCGACAACACCGGCGAATCCGCCCACGCCGGTTTTGCCGACCTGAGATTTGTTTCCACCGAAGCCGAATGCCCGGAAGCTTCCGTCGAGTAGTTATAATTCACTCACCGCGTCATTCGACAGCACATAGATCATCCCTTGAAGAAAGCCCTATCCATGAAAATCAGACATTTCATTTCCACTCTGCTGTGCTGCTCCCTGCTCTCCAGCCCGGCCTTTGCCCTCTTTGATGACAAATTCGAGGCCGAGGTATTGAAGGAGACAGACGCGGTCAGGCTGGCTCGCGACACCCAGGCCGGCGGCTATGAACTACTGACCGTCGCCGAACTGAAAGCCATGCTCGACGCTGGGAAAGCCATGGTCCTCGTCGACACCATGCCGGAATCGAACTTCGTCAAGGAGCACATTCCCGGCGCGGTTAATTTCCTCTTCCCCGTTCCCCGCATGAATGCCTGGGACAGCAAAGAGACCGCCGGCAAGACCGAGGCCGAGTACGCCGCCCTGCTCGGCACTGACAAGGCCATCCCGGTGGTGATCTACTGCGGATTCGTCAACTGCACACGCAGCGATAACGGCGCGGTTTGGGCGCGCAAACTCGGTTTCAGCAAGGTCTATCGCGTTCCCGGCGGGCTGTTCGCCTGGCGCGGCGCGAAGTTCCCGCTCGAAGCCGGCAAAGCGGAAGGCAAAGCGATTATTGCTCAGGACTGTTGCAAGCCCTGAGGAAATACTGAAGTGTTATTCATCCCCGCGCAGGCGGGAATGACGCGCCGGGAGACTGCATAATCTCATGGCGTACATAGTGTTCGACACGTCCATCAGGAGAAGACCATGAATCGACCCACTTTCTTCCGCCGCGCTGCTCGTTTTGTGCTGGCGGCCAGCCTCGTTCTAGCGACCGGCTTTGCCCTCGCCGAAGCATCGCCCGCGCAAACTCAGGTTCCCGGTTATTACCACGCCACCCTCGGCAAATTCCAGATTACCGCCCTCTACGACGGCCCGATCGCCCTCGACACCAAACTACTCAAAAACACGCCGCCCAAAGACATCCGCAAACTGCTGGCACGCCTGTTCGTCAACGGCCCGGCGGTACAGACCGCGGTCAATGCCTTCATCATCAACGCCGACGGCAAACTGATTCTGGTCGATGCCGGAGCCGCCAAGCTGTTCGGACCGAGCCTGGGACACATCGTCGACAATCTCAAGGCCGCTGGTTACCGCCCGGAACAGGTCGACGTTGTGCTGATCACCCACCTGCATGGCGACCACGTCAACGGCCTCGTCAGCGCCGACGGCCAGCGCGTCTTCCCCCAGGCCGAAATCTGGTCAGCCCGCGCCGACAATGAGTTCTGGCTCAGTGAAGAAGTAGCAGCCATGGCGTCGAAAGATTTCCAGCCATTCTTCAAGATGTCGCGCGATGCCGCCGCCCCTTATCTGGCCAGCGGTCAATGGAAAACCTTCGACGTCGATCACGAGTTCCTGCCCGGCATCCGTTCGCTCGACACGCACGGCCATACCCCCGGACACACCAGCTACCTGCTGGAGAGTGCTGGAGAGCAGATGGTCATCCTTGGCGATCTTGTGCATAACCATGCCGTGCAATTCGCCCGTCCGGAAACCGCCATCGAATTCGACATCGACGCCAAACAGGCGGTCGTTGCGCGCAAGAAGACCTTCAACCTGGCGGCCAGAGAAAAAATGCTGGTCGGCGGCATGCACCTGCCCTTCCCCGGGCTCGGCCACATCCGCAAAGAAGGCAAGGCTTTCGCCTGGGTCCCGGTGGAATTCGCGCCTTTGCCAGCCTTGCCAGGCAAGTAGGCGGACCGTCCCTCCAACAGCAGATTTCCCGGCAGTCGTGCCGGGAAATCCAGTGCTCCTCTCCTATTCCTTGGGTTTGCGGATGAGCTGCTTGGCAAATGCCGCATCGTTTTTGGTGATGCGGCGAATTTTTTGTGGCCCCATGGCATCGACAAGCTTTACAAACTCATCCAGCGACAGGGCGGCTGAGAGCTGTTTATAGACGCCTTCAACCTGCTCTTGCAGATTGAACAGGCCAGCCCCGGTCACCACCATCAGGTAGCGATGCCCCTCACTGCGTGAGTTTAATCGGGCCACGGCCGCCGATGCGCGGGTCGAACGTAGCGTCATTCCGATGCTCCGAGAGATGACGGCTTTAACCCCGTCAAACGACCTAGCGGCTTACTTCCGCTTTTTCTGATTCCAGAATTGAAATTCGTCTTCGTGGATCTCAATGTCGAGCTCCATGACTCTGGCCTGCATTCGCGTTTGCACATCATTAACCGCCTGGTTATAAATTGTCGGACCAATTTCATTCAGGAAAAAACTGAGCAGGGCACCGGCTTCAAGGTTACCAAGTCCCTCGTCCATGTTTTCAGTGAAATAGCGCTGAATCGAGGCAACTGCCGCAGTTGTTGCCGATTTGGATATTTCGATAGCCATCATAAACCCTAGCTGAGAACGTGTATTAACAGTGTACCTGCTCTAATTTTCGGCGTGCTGAAGATACGGAAAAACCCTGACGCTCATTTACTTGACCGCCCCACATACCGGCACACACTGTTGCAATCTGTTACTTGCGTTGTGGTGCTTGAGCACTTACCTTGGTCACATGTGCTGAGCAAACTCAGCCTAGGCGGTAAAGATACTCCATCCCTGATATTAAATCGCCTTGAGAGCCTCGTACTTCCCCTGGTACGAGGCTTTCACATTTGAAGTACCGCGTTGCGGCTGATTCTAAGCCAAAGTTTCAAACCGACGAGGATATCGAATGAAGAAACAACTACAGAAGTACGTGGGAAGAATTGTCAGACTCAACCAGAAGGTCTATCAAGAAATAAAAGTCCGTGCCATTCGCCGAGGCCATGCGGTCGAAAACTGCTTTTTGGTCGCGGGAGTCGGCTTGGGAATGCGCCAGTTGATTTGTTATGGGGCAAATTTCCGGATCGTTGTTAACGTTGCCGACGTTGTGCTCGTCTAAGACCCTTATCAAGACACCTCATCAACGATTCGCTGACGGCTTTGGGTCGGCGTGTTTATACGACGCCAGCTAGTCAAACAGTACCCCGACTAGCGACAGCGTCAGAACAGGGTCAAACCGGTTTCCGCCGCGCCCCTGCTCGCTGGCAGGGGCACGAGGGGTGCCCTACTTGAAAAATCCAGCCACATCCCGCAATGGCGTGGGGGTCTTCTCCAATACTTTGGCTTTAGCCTGAGCCTTAGCCTCACCCTGAACTTCAGCCTTGAGCTCTGCCTTCGTCTTGGGTTGGCTCGCGGTGGTGTTGGACTTGGTTTTCGTTGAACTTGGTTTTGAACAGTCATTCACCTCACACTCCGAACCACTGTAGGCAAGGGCAGAACTGCTAGCAAAAGACAGCGCTACAAAAGCAGAAATAGCATAGAGAACGGGCTTCATCGTTGTATGGTCCTGACAAATGGACTACTCGTTTCGCTTTTCGTCAATCCGCGTCCGCCTGTATGGCGAATGACTTGCACATCGTCATATTACGCTCAAATCAGCGGACAGGAAAAACTTCGTTTTTCCCGCCTTCGAGGAAATGACTACCTATTCGTCGTCACTCTTGAGCGAACGCATGGCCTTTTCGTCCTGCAGCGCGGTATTGATGTCGTCGATCAGGCGATCAATGTTTTTTTGTGCATCGTAAAACTCCAGTTCGCCATTGCTCGACTCGCGAACCACATTGGGCTCATCACCGTACAGCGGGACCTGGATATGCACCCCCTTGGTAATCACGATCATCCCGTCTTCCCTTTTCGACGGTTCGCTCAGGGCCTGCGGAGTAAATCCGAGCTTGTGAAGTTTCTCGGCCAGTGCTTGCGCATTCATGGATATTCCTTACAAAAAATGAGGGTCTCGACCCTGCTCGGCAGCAGTCGAGAAAATATTCTGGATTATTTTTGGACCACTGACCACATGAAGGACTGAACGTCGATCATATCCCGAGGCATCAAGCCTTCTTCCACAAGGCTGATGCGCACGTGGTTGTAAAGCCGCAGCACCGATACATAGCTACGCCAGTTGGGTTCGGGCTTGTAGTTGATCCGCCAGCACAGCGCCTTGGCCACATTCTGCGTCACGGTCGGCTTGATAAAAGCATTTTTCTCCGGGAAACGGATGAAGCCAAACAGCGTGGCGTACTGCCAGCGGTTGATCTCCAAGAGATAGAGGCTATAAACAAAATTTTTGAAACGCTCTTCTTCTGAATCCGCGCCGTAAAACAGGTCAGCCAGGCCGACCGAGAAGATCTTCTGGTTCACTGGCGACTCGAGCGCAGTGTAGAAAGCCGTTTTTTCACTTTTGGTCAGGAGCGTGGTCAGCGATTCAATGTGACGTGCCCGATCACAGACTTCCTGATAGCGTTGCTCAGCGATGAGTTCAGAAATTTCGTTTTCGCCCAGCAACTGAATACAGAACTGGTTGGCACGCA
>JBAXHE010000077.1:0-14409 GCA_037139055.1 Betaproteobacteria bacterium | reverse complement strand
GCTGGGGAGTCGCCAAGTTGGTTAAGGCACCGGATTTTGATTCCGGCATTCGAAGGTTCGAATCCTTCTTCCCCAGCCATCTGTTTTTTCTACCCGGGCAGGACGCTGCGTCCCTGCCCGTATTTCTTTGTTTGGCGCCGGTTCACGGCGCCTCGGGATGCGCGATATGGCCTACGACAGCCTGATGGTATTCACTGGCAATGCCAACCCAAAATTGGCGGCTGAAGTTGTCAGGCGCTTGAACATTTCGCTCGGTCGAGCCAATGTCGGGCGTTTCTCCGATGGTGAGATTACCGTCGAAATCCAGGAACATGTGCGTGGTAAGGATGTTTTCATCCTGCAATCGACCTGTGCCCCGGCCAACGAAAACCTGATGGAACTGCTGGTCATGGTCGATGCGCTCAAGCGTGCTTCTGCCGGACGCATTACCGCAGCGATTCCCTACTTCGGTTATTCGCGTCAGGATCGCCGGGTCCGTTCCGAGCGTGTGCCGATTGCCGCCAAGCTGGTCGCTGACCTGCTGACCGCGGCCGGAGTGCATCGTGTGCTGACCATGGATCTTCACGCCGAACAGATCCAGGGCTTCTTCAATATTCCGGTAGATAATATCTATTCGCTGCCGATCATGCTTGCCGATGTGTGGAAAATGCATCTGGAAGACCTGATGGTCGTTTCTCCCGACGTTGGTGGCGTGATGCGTGCCCGCGCGCTGGCCAAGCGCCTGGAGTGCGATCTTGCGATAATCGACAAGCGTCGTCCGAAGGCCAATGTTTCCGAAGTCATGAACATCATCGGTGATGTCGAAGGCCGTACCTGCGTCATCATGGATGACATCGTCGATACCGCCGGTACTCTGTGCAAGGCGGCTTCCGCGCTGAAGGCGAAAGGCGCCAAGAAAGTACTGGCCTACTGCGTGCATCCGGTGCTGTCCGGTGCTGCCGTGAGCCGCATCAACGATTCGGCGATCGACGAACTGGTCGTTACCGATACCATTCCTTTGAGCGAAGATGCTCAGAAGTCGTCGCGTATCCGTCAATTGTCGGTGGCTGATGTGCTGGCTGAAACGATCCGTCGCATCAGCAACGAAGATTCCGTGTCATCGCTGTTTATCGAGTAGTTTTTTAACCCCCTGCCTGGTCGCGGGCAGGGTTTGTTTCACTTAGGAGTCATCATGAATTTTGAATTGAATGCGCAAAAGCGCTCACTGCAGGGGTCCGGAGCGAGCCGCCGCCTGCGTCGCGCAAATAAAGTCCCGGGCATCATCTACGGTGGTACGACTGAGCCGACGATGATCGAGATGGATCATAACCCGCTGCTGCTGGCATTGCGCAAGGAAGCTTTCCACGCGTCGGTGCTGACGCTGACGATTGATGGCGTGGTGGAAACCGTGCTGCTGCGTGATTCCCAGGTTCACCCCTACAAGCCATTGGTTCTGCACGTTGATTTTCTGCGTGTGGATACGACCCACGCGATTCACCAGAAGGTGCCGTTGCACTTCGTCAACGCCGATGCGGCCCCTGGCGTCAAGGTCGGTGGCGGCAGCGTAACGCATGCCATGGTGGATATCGATGTGTCGTGTTTCCCGCAGGATTTGCCGGCCTTTATCGAAGTCGATCTGGGTGCGATGGAAGCGGGTCAAACGCTCCACGTTTCACAGCTGGTTTTCCCGAAGGGCGTCAAGCCGGTTGCGCATGGCAGCGACGATCCGCTGGTCGTGGCGATTACGGTCAAGAAGGCTGTTGCTGAAGCCGTTGAAGGTGAAGCTGCCGCTCCCGCGGCCTGATCCTGCATCTCTAGATAGGCCGCCGTACGGGTTTTTCCTGCGGCGGCTTTTCTGTTTTTAGGGCGAATCTCATGACTGCTCCACGCCTGATCGTCGGTCTCGGTAACCCCGGAAGCGAGTACGCGGACAATCGCCACAATCTCGGTTTCTGGTTTGTCGATCGTCTGGCGCGTGACCTCAAGGTGACGCTTGCGCCGCAGGGCAAGTTTTATGGGCGCGTCGGCCGCAGTGGTGATCTGTGGCTGCTTCAGCCGACCACCTTCATGAATCGCTCAGGTCAGGCGGTGGCTGCGCTGGCCAATTTCTACAAGATTCTTCCAGACGAGATTCTGGTCGTGCATGACGAGCTAGACCTGCAGCCGGGCGGCATTCGCCTGAAGCTGGGCGGGGGTAATGGCGGGCACAATGGCCTGAAAGATATTCAGGGATCTCTTTCCGTCCCGGATTTTTGGCGGCTGCGCGTCGGTGTCGGCCATCCGGGCGAGCGTAACGAAGTCGTGAATTACGTTTTGAAGTCCCCGCGCAAGGAAGAGCAGGAGCTGATTGACCAGGCGTTGGATCGTTGCCTGCTGGCCTGGCCAAAACTCGCGGTGGGCGATTACGAAGCAGCGCAACGCGTGCTTCACCCCAAAGTCGTTTAACAAATGCAACACACAGGAAGAACACCATGAGCCTCAAATGCGGAATCGTCGGTCTGCCCAACGTCGGCAAATCCACCCTGTTCAACGCCCTGACCAAAGCCGGGGTGGCTGCAGAAAATTATCCCTTCTGTACGATTGAACCCTCGGTGGGCATCGTTGAAGTGCCGGACAAACGTCTCGATAAGCTTTCGCTGATCGTTAAGCCGCAACGGGTGGTGCCGGCGGTGACCGAATTCGTTGATATCGCTGGCCTGGTGGCCGGGGCGTCCAAGGGTGAAGGTCTGGGCAATCAGTTCCTGGCCAATATCCGCGAAACGGATGCGATTCTGCATGTGGTTCGCTGCTTTGCCGATGACAACGTAATCCACGTTTCCGGTAGCGTAGATCCGATTCGCGACATTGAGATTATCGATACCGAACTGGCGCTGGCCGATATGGCCGCCGTTGAGAAGGCCCTGAACCGCTATCGCCGCCCGGCGAGTTCCGGTGACAAGGAAGCCAAGCTGCTGGTCGCCGTTCTCGACAAGTGTTTTGCGCAACTCGACCAGGGCAAGCCGATTCGCGCCCTCGACCTGTCCAAAGAAGAGTGGCTGACCCTCAAACCCTTCTGCCTGATTACTGCCAAGCCGGTGCTCTACGCCGCCAATGTCGCCGAGGGCGGTTTCGAGAATAATCCGTACCTCGATGCCGTGCGCGCGCATGCCCTGACCGAAAAGGCCGAAGTCGTCTCGGTTTGCGCTTCAATTGAAGCCGAAATTGCCGATCTCGATGACGAGGAAAAACAGATTTTCCTCGCCGATCTCGGTCTTGAGGAACCGGGTCTGGATCGGCTGGTGCATACCGGTTACCACTTGCTTGGCCTACAGACCTACTTCACCGCGGGCGTCAAGGAAGTGCGTGCCTGGACGATCCACAAGGGGGATACCGCACCGCAAGCGGCCGGAGTCATTCACACCGACTTTGAGCGCGGCTTCATTCGTGCCCAGACCATTGCTTTTGACGATTTCATCACCTATGGCGGCGAACACGGCGCCAAGGAAGCCGGCAAGATGCGTGCGGAAGGCAAGGAGTACATTGTCAAAGACGGGGACGTGCTGAACTTCCTATTTAACGTCTAGCCGCGATGCCTTTGCCGAGTTTCGATTCCGCAGGATACAGCGCGCAACTGGCGAGCAAGCTCGAGCGGTTCAAAAGCGATTTTGCACCTTTCAGCTTGCCTGAGCCCGTGGTGCACGCTTCGTCGCCCTTGCATTACCGTTTGCGCGCCGAGTTTCGCATGTGGCATCAGGACGATCAGGTGTTCTACGCCATGTTCGATTCCGACGAGCCGAAGCGGCCGGTCGTGATCGAAAGCTTTGCCGCCGCCAGTGAATCGATCTGTGCGGCCATGCCGCGTCTGCGCGAGGCTTTGCAGGCCAGCGAGGCCTTGAAAAGTCGTTTGTTCCAGGCCAATTTCCTGGCTACGCTGAGCGGCGAATTGCTGATTACCCTCATTTATCATCGGCCTCTCGATGAGGCCTGGGAAGCCGCTGCCCGCGACATGGCGACAACCCTTGGGGTGCATTTGATCGGGCGCAGTCGCAAACAGAAAATCGTTATTGGACGCGACTGGTTGCTCGAGGAATTCGAGCTGAATGGTCGCTCGCTGCGTTACCAGCAGGTCGAAGGCTCCTTTACCCAGCCCAATGCCGGGGTTAACCGGCAGATGCTCGGCTGGGCCTGTCAGCAGGCGGAGGCCCTCGGCGGTGACCTGCTCGAGCTCTACTGCGGCAATGGCAATTTCACCGTCGCTCTGGCGCCGCTGTTCGGGCGAGTTATCGCCACCGAAGTCAGCAAGTCGTCGGTGCAGGCCGCACGCTACAATCTTGACAGCAATGGTATCGATAACGTGGCGATGGTGCGCATGTCCAGTGATGAGATCAGCAGCGCATTCTCTGGCGCGCGCGAATTCAATCGCCTGCAGGATGTCGACCTTAGCGCTTATCGATTCACGACCCTGTTCGTCGATCCGCCGCGCAGCGGGCTGGATGCGACAACGCTGGCTCTGGCCGCTGGCTTTGAACGCATCCTGTACATTTCCTGCAACCCGCAGACCTTGCTTGAAAACGTCACCGCACTGCACGCCAGCCACGACATTACCGCGGCGGCCGTGTTTGACCAGTTTCCCTATACCCATCATCTTGAATGCGGGTTGTTGCTGACCCGGCGCTAGGCGTAGGAATTATTACCGCTGCGCGTGATTTCTTCGCCCGTTTGAGGAGGCCCAATGAGACCACTGCCGAACAGCAAAAGACCTGAAGAGAAGCCCGTTGTGGCCTATCGCGGCCGTTTTGCGCCTTCGCCTTCGGGGGCCTTGCATTTCGGTTCACTGGTCGCGGCGTTGGGTAGTTATCTCGATGCGCGGGCCCATGGTGGTGAGTGGCTGCTGCGCATTGAGGATGTCGACGAGCCGCGCAGCGTTCCCGGAGCAGCCGACGGGATACTGCGTACGCTCGAGGGGTTTGGTTTCGAGTGGGACGGCGACGTGTGGGTACAGAGCCGCCGCCTGGATGCCTACCATTCGGCGCTGGTGCATCTGCAGCTCAATGGTGATGTCTATCCTTGCGCCTGCTCGCGCAGTGAGATCAAGGCGGCATCGGCGAGCGTATCCATCGATGGTGGGCTGCTATATCCTGGGATCTGTCGACATGGATTGGCCGATGGGCGTGCGGCGCGGGCCTGGCGCCTGAGAGTGCCGGATCGGGATTTTGAATTTGTTGATCGCATTCAAGGGGTGTGCCGGCAAAACCTTGAGCGCGAAGTGGGGGATTTTGTTCTGCTGCGCGCCGATGGCCAATATGCCTATCAACTGGCGGTGGTGGTCGACGACGCGGCACAAGGGATTAATGCCGTGGTACGCGGCGTTGATCTGCTCGACTCAACAGCTCGACAGCTCTGGTTGCAACAAACTCTGGGCTTGCCCTCGCCGAGCTATGCACATTTGCCGGTGGTGGTGAATGCGGCGGGCGAAAAACTTTCCAAACAGACACTGGCACCGGCGGTCGATGCGCAACAAGGCACGGTGTTGTTGTCTGCGGCGATGCGCTTTCTCGGACACCCGGTTCCCGCAGAAGTGCAGCAGGGGGCGCTGGCGGATTTTTGGCGTTGGGCCACAGCCGGTTGGTCGATTGCGCGCGTACCTGCGGTACGCGCTTGTTTCCCTGGATCTGCATAGGTCGCGGCTGGGCCGTAGTTGATGGTCGGTTATTTACGGCGGGTCGAGGCATGGAGAATACAACCTATGGGGATGTTGCAGTTAATCGCTCTAAAGGAGTACTGTATTCCTCAAGAATCACTACCCTCCATAGGCATGCAGCAGCCGATTCGGACCCCTCTTGATGCCAGTCGTGTCCCTTCCTGAAAAGAACGCTGATCCCCTAGGCCAGATGCCAGAGGGCTTGCCCGTGCCGCAATGGCAAAGGATCGTGCTTGTCCTGCTGATGGTGGCGCTTGCTTCCCTTTGGGGGTATGCGTCGTGGATATGGACGGAAGATCTGATTAATGAGCGATCGGCGCTGCTGATCGAGCAGCGGCGCGAAGTGGCTACCGACACTGCAGTGTCCCTCGGCGCGCATGTCGGGGCGACGCTGGCGTATATGCGTGGCATTCCGAAAGTGCTGGCTAAGCAGTCTGAGGTTCAGGATGCACTGTCCCGGATGGGGCCTGATGTGCAACGCTCACGTCAGCCTGCGCAGCAGTTTCGGGCGCAGGTGGATAAAACCCCGGATTTTGCCCGCCTGAATAAACGCCTTGAGTCGATTCTTTCTGATCTAGATGTCGAGCAGGTCTTGGTCATCAACGCCGCTGGAGACTGTGTCGCTTCGGCCGGTTACCCTGAAGAGGCCTCTCCTGTCGGAGTGAATTATCGCGACCGAAAGTACTTTCAGCAGGCGCGGCAGGAGGAGGCGGGCCGCCAGTTTGCAGTCGGGCGGACCACCAATTTACCCGGAATTTTCTATTCATCGGCGGTTGTTCTGCACGGACGTTTCCACGGGGTAGTTGCCGTGAGAATCAATGTGTCGCAGCTTTCGCGGATGGGCATTGATAAAAACACCCTGATTACCGATGAAAACCAGGTCGTCGTCGTGTCCGGAAATCCAGCGTACTACATGAAAGCGCTGCCCGGCTCCAAACTAGAAACGTTCTTGCCCGATGAACTGGAGAGCATCTACCACCGACCCGTAATTCAATCTATGGAGATTGAGTCCATCGAGGTCAGTGGAGTCACCTTGAGTCGTCTGGAGGGCCATAAAGCGCCGATGATCGAGGCCGTTTCGCATACGCCGTCAGACGTCTTGTCGATTCGTGTGTATCAGGATCTGTCTGAACTGAAGCGCATCAAAAGTGATGGAGACTGGATTTTTGCGCTGATCTTTCTGGTAGGGATTTCCCTGCTGGTGTGTATTTTAGCCAGTGTGATTTATCTGCGTCGTCGTCGCGAGCACCAGTTCGACATTGCGCGGTTCAATGCCGAGCTGGTCAAGTTGAATGAGGTTTTGTTGTTGCAGGCCCGCTTTGATGCATTGACCGGCTGTGGCAATCGGCGCTATTTCTTTGAAGAACTCGGCCTTGAGTTGCAGCGTGCCTCGCGGTTTGCTTACTCATGCTGCCTGGCGATGATCGATATTGACCATTTCAAGTCAGTCAATGACCTCTATGGTCATGCGGCAGGAGATGCCGTGCTCAAGCATTTCGTGCATACCGTCAGTACTTGCCTGCGCTCATCCGACCTGCTCGGGCGCCTGGGGGGCGAAGAGTTCGCGCTTTTAATGCCGCAAACCACTCTGGCTGGGGCGGTGGAGTTGGCCGAGAGAGTGCGAAAGACGGTTGAGCAATCCTCAGCATTGTTTGGTTCGTTCGAAATTCGGTTCGCGGTCAGTATAGGTGTGGTTCAATCGATGGGCGCTGGTGATGAGGTTGAAGCCTTTGTCGCCCGGGCTGACCATGCGATGTATGCCGCCAAGCATTCCGGGCGCAATCGGGTGTGTTCGGAGGCGCTGGACAGCCCTGACGACGGCAGCATGAGTGTATAAAACTTTACCGTTTTGGCGAGAGGAGCGCGGAAAGCGCTGCGTGGTCGGAAATCTTTGACCACGGTGCGCCCGAATGCATTTCTGCGTGTTGAATGGAAAAGCCGCGCACATAGATGCGATCCAGTCGGAACACGGGAAGCTTTGAGGGGTAGCTGCGACCAGGTGAGCCGCCGTCACCGCCGATCCCGCCAAATGCCTCGATCAGTCCGAGTCGTTCGGCTAGCAGGCTATCTGCTTCGTTACGCCAGTCGTTGAAATCGCCAGCGATGATCAGCGGCGAAGCCGGGTCGGCAATGTTTTCCAGATAACCGGCGAGAGCATCTAGCTGCTTGCGGCGTGAGCGGGCGAACAGTGAAAGGTGTACACAGACGCAGTGAAGTGCTTTGGGCCACCCCGGAATATTTATGACGCAGTGCAAGAGCCCGCGCCGTTCAAAGCGATGGTGGGTGACATCCTGATTATGTGAGTGCTCGATGGGAAAGCGGGAGAGAATGGCATTGCCGTGGTGGCCGTGGTCGTAGATGACGTTGCGGCCGTACGCTGTCGATTGCCACACATCTTCGGCGAGGAAGTCGTGCTGCGACTCCTCGGGCCAGTTTTCGATGCTTTTCGCATGTCGGCGATTCTTCCCCTGCACTTCTTGAAGAAAAACGATGTCCGGATTGAGCGTGCGCAACTGCTCGCGCAGTTCGTGCACCATCATGTGCTGATTGAACTGCGAGAAGCCTTTGTGGATGTTATAGGTAACAATATGCAGTTGCGGGGTTTTCATGGCGCTCACGAAATGGCGAGCATCCTCTCCAGTGCGAGCTTGGCGAAGCGGGCTTCGTGCTCGGGGACCTTGATCTGATTGACGATCTGCCCTGCGGCGAGGTTTTCAAGTGTCCATGCCAGATGCTGCGGGTCGATACGCTGCATGGTTGAACACATGCAGACGGTCGGGGACATGAATTGGACGATCTTGCCTTCAGCTTTGACTTCTTCGGCAAGGCGGTTCACTAAGTTGAGTTCGGTTCCGATCAGCCAACGGGTTCCGGGTGCGGCATCCTTGACGACCTTGATGATGTATTCGGTTGAGCCGACGAAGTCGGACTGTTTGCAGACTTCGAAGCTGCATTCGGCGTGAGAAGCCACCTGTCCGTCAGGATATTGGTTGCGGAATTTCAGGATGTGCGCTGGCTGGAACATCTGATGAACCGAACAATGCCCTTTCCAGAGCAGCATCTTGGCTTGGCGAATTTCGTCCGCAGTGAGACCGCCCATTTCGAGATCGGGGTCCCAGACCATCATTTCGTCAAGGGGAATGCCCATCGTGTGGCCCGTCCAGCGGCCCAGATGCTGGTCAGGAAAGAAGAGAATTTTCTCGCGCTGTTTGAATGACCAGCGGGCAATGGTTTCGGCGTTTGATGAGGTGCAGACAATCCCGCCATGCTCACCACAAAAAGCTTTGAGGTCGGCCGCCGAATTGATGTAAGTGACCGGAGTGATGGTCGCGTCAGCATCGAGGACGGTCCCCAGGTCGCGCCAGCAGCGCTCGACTTTAGCCAGATTGGCCATGTCGGCCATCGAACATCCTGCCGCCAGGTCGGGCAGGATGGCGATTTGATCGGGCTGGGTCATGATGTCGGCGACTTCGGCCATGAAATGCACGCCGCAAAAAACAATGAATTCGGCGTCGGTCTGCGAGGCCAGGCGGGAAAGCTTGAGTGAATCCCCGGTCAGATCGGCGTACTGGTAGACGTCGGCGCGCTGATAGTGGTGGCCGAGAATGACGGCGCGCTTGCCCAGCGTGGCACGCGCAGTGCGGATGCGCTGATGGCAGTCGTCATCCTGCAGGGCGTTGAAGGCGTCAAAAGAAATTCGTGCAATCTGCATAAGATATCGGAGGTCAAAAGTGTCGGAGAGGGTCAGCTTTTCCAGAGCAGGCCGGCTTTGCGCCAGCCGCCAAGGTTGCCGCGTTGGCCGTTGGCGTCGACATCTCCCTCGAAGCCCTCGAGGATGTTGATGCATTCCGGATAGCCGGCTTCGGTAGCCAGGCACGACGCCTTGTGCGAACGTACGCCACTGCGGCAAATAAACATGACTAGTGATTCGGGGTCGACCTGGCGCTTGAGTTGGGCAAGAAAATCGGTGTTCGACTGATTGCCCGGGTAGCTCATCCATTCGATTTCCACTGCGCCAGGGATTCGACCGACCCAGTCGAGTTCTGCCCGGGTGCGGACGTCCACCAGCTTGGCAGAAGGTGCCGACTGCCAGATTTCATAGGCTTCACTCGGGGTGAGTGCGCCGGAGTAAGGCAGCCCCAGCTCGCGTGCACGCGTTTGTGCAAGCCTGAGGAGTTCGGAGAGTTTTCCCATGAAAGACGGCCGTTCGTGGAGTGGGTCAGAGATCAGAAGTATAAATCACTTGCACTGTAACTGCCTGATCATCGAAGCTAGAGAATCCAGGCACCAAGATGGTGCATCTTCTGAAGCTTTTGCACTGTCTCTGTGCAATAAAAAACACTGCGAAACTTCTATCTCCTTATGGCACAATAACTCGTTCACAAGGCGAGGATTGGCATGGTTTCTGCTAACACCCTAGCACCTATTTTTAATGTCGCCGGGAACACCGGTAACCGCTGAGGAGACTTTGCATATGGCAAGCCCGCAAGACGTAGTCAAGATGGTCAAGGAAAACGACATCAAATTTGTCGATTTCCGTTTTACTGACACCCGTGGCAAGGAACAGCACGTCACTGTGCCGGTCAGCGCTTTTAGCGAAGACAAATTCGAAAACGGTCACGCTTTTGACGGTTCTTCCATTGCTGGCTGGAAGGGTATTCAAGCTTCCGACATGCAGCTGATGCCTGATCCGGACACCGCCTTCATCGATCCGTTCATGGACGAAGCCACCGTCGTAATCACCTGTGACGTTGTCGAGCCAGATACCGGCAAAGGCTACGACCGCGATCCGCGTTCGATCGCCAAGCGCGCTGAAGCCTACCTGAAGTCCTCGGGTATTGGCGATACCGCCTACTTTGGCCCGGAACCCGAATTCTTCATTTTCGACGGTGTTGAATGGAACGTCGACATGTCCGGTTGCCACGTCAAGATCCACTCCGCTGAAGCGGCTTGGGGTTCGGGCGAGAAGAACGACGGCTCGGGGGCATCCGGCCATCGTCCTGGCGTCAAGGGCGGTTACTTCCCGGTTCCTCCGGTCGACAGCCTGCACGACATCCGTTCGGCGATGGTTCTGGCGCTCGAAGAAATCGGCATCCCGGTCGAAGTGCATCACCATGAAGTTGCGACTGCAGGTCAGTGCGAAATCGGCACCCTGTTTAACACGCTGGTGCGCCGCGCTGACTGGACGCAGGTTCTGAAGTACGTGGTGCACAACGTTGCCCATCAGTATGGCAAGACCGCGACTTTCATGCCAAAGCCCATCGTTGGCGACAACGGTTCGGGTATGCACGTGCACCAGTCGATCTGGAAAGACGGTAAGAACCTGTTCGCTGGCAACGGCTACGCGGGTCTATCCGAGACGGCGCTCTTCTACGTCGGCGGCATCATCAAGCATGCCAAGGCGCTGAACGCGATTACCAACCCCGGCACCAACTCGTACAAGCGTCTGGTTCCGCACTACGAAGCTCCGGTCAAGCTGGCTTACTCGGCGAAGAACCGTTCGGCGTCGATTCGTATTCCGCACGTTGCCTCCGAAAAGGGTCGTCGTATCGAAACGCGTTTCCCGGATCCGATTGCTAATCCGTACCTGTGCTTTGCCGCACTGATGATGGCCGGCCTCGATGGTATCCAGAACAAGATTCACCCTGGCGACCCGGCTGACAAGAATCTCTACGATCTGCCGCCGGAAGAAGATGCCAAGATCCCGACCGTGTGCTCCAGTCTCGATCAGGCGCTCGATAACCTGGACAAGGATCGCGAGTTCCTGACCCGTGGTGGCGTGTTCAGCAACGAATGGATCGATGCCTACATCGAATTGAAGATGGATGAAGTGAACAAGATTCGCATGACCACGCACCCGATTGAATTCGAGATGTACTACAGCTGCTAAGTTTCTTAGGCGGCCAAGAAAAGGACGGGCTTGCCCGTCTTTTTTTTGCTGCGTCTCACAGAAAACTCGGTGTTTGTAATTCCCGAGGGCATCCAATACACTGCATACTGGCATGTTTTCTGAATGTTCAGAGCCACTCTTGATGAGGACACAATGAAAACTCGTGAACTGTTCGCAATTGCTGTTCTGACGCTTTTGACCGGAACGCCGGCGCATGCGGATATTTTCAAATGCACTGGCGCCGATGGCCACGTCATGTATTCCAACATGGCCGACAAGAATTGCAAGAAGCTTAGCCTTGACCCGGTCCCATCATCGTCTTCTTCTGCAAAGTCTTCGGTTAAAACGCCGACCCCTTCTGCTTTCCCCAAGGTTGATGAAAATTCGCAGAAAGCCCGAGATAACGATCGTCGGCGCATTCTTGAGTCGGAGCTGGCTGCCGAGCAGGCGAACCTCGGGCAGGCGAAGAAAGATCTGGCCGAGCAGGAGTCACTTCGCAGTGGCAATGAGAAAAACTACCAGCGTGTTCTCGACCGCTTGCAGCCATACAAGGACAAGATCGCCCTGCACGAGCGCAATATCGAGGCGATCCAGAAAGAGATTGCCAATCTGCGCTGATGCCTTGATTCGGGTGGCTCATTACTTGCTCGTTCGAGCTCATGTCTGAAAACAACCTCTCTCACTTCAGCGGGCTTGACCTGCTTTCCTCGTCAGTCATTCTTCTCGACGAGGATTTCTCCATCCGCTATATGAACTCGGCGGCCGAAAATTTGCTGGCGATCAGTAGCAAAGGCGTCACCGGAGGGCGGCTGGAGAGCGTCGTCGCCAGTCTCGGTACACTCAGGGATGCCCTCGAAAATGCCCTGCACCAAGGGTGGAGCTATACCGGTCAGAGCATAGAACTGAGAAGAAACGACGGTGTGGTTTTGCATCTGAACTGCACGGTCAATCCGACCGAAATGACCGACGCCAAGCTTCTCGTCGAGTTGTGGCCAATCGATCAGCAACTCAAGGCGACGCGCGAAGAACGTTTGCTCGAGCAGCAACTGGCCAACCGCGAATTGATCCGCAATCTGGCCCATGAAATCAAGAATCCTTTGGGCGGCATTCGCGGTGCGGCGCAACTGCTTGAGCGCGAGCTGAATAATCCGGGATTGAGAGAATATACGCAGGTCATCATCAAGGAAGCTGATCGCCTGCAGGACCTGATGAAGCGTCTACTTTCCCCGCACCGGCCGATGCAGCCCGGGCCGGTCAATATCCACGAAATCCTGGAGCGAGTGCGCAGTCTGCTGACTGCCGAGTTTCCGCAGACCCTTAGCGTTCGCCGCGATTACGATACCAGTCTGCCCGAGTTGATCGGAGATCGCGAGCAGCTGATTCAGGCGGTGCTGAATATTGCCCGCAACGCCGCACAGGCCATTGGGACTCCGTTGAGCGGTGAAGTGGGTAGCGGCCGGATTACCTTGCGCACCCGGGCGGCGAGGCAGGTGACTCTGGCCAAGCGCCGCTACCGGCTGGCACTTGAGTTGCAGGTGATCGATAACGGCCCGGGGATTGCCGAGGATATCCGCGAGCGGATGTTTTACCCGCTGGTTTCCGGTCGGGAAGGTGGCAGCGGACTCGGGCTGACGCTGGCGCAGAGCTTCGTTCAGCAGCATCATGGAACGATCGAGTGCGAGAGTCGTCCGGGGTATACCTGCTTTACCATCCTGATGCCCTTGGAATCGCCAGCAAAATGACTCTGACTTTGTTGTGCCTTCTTGTCCGCGAAATGATGGCAAGCTAATTGCTATGTACTTTTCATTCAATTCATGATGGCTGGTAAAACAATGAAACCTGTGTGGATCGTCGATGATGACAAGTCAATACGCTGGGTGCTGGAAAAGACCCTGTCGCGTGAACAGGTGCCATTCAAAAGCTTCTCTTCGGCCAGCGAGGCGCTGTCCCAGCTCGACCTCGGCGTAGATCTGCCACAGGTGCTGGTGTCGGATATCCGCATGCCGGGCGAGTCGGGGCTCACGCTGCTCAAGCAGTGCAAGGCCCGCTTTCCCACCTTGCCGGTGATCATCATGACCGCCTACTCCGATCTGGATAGCGCGGTGGCGGCATTTCAGGGTGGGGCGTTCGAGTATCTGCCCAAGCCCTTTGACGTTGATCAGGCGCTTGAACTGATCCGCCGGGCGATCGACGAGAGCCTGCACCAGGTTGGTGCGTCGGGCGAGGTCGGGCTGGTTCCCGAAATTCTCGGGCAGGCTCCGGCCATGCAGGAGGTTTTTCGCGCCATCGGTCGCCTGAGTCAGTCGTCGGCGACGGTGATGATCACCGGTGAGTCGGGTTCGGGCAAGGAACTCGTCGCGCGCGCCGTGCATCGCCACAGCCCGCGTTCCGACAAGCCGTTCATTGCCATCAATACCGCAGCGATCCCCAAGGACCTGCTGGAATCCGAACTGTTCGGGCATGAACGCGGGGCATTTACCGGTGCGGCAACACAGCGGCGAGGTCGTTTCGAGCAGGCCGAGGGCGGTACACTTTTCCTCGACGAAATCGGCGACATGCCACAGGAGTTGCAAACCAGGCTGCTGCGCGTTCTCTCGGATGGCAATTACTACCGCGTCGGCGGGCATTCTCCGCTCAAGGCCAATGTGCGGATCATCGCCGCCACCCATCAGAATCTCGAAGCGCGGGTCAAGGAAGGCTTGTTTCGCGAAGATCTGTTTCATCGTCTGAACGTTATCCGTGTGCGCTTGCCCAGCTTGCGTGAGCGCCGCGAAGACATCCCCATTCTGGCCAAGCATTTCCTGCAGAAGAGCGCTCAGGAGCTGGGTGTGGAGGCCAAGCGTTTTTCCGATGCGGCGTT
>JBAXHE010000076.1:0-14496 GCA_037139055.1 Betaproteobacteria bacterium | reverse complement strand
ATGTATTCCAGAAGCGCCCATTATTAGGCCCAGCAGACTGGTTGCGAATGAGCAGCCGGGCGCTGTTTATGTAAGAATCCAGGCATCTGACACGCATGGTACGGCCAATGACTCCTCAAGAATACTGCCAGCAGAAAGCCGCATCGAGCGGTTCGAGTTTCTATTACAGTTTCATGTTCCTGCCGCCGAACCGCCGCCGCGCGATTACGGCGCTGTACGCCTACTGCCGCGAAGTCGACGACGTCGTCGACGAATGCCATGACCCGCAGATCGCCGCGACCAAACTGGCCTGGTGGCGACTCGAACTCGGCCGCCTGTACTCTGGCCAGCCTGAGCACCCAGTAACGCAGGCCTTGCTGCCGGTCCTCTCCGAATTCAATCTGCCGCAGGAACAGTTGCTGGAAATCATTGACGGCATGGAGATGGACCTGCAGCAGACCCGTTATCTCGACTTCAAGGTCCTCTCGCTGTACTGCTACCGCGTCGCCAGCGTGGTCGGACTGCTCGCCGCCGAGATTTTCGGCTTCACTGATCACCGCACGCAAAAATACGCCCACGATCTGGGCATGGCGTTTCAGCTGACCAACATCATCCGCGACGTCGGTGAAGACGCCCGGCGCGGACGCGTCTACCTGCCGATGGACGAACTCAAACGCTTTGACGTCCCGGTCGCCGACATCCTGAATTCACGCTATTCCGAGAATTTTAGAATGCTCATGGAATTTCAGATCGAGCGCGCCGAACACTACTATGCCCAGGCCATGAGCCAGTTGCCCGACGTCGATCGCAAGACGCAACGCCCCGGACTGGTGATGGCCGCGATCTATCGCACCCTGCTAGACGAAATCAAACGTGACGGCTGCCAGGTGCTCAGTCAGCGCACTTCGCTCACTCCCCTGCGCAAGATCTGGATTGCCTGGCGAACGTGGCTCAAGGGTTAGGCGTGGGAAACGGGCTCAGAGTCGCGATCATCGGTGGCGGCTGGGCCGGGCTGGCGGCAGGCGTCGAACTCTCTGCGGCCGGTGCCCGAGTCACTGTTTTCGAGTCTTCCAGACAGCTGGGCGGGCGAGCCCGCCGCGTTGAGGTTGGTGGCCATCTGCTGGACAATGGCCAGCACATCCTGATCGGCGCCTATCACGAAACCTTGCGCCTGATGCGCAAAGTCGGCGCCAAGCCCGAGCACACGCTCAAACGCCTGCCTCTCGAACTGAATCACCCTGGCAGCAGCTTCCGTTTACAACTGCCGCGCCTGCCAGTCCCGCTGCACCTGGCCTTCGGGCTACTCGCGGCACAAGGCTGCACACTCGGCGAAAAAATTTCGGCCGTACGCTTCATGCGCGCGCTGCAATCTCACGGCTATCAACTACCGAACGATTGCTCGGTCGCTGAACTACTGGACCGTCACCAGCAGCAGGGAAATCTACGCCGCCTGATGTGGGAAGCGCTGTGCATTGCAGCCCTGAACACCTCGGCGGAAAACGCCTCGGCCAAAATATTTGCCAACGTCCTGCGCGACAGCCTGGGCGGCGTAGCCGCCGATACCGACCTGCTGCTCCCGGCCGTCGATCTGGGCGCCACCTTTCCCGACCCGGCCGCGCAGTTCATCCGCGCCCATGGCGGAGAAATCCACCTCTCGACGCGGATCGACGAGATCCCATCGTCGCTTGAGCTTCAGGGCGAAAGATTCGACCACATCCTCCTGGCGGTTGCCGCACCACACGCCGAAAAAATTCTCCGCCAGCACATCGAGACCACGCCGATCTCCGAAATGCTTGGCGGCTACAGCTACGAACCGATCGCCACGGTCTACCTCGCCTTCCCGCCCGGACTCCAACCCCCTTGCGCTATGCTCGGGCTCGAAACCGGCTCGGCAGGCCGAATCGGACAATGGGCCTTTGACCGCGGCGCATTGTGCGGCACACCCGGCATCATCAGTTTTGTGCTCAGCGCCCACGGCGTCTGGGAAGGTCTGAACAACGAGGCCCTGGTTTCAGCACTGCATCGCGAACTCCAGGACGTCCTCGACAAACCCCTGCCGCAACCACTGTGGCAGCAGGTCATCCGCGAGCAGCGAGCAACCTTCTCGTGCCGCCCCAATTTACCTCGCCCAACGGCCCGCACCCCGCTCACGGGACTCTGGCTGGCCGGCGACTACGTTTGCGCCAATTATCCGGCCACCCTCGAAGGTGCCGTGCGCAGCGGCATCCATGCCGCCGCTGAAATACTCAAGCACTAATCAGGCACCAGTTCGGCGGAAAGCCCCAGGGTATGGCCGAGACCGATGACCACCTCGGTGACAGCCAGATCATTGGTTTCAGGATGGTGCACTGACAGACACTTCATGTGTGGCAACAAAAACTGACTGGGCACTTAATGCGAGTAGTAAATACTCAACGCCCGATATATCATCAACATGACGGTAGCTTCCTTCTTCTGATATCGACGCCATATTTCATATAAAAACAGCATGGCCCTATTCAATTTCAACAACTCGCTCAAAACCCGCATCACTGCGGCCAATCTGACCATCATTCTGGTAGGCATGTGGTCTTTATCGTTTTATGCAACTAGGGTGTTACACGAGGATATGGAGCGCCAGCTCGGCGAACAGCAGTTTTCGACCGTGAGCTATGTCGCCTCTGAAATCAACGGACAGCTTGAAGATCGACTCAAGACTCTGGAGCAGATTGCCCAGACCATTGACTTCGCAATGCTGAGCCATCCGCCAGCCCTGCAGAAATCGCTGGACCAGCGTATTGGCCTGCACGCATATTTTAACGATGGCATCATGGCTTATGGCAAGGACGGAACTGCCATCGCGGTCTCTCCGACAAACAAGGAACGGATCGGCGTCAACTACCTGGACCGCGATTACCTCATTGCTGCCATCCAGCACGGTCAATCAAGCATTGGCCGACCGATCGTCGGCCGGATCGTCCGTGCCCCGGTCATCGTCATGGCCGTCCCCATTCGCGACGCTCAGGGTTCCGTTATCGGCGCGCTTTCGGGAGTCACCAACCTGAGCCTGCCCAACTTCCTCGGCCGAATCTCGGCCAGCCGTTACGGCAAGACCGGCGGCTATCTGATCGTCGACGCCAAGCACCGGATCATTATCACCGGCACCGACAAAAGCCGGACCATGGAACCGAGTCCCGCACCCGGCGCCTTTCCGGCAATAGATCGTTTTCTCGACGGTTTTGAGGGATCTAGCGTTTATATCAACCCGCGGGGAATTGAAGTCCTGCAGTCTTCGGCGTCGATTCCGGCGGCCGGATGGTATATCGCCGCATCGCTATCAGTCGAAGAAGCCTTTGCCCCGATACACGACATGCAACATCGCATGCAGCTGGCCACGCTGTTCCTGACCCTGCTGATGGGTGGGATTCTCTGGCTGGTCTTGCGACGCCAGCTTTCTCCGATGCTCGATACGGCCAAAACGCTGGCCAGACTGGCCGACCAGAATGAATACCCCCTGCCCTTGCCGATTACCCGACAAGACGAAATCGGCCAACTGATTGGCGGCTTCAACCATTTGCTGAAAACACTAGGCAACCGCGACCAAGCTTTACAGGAGAGCGAAGAAAGTTTCCGCGACCTGTTCGAAAAGAATCGTTCGGTGATGATGTTCCTTGAGCCGGTCACCGGAGAAATCGTTGATGTCAATGCCGCCGCAGTCGCCTACTACGGCTATCCACGCGAGCAGTTGGTCGGCAAACCAATCAGCGAAATCAATACCTTGCCGCCAGCACGACTCGCCGAGATCAGGCAAAAAGCCATTCGCGAGCAACAGGACACCTTTCAGTTCCCGCACCGACTGGCGTCGGGTGAAGTGCGCCAGGTCGAGATCAATCTGACCCCCGTTGAACGCAGCGGACGCGACCTGCTGTTCTCGATCGTGCACGACATCACCGATCGCAAAACCGCCGAGGATGCGCTACGTCGCAATGAGGATCGTTACCGCGCCACCTTCCAGGCCAGCCAGGACATCATCAGCATCAGCCGCCTGAGCGACGGGATGTATATTGACGTCAATCAGGCTTTTCTTAGCGTCATGGGCTATGAACGTGATGAAGTCATTGGTCACACGGCTGGGGAACTTGGCTTCTGGGAAAACCCGGCGGACCGGATCAGTTTCGTCGAGACCCTCGAACGCGACACTCAATGCCGAGACCTCCAGATGCGCTTCATCAAGAAGAACAAGGAAGCTTTCTGGGGATTAATTTCTGCCGTACGCATTGAACTCGATGACACCCCCTGCATCCTCTTTGTCATTCGCGACACCACCGAAAGCAAACAGGCTGAACAAAGAATTCATGAACTGGCCTTCTTTGACCATCTGACCGGACAACCCAATCGCTGGCTAATGCTCGACCGTCTCAGCCTGGCCATGGCCGCCAGCACGCGAAGCGGACGCTATGGTGCGTTGCTGCTGCTCGATCTAGACAATTTCAAGGCGCTCAACGACACCCTCGGCCATGACATGGGCGACCTGTTGCTGAAACAGGTCGCCCAACGTCTGGTGTCGTGTGTTCGTGCCGAAGACACCGTGGCAAGACTCGGCGGCGATGAGTTCGTGGTCATTCTGGCGAGCCTGAGCAGCGAGGAGAGTGAAGCGGCGAGTCAGGCCGAGCTGATCGGCGAAAAAATCATTGCCGCACTCAACGAAACCTTCCTGCTCAACGCCGCGACTTACCACTGCACACCGAGTATCGGAGCCAACCTGTTCATCGGCCAGCAGACGGATAACGACACCGTCCTGAAGCAAGCCGACATCGCCATGTATCGATCCAAGGACGAAGGCGGCAATACCTTGCGCTTCTTTGATTCGAACATGGAACTGGTGATCATGAAACGCGCGGCGCTGGAAAAGGATTTGCACCAAGCGATCCAGAAGCGCGAGTTCGTTCTGCACTATCAGCCACAGGTATCGGGTGGCCAATTGAAGGGGGCCGAAGCGCTGGTGCGCTGGCAGCAACCCTTGCGTGGACTGGTCTCACCTGCTGAATTCATTCCTCTGGCGGAAGAAACCGGGCTGATTCTGCCTTTGGGTAACTGGGTTCTGGAAGCCGCCTGTACGCAGATCGCTGCCTGGTCCAAGCAACCCGAACGCGCCCATCTCAGCGTAGCGGTCAATGTCAGCGCCCACCAGTTCCACCAGGACGATTTCGTCGATCAGGTGCTGAGTATCCTCAAGGACACACGGGCCAACCCCCACCGCCTCAAGCTCGAGCTGACCGAAAGCATGCTGGTGTCCAATGTCGATGAAGTGATAGCGAAAATGTTTGCCCTCAAAGCCAAGGGTGTCGGTTTCTCGCTCGACGATTTTGGCACCGGGTATTCGTCACTATCATATTTGAAACGGCTGCCGCTCGATCAGTTGAAGATCGATCAGTCATTCGTTCGCGATGTGCTGGTTGACCCCAATGACGCCGCCATCGCCAAAACCATTATTTCGCTAGCCGACAGTCTGGGCCTGGGGGTCATTGCCGAAGGGGTAGAAACAGAAGCCCAGCGCGATTTTCTGTCCACCGCCGGCTGTCATACCTATCAGGGCTATTTCTTCAGCCGACCTCTGCCGATCGACGACTTCGAGCGGTTTGCCGAGCAGCATTGACGCCGCTCATTCGCCACCCACCGGCGCAAGCACTTCCTCGATTTGCCCGGCATGCATGCGCAAGCGTCGTCCGCAACGGGCGGCGATTTCTTCATCATGGGTCACCAGGATGAGCGTCGTCCCCCGCTCAGCGTTGATGGCAAACATCAGTTCGATGATCTGATGCCCGGTCGCGGCATCCAGGTTGCCGGTTGGCTCGTCGGCCAGAATGATTTTGGGCTTGGGCGCGAAAGCCCGCGCCAGCGCAACGCGCTGTTGTTCGCCCCCGGAGAGATGTTTGGGATAGTGGCGCAGCCGATGTCCGAGTCCGACGCGTTCGAGCCAGCGTTCAGCCTCGCTGGCTGCATCACGGACAGCGGCCAGTTCAAGGGGCAGCATGACGTTTTCAATCGCATTCAACGAAGGGAGCAACTGGAAGGACTGAAATACGAAGCCCAGCAGCCGTCCGCGCAAAACAGCACGACTATCTTCATCCATCGCCACCAGACTCTCACCGGCCAGGGTCACCGACCCCTGACTCGGCAAATCGAGTCCGGCCAGCAGTCCGAGCAAGGTCGACTTGCCGGAACCGGAAGCGCCGACAATGGCGACCGTTTCTCCTGCCGCGACGGAAAACGAATTTTCATGCAGAATGGTCAACGGCTCACCGCCGTTATCGACCTGTTTGCTCAACCCGCGCACTTCAATCACACTTGAGACATCACCGCTCATGCTTGTCTTTCCATCCATAGGGTCACTTCCTGCACTTCGCTGCCTGTTGCTTCTGGCTCTGACTTTTCTCGTACCGCACGCGCATGCCGCCCGAACCATCCTGATTTTTGGTGACTCGCTCTCGGCCGGCTACGGAATCCGCCAGGAGGCCGCCTGGCCCAGCCTGCTTGCCAGCCGACTCAATGAACGTAAGCTGGATTATAACGTTGTCAATGCCAGTATCTCGGGAGAAACCACGAGCGGCGGGCTGGCCCGCATCGATGCGGCACTGGCCAAGCATTCGCCGGCCATCGTGGTCATTGCCCTGGGCAGCAATGACGGCCTGCGCGGACTGCCACTGCGCACGATGCGCGACAACCTGACGGGCATCAGCGCGGCCGCGCTGAAAAGCAAGGCCAGAGTGCTGATTGTCGGACAGCGACTGCCGCCGAACTATGGCTCCTACGCACAAGAGTTTCATCAAACTTTCGGGGCCATTTCCAAGTCGCAAAATACGGCCTACGTCGACTTTCTGCTCGACGGTCTGGCCACACGTCCTGAGTTATTTCAGGCGGACAATCTCCACCCCACGGCCGAGGCGCAACCCCGCCTGCTCGACAATGTCTGGCGTGGGCTTGAACCACTGCTAAAATAGCCGGCATGAGACACGGCATCACACGCATCGACCGCATCGAAGACTACCGTCTTTTCGACACTATCATCGACACCCGCACCCCCGCAGAATTTGCCGAAGACCACATTCCCGGCTCGATCAACTGCCCGGTGCTCAGCGACCAGCAACGGATAGAAGTTGGAACGCTCTACAAGCAGCAGTCTCCGTTTGACGCCAAAAAGATCGGTGCGGCCTATGTCGCTGAGAACATTGCCCAGCATCTGCGCTTCAGCTTTCATGAGTATCCCAAAAACTGGCGTCCGCTGATTCTCTGCTGGCGCGGAGGGCAGCGCAGCGGGGCGATGACCCTGATTCTTCGCCGCATCGGCTGGGATGCCCAGCAACTCGAAGGCGGCTACAAGTATTACCGCAAGCTGGTCGTCGACACGCTCAGCGAACTTCCCCCGCGCCTGAATTTTACCGTCGTCTGCGGCGCCACCGGCAGTGGCAAGAGTCGTTTACTGCAGGCCCTGGCACAGCAGGGCGCACAAGTCCTCGATCTCGAGGAGTTGGCCTGCCACAAGGGTTCGGTGCTGGGGATTCTGCCCGACTCGCCGCAACCCTCACAGAAAATGTTCGAGACCAAGCTGCTCACTGCACTGCACGCGCTTGATCCCGAGCGCCCGGTGTATGTCGAGGCCGAAAGCCGAAGAATTGGTGCCATCCACCTGCCGACCGTGCTTCTCGATTCGATGCGCAGGAGCCCGTGCATCACCATCGAAGCCACGCTCAACAGCCGCATTGATTTTCTGTTGCGCGACTACGACTACTTCCTGAGCACGCCGGACAAGCTCAACCTGCGGCTGGATGATCTGCGCCAGCTGCAAAGTCGGGCAACCATCGAGCGCTGGCAGAACTACACGCAACAGGCCGAATGGCGAACCCTGGTCAGTGAATTGCTCGAACTCCACTATGACCCGCTCTACCACCGCTCGCAGAATCAGAATTTCACCGGACTCGGCGAGCCGCAGGTCTTCTCTACCGACGATCTCAGTCCAGATGGAATCGAGCGTCTGGCCCGGCAAATTTCACTCTGAAATAACGCCCTATTGTCCTTACCCTAGCACGCTGTAGCAAAGGCCAACAGAAACCTACAAAGCGTATTAAATCAGTCGCTTTTCAGAAGACACCGGCGTTTTTCTGTGCTAGCTTGCGTAAAGGCATTGCCCAACTCTGACCAACGTCTCTTCAAGGTGAATAACGATGCAAGACCAACATTACCTCACCAGTCTTTTTGAGCCGAAATCCGTTGCCGTCATAGGCGCCTCAGACCGGGAAAAATCGGTCGGGAACATGATCTTCAAGAACATTAAGGACGCGGGTTACAAAGGCCGCCTCTACCCGATCAACCCCAAACACGACACCGTACAAGGCGACAAGGCCTACAAGTCGATTGAGGAAATCGGTTCACGCATTGAACTGGCCATTATTGCGACGCGCCCGCAGACGGTTCCCGAGATTGTTGAACAATGCGGCCGCAGCGGTATAAAGAACGTCATTATCATTACTGCCGGATTTGCCGAAGCCGGTCATTCAGGCGCCGCACTCGAGCGTAAAACACTGGAAATTGCCCGCAGTTACGGGGTGCGTGTTCTCGGACCCAATTGCATCGGCATTATTCGCCCCGAACTCGGCCTCAACGCCACCTTTGCCCGGATCACCGCCAGTGTCGGCAATCTGGCGCTGGTTTCGCAATCTGGGGCCATGTGTTCGGCCGTTCTTGACTGGTCAAAGACCAATCAGGTCGGTTTTTCCAGCGTTATCTCGCTGGGCGGAACGGCCGATGTAGACTTTGGCGAGATCCTCGATTATCTGGTCTGCGACAATCGCACGCACTACATCCTCCTGTACATCGAAGGCATTCGGAACTCTCGCCGCTTCATGAGCGCCCTGCGCTCGGCGGCGCGCATCAAACCAATCATCCTGCTCAAGGCCGGTCGGCATGCGGCCGGTTCGCAGGCCGTAAAAATGCACTCCGGCATGCTCGCCGGATCCGACACGGTCTTTGATGCCGCGATTCGGCGTGCGGGCGTGGTACGGGTCAAAGAGCTCGGCCAGCTGTTCTATGCTTCAAAAGCATTGTCCTCAAAATTCTGTCCTCTCGGCAATCGCCTGGCGATTATCACCAACGGTGGTGGACCGGGGGCACTGGCGGCCGATCGGGCCGGCGACATGCGCATTCCTCTGGCCGAGCTTTCGGCCGAGACGATGAAGACACTCAGTGCCAAGCTGCCGTCGACCTGGTCGCGAAACAACCCCATCGATATCGTCGGCGATGCCACGCCAGAGCGCTATCGAGACGCCATACAGGCCGTAGCCGAGGACGATGGTGTCGATGGCATTCTGGTCATTCTTACGCCGCAGGCCATGACCGAACCCCTTGAGGTTGCCCAAGGGGTCATGGAAATCAGCGAAAGTACTGCAAAACCCATTCTGGCGTGCTGGATGGGCGAAGATCAGGTGGCTGGGGGACGTAGTTTGCTGGAGAAGGCGGGAATACCTGCGTTCCGCATGCCAGAGTCCGCTGTTGAGCTTTACTACCACATATCAACCTATTACCAGAACCAGAAGCTACTGTTGCAAACCCCGATTGCCACCTCGACCCACACGCGCCAGGAAACCGAAGGCGCCAAGATGCTGATCGAGGCCGTGCTGCAGGAACACCGCAAAGTGCTTTCGGAAATGGAATCGAAAGCGGTACTACGCGCTTTCCGCATCCCGGTCGCACAAACCATGGTGGCGCGCACGCCGACCGAGGCCCTGTTGCTTGCCGAACAAATCGGCTTCCCGATCGCCATGAAGGTCGACTCTCCAGATCTGGTGCACAAAACCGAAGCCGGTGGTGTTCGCCTGAACATCACCAATGCGCCTTCGGTACGCAATGCCTACCACGACATCATCGAAATGGTCGGCAAGAAGAATCCGAATGCACGCATCAACGGGGTTTCGATCGAACCCTATATCGCTCGACCCAATGGCCGTGAGCTGATGATCGGCGTTTTGCGCGATCCCACTTTTGGCCCGATTATCACCTTCGGCTCGGGCGGAACTGAAGTCGAAATCTTCAGCGATCTGGCCGTCGCCTTGCCGCCACTCAACCGCTTCCTGGCCAAAGACCTGATTCACTCAACCCGGGCCGCCAACTTGCTCGGCGACTATCACAACATGCCTCCGATCAACATGGAGGCTCTGGAAGAAGTGTTGCTGAACATTTCTGAAATGGTCTGCGAATTGCCGTGGTTACAGGAACTCGATCTCAATCCGCTGATTGTTGACGACAAGGGCGCCATCGCCGCCGACGCTCGCATCGTGATCGACTATGCACCGACCAGTGGAGATCGCTATTCACACATGGCGATTCACCCCTATCCGGCGCATCTTGAACAGGAATGGGAGCAACCCGATGGGCGTACCATCACCATCCGCCCGATTCGCCCGGAAGACTCGGACATGGAACAGGCGTTCGTCAAGAATCTTTCCGACGAGAGCAAGTATTACCGCTTCATGGATACCTTGCGCGAACTGACGCAAGCCATGCTGGTGCGCTTCACCCAGATCGACTACGACCGAGAGATGGCTCTGGTTGCCACCATTCTTGGCGATTACGGCCAGGAAATCCAGATTGGCGTCGCCCGTTATGTCACCAACCCGGACGGTGAGACCGTCGAGTTTGCCCTGGCGATTGCCGACGACTGGCAAAAGCACGGCGTCGGACGCAAATTGATGTCCGCCCTCATCGACGTCGCACGGCAGAAGGGGTATCGCGCCGTGGTCGGTGACGTACTGGCGATGAACTCGAAGATGTTCCGCCTGATGAGTACGCTGGGCTTTACCATCCACCCGCACCCCGAGGATCCCTCAGTCAAGCGAGTGGTCTGTTCCTTGCACACCTAAAGTAACTATTCAGACCAAAAAATGGCCGGATGAATTCCGGCCATTTTTATGCGGTGGTCTAATCCTGAAAACGTGTTTATTCGAAATTCACGTCATAGGGATAGGGTCGATTCGCCTCGGAGGACTCACGAATCTTCTCCAGTTCCGGCAGACTGATCGACTCCCTGTCCCAAAGCCGCGCCATCCCCTCAAGCTGAGCCGGCGCCCAGGCAGGATTCTTCGCCATCATTTCGCGCATGAATTTGGTGTGTTCAGATTCGTAAATGGCCATTGAATGCTCTCCCCAAGTAAGTGAAGGATTATACCTTTGCTCACTCAGTGATAGCTGATCGGACGTGTCGCCCCGACGCAATAATCATCGAGCAGGGAATCAATCGACTCTTCATCGCGCTCGGCGTAAGGAATGCTATCAATCGCTTCACGCAAGCCGACGGCTACCGATCCTTGAACAAACAGCGTCCGCCCGCCGGTTTTATCCACCAGTTCGAAGGCCTGACGCGCCGGATAGGCGACGATGGCATATTGTTCGCTGTTATAGACGACGTTCATGACGACTCCTTTTGGGTTTTTGCAGCAGGCCGCAAAAAATACAACTCAGTTGAAGAGGAAGGTGCGTCCGTTTTGGTCTATTTCAAGTCAGCCAGATCAGCTGCTTGTGAATAAGAGTCTGCATGCGCGTACAAAGTTCAACCAGCAGCGGCTGAGTCAGCATCCCGAAGCGGGTAGCGAGTGGCTTGCGGATCGACGATCCTGACCACATAACTCACGCCTAACAGCGTGAGCAGTCATTAAAGAACGGTGGAAGGTCGCCCCAGGGAGGCGCCTTCCACTGTTGGTATGGCCTAATGAAACGCCGAACAAGTCGTCATTCCCGCGAAGGCGACCAGAGGAAGTGCAGAGCCGGGAATCCATAATATTCAAGGAACTGGATCCCCGCCTTCGCGGGGATGACGAATTCAGACTTATTCGGTGTTTCCCTAATTCAAAAAAACTATTTTGCTTCGGCAAAAAACTGCTCGGTCTTGGCCTGATCCCAGCCAAACATCTCCTGCAGAATTTCACCAGTGTGCTGACCCAGAAGGGGCGCCGGGAATTCAACTTTGCCCGGTGTACCCGACATCTTGACCGGAACCCCGGCCATCTTTTGATGACCGGCGACCGGGTGTTCCAGCTCAATCATCATCTCCCGTGCCTTGATCTGCGGATCGTTGACAACCTTGTCGATGGTATTGATCGGCGCGCAGGGCAACTCGGCCTTTTCCAGCAATTCCAGCCACTCGGCAATGGTCTTGTTGATGAAAATTGCGTTCAGCAGGACCATCAGCGCCCGTGCATTGGTGGTGCGGTTGCCATTATTGTTGAAGCGTTCATCGGTAATCAGCTCCGGGCACTCGAGCAGGGTGCACAAACGCTGCCACAACCGGTCATTGCCTGCACCGACGATGATGTGACCGTCTTTGGCGGTGAAGGAAGCAAACGGAGTGATCGACGGGTGACGGTTACCCAACGGTGTCGGGACAACACCCGAGGTGGTGTAACGGGAAATGGCATTTTCCAGAACCGCCAGCTGGCAATCGAGCATGCCGACATCAACCTTCTGGCCCTCACCGGTACGTTCGCGGTGGAACAGTCCGAGCATCACGCCGTAGGCAGTAAACATGCCGGCAATGATGTCACCGACCGAAGCGCCGACACGCGTGGGTTCGCCGCCTTCCGGGCCGGTGATGCTCATGATGCCACCCATGGCCTGGACAATGATGTCATAGGCCGGCTTGAGCATATACGGGCCACTGTGGCCAAAACCAGAGCAGGCAGCGTAAATTATTTTTGGATTGATCTCTTTCAGTGCCTCATAGCCGATGCCGAATTTTTCCATCGTCCCCGGACGATAATTCTCGACGACCACGTCAGCCTGCTTGACCATTTCGCGGAAGAGTTCAATTTCCTCTTCACGCTTGAAGTTCAACGTGATCGAACGTTTGTTCCGGTTGAGGCTCATGAAATAGGCGCTTTCCTTGCCCACAAACGGACCGAAGGCACGTGAATCATCACCGGAACCCGGCGGCTCGATCTTGATGATGTTCGCGCCGAAATCGGCGAGCATCATGGTGCAATAGGGCCCTGCCAACACTCTGCTTAAGTCCAGAACTTTGATACCTTCCAATGCTTTCATGCTCATGCCTTTTATCCGTTGAATGTTTCAATGAACCCTGCGTGCCAAGATCAGATGCGAGTCACCAGAGCGCTGACCACGATTAATTGTATTCTCAATTATTTTTCTTGTATACAACAAAGTTGATTGCAAATACAAAACCACTAGGTTATAAAAACAAGTAATCTATTGGCTGTATTTCCATGCTGGAGAAAGCATCAGGATGAAGAAAGAGCATTCGCGGATGTCGGAAAAGCTGAAGGAAACGCTGGAAGAGCGAATTGTGACCGGCAAATACCTTCCAGGCATGCGACTCGACGAGACCGAACTGGCGAGTGAATTTGCTGTTTCCCGCACACCGGTTCGCGAGGCGCTGATTCAGCTCGCTTTCTATGGCCTGATCGAAATGCGCCCCCGGCGCGGAGCCATCGTGACTGAAGTGTCTCCGCAAAGACTCTACGAAATGTTCGAGGTCATGGCCGAGCTTGAAGGCATGAGTGGCCGTCTGGCCGCCCGACGCCACAGCGAAACCGACCTCAAGACCATACTCGACGCTCAGGCGGCCTGCGAAAAAGCGTTTGAAACGGGCGACGTGGATAATTATTACCACGAGAATGAACGCTTTCACATGGCCATCTACGCGGCCAGCCATAACAGTTTTCTGAATCAGAAAGCGGCGTCTCTTTTTCGCCGCCTGGGTGCCTATCGCCGCCTTCAGCTACGCATCCGCGGTCGGCTCAAGACTTCCAGAGACGAACACGCCGAAGTCGTTGAAGCACTGGTGGCAGGGAACGGCGAACTTGCTGCCGACCGTTTGCGCAATCACGTTATTGTTCAGGGAGAGCTTTTCTCGGACTTGATCGCGTCAATGACCAGCCACGGAATGTCGCCCAATCAGGGGTAAACGGGCGAGTATAAATAGCCCGGTACAAGAATCAGAAAAAGGGTCAACCGCCCGTTGACTCATAACTATTTACAAAGTTCCAGCGAAGCTTATAATCAGCGCAGTTTTATTTACTAATAGCATCTTGATTCTTCAAGAGTTCTTAGACGAGCAACCATTAAATCGAAAGGAGGTCGGCAACAGGCGCAGTAAATTGGCAATTCACTGCTCGCAGTGCTCCGCAATTGTGGAGTCGTCTAGTCAGGTTTTAAACTCAAGTTATTGCATTTTGAAATAGTTCTCTGAAACAGCTCTCATCTTTCTAATGTTTTTCAATAGTGGGGAGGTACATGTGGATATTTCGTTAGTCGCAATCATGTCAATCGTTGCGCTGCTGATAGTTGTTATTATCAGCTGCATCGACGATGACCTAAACGTAGGTTTCCTGGCCATCGGTTTTGCCATCATCGTTGCCGGTGTCTGGGGTGGCACCTCCGGCGCCAAGGTGATGGGATACTTCCCGACCAGCCTGTTTATGATCCTCGTCGGTGTCACCTTCATGTTCGGTATGGCGCAAACCAACGGAACCA
>JBAXHE010000075.1:0-14543 GCA_037139055.1 Betaproteobacteria bacterium | reverse complement strand
CGGATTTTTCGACGTAGCGGGCAACCAGTTCAAGGATGTCTTCGCGTGACGGGTCTGTATTCATTCAAGGTTTCCGAGGTATTGTTTTATTTGTTCGAGAGAAAATTCGCGCATGTTTTCCCCGCTGCGCCAGGCCTGATGCCAGGCGACGATGGCGCTCACGCTGTGCTCGACGTCGAGCACATTTTTCCAGCCTAGCAGGGTTCGTGCCTTGCGGCTATCGAGAAGTAATTGCATCGCTTCGTGAGGTTGCTGGCTGGTAAGTGTCTCCCATTTCGCGTCCTCCCCCCAGGCCGCCGCGAGTCTTCGAAGTAAATTTTCAACCGACAGCATTCCCGTATCGGTTGGTCCAAAATTCCAAGCGCCGATATGCTTTCCGTTGATTAACTCAGAGGCAAGCGTTAGATAGCCAGCCAACGCATCGAGATGGTATTGCCATGGGCGCACCGCTTTAGGGCTTCTGATGGTCAATATTTTATTGTTCTGCCAAGCCTTAAGTGCGTCAGGGACAAGTCGGTCGATTCCCCAGTCGCCACCGCCAATAACGTTCCCCGCCCGGGCTGTGGCAACAGAAGTATGCGGATGAAGAAACGAGTCGCGCCAAGCCGCCGTAAGCAGTTCGACACATCCTTTGCTTGCAGAGTAGGGGTCTTTCCCCCCCATTGGCTCATTCTCACGATAAGGCCACAGCCACTCGCGATTCTCGTAGCACTTGTCGCTAGTAACCACGAGTAGAGCTTTGACTGATCCTGTCTCTCGGATCGCTTCAAGAAGATTGACTGTCCCCATGACGTTGCTTGAAAACGTGGTTCTTGGGTCTGTGTAACTTTGCCGGACGAGGGATTGTGCTCCAAGATGAAAAACAACCTCGGGCTGGGTGTCTCGAACAATGGAAAGGACCTGTTCAAAGTCACGCAAATCGCCGGTCGTATGAGTAATGCTTTCTGCAACACCTGCGGCCTGGAAAAAAGAAGGATCCGTTGGAGGAGATAATGATAATCCGGATACATCTGCTCCCATCGAATCCAGCCATAAGGCTAACCATCCTCCTTTGAAACCAGTATGTCCGGTGAGCAGGACTCGTCGTCCTTTCCAGAAGGCAGGGGTTACTCCCTCGTGCAGCATAGTACCCTCCGAATTTTCAGAAGACTTTCAAGATAGGAGCGGTCAAAAAATGTAGACATAACTTGCCAGGGTTCGGCATGCTTCTCATGAACTTTCATGCAGTTGTTCGTCATGTCGAAGGTGACGTCCGACATGTGCAGGAAGTAGTTGGCAAAATATTCCTTGATGATGTAGCCCTTGTAGCCCAGGCAAACAACAAACTCAGTGATGCCCTGAGTGGAAAATATTTTCATGATGTGCCAGATGATGGGGCGCCCACCAATCTCGATCATCGGCTTGGGTTTCAGGTGCGATTCTTCACTGATGCGGGTGCCGAATCCACCGGCAAGAATGATGCATTTCATGTTGTGACCTTGATCAGGCAATGTGCAGCTAGATTGTACGGTTAGATAAAACGTCAGCGGCAAGAAGTGTATTACAAAGCGTTAACCTGTGGCTTGATCAGTTCACCACGACCCGATTCTTGCCGGTCTGTTTGGCCTGGTACATTGCCTCGTCTGCACGTTTGGTAATGGCGGCCTGTGTATCATCAGGGCGATATTCGGTGACTCCTGCGCTGAAAGTAATCAGGACTTTTTCGTTTGCGTGAAGGAAGAAGCGTTTGGTCAACTCTCGTTGCAGGCGCACGATGGCACTTTTGGCGTCTTCAAGCGTTGTTTCAGGGAGAACGATGATGAATTCCTCGCCGCCAAATCGAGCCAGAGTGTCCTGCGGGCGTAGGGTGTCGCGGATGACGGTGACCAGATGGATCAGCGCCGCATCCCCCGCTTCGTGTCCAAGTGAGTCGTTAAGTTTCTTGAAGTTGTCGATATCCAGCATGGCGACACAAAGCGGCGCCTTTCTTCGTTGGGCGCGTGCCGTCTCATTCTCAAAGACTTCTTCAAGCCCTCGGCGGTTAAGCGTCCCGGTCAACTGGTCGTTGCGCACCAGCAGGCTGGCCTTGTCGAGTTCATCCTGTAGCTCGTGGATGCGCTTGTCGGCTTCGTCGACCTTTAGCTTGGTGGCGCGTAGATCGTCGCGTGAGCGCTGGGCGTTGATCTGAATGATGCGGGTTTCGCTGATGACTTCGGCCAGCACGTCTTGCAATTGGGAGATGTCATCGGCCTTGCTGATTCTTTCGACACAGACTTCAATCTTGTCATGGTAGTCGGATGTGGAGTCAGCGAACTCAGCCAAGTGATCAACAAATCCGGCGAGCATCAGCTTGAGCGTTTCCCTGGCTTCGAAAAGACTGTGCTTGAGCTGGCTTTGCTTAAATATAACGTCCTTGAGACGGTGTTCGGCGTCATGGATGGTACGCAAGTTCATCGGGCGGGCAACGATATCACGTACCATCTCGATCTGGCCATTCATCCAGCGGTCATCAACCACCAGTTCGCTGACATTCTCGATCATCAGTTGCAATAGCTTGAGCAATCCACTACGCAGCTCGTTGCGATCTTCCGACAGAAATTCGAGTTGGTAGGCCAGGCGCTTGACGGCCGCGAGCAGATCCTGCGTCGCCTGAAAGCTATGGGCACTGCGAACGGCCATGGCAATTCTGCGCGCTTCGGTTTCCAGTTCAGGCTCGTCAGCGAGTTGGGTGGCAGTGACGATTTCGAGGGTGTAGGCAAACAGTTCGCGGAGTTCCGGCAGAAGCTCACTGGCTCTGCTCACCTGAGTGGGGGATGTTGCTGTCGGTGCTTGAGTGGGTGCTGGAGCTTCAGGCTCTGCGGACACCTCAATGTCGGCTTCGGCATCCTCGGTGACTTCTTTGTTGAGCGACCACGATTTGATCAGGCGTTGCAACCGGCCAAACAGAACCTCGCTGTTCTTAGACGAACTGGCGAGCACGTGATCTAGCGACTCACGCTTGCGAGCGGGGGTTAGGTTGGACTGCTTGGCCTCCCATTGACGCAGAAACTCGGTTAGCAAATCTCCCCAGCTCTGACTTGATTCAGCACTCTGTGCCTTGATGAATTCGACCAGGGTTTTCTTGTAGTCTTCCCAGTTCTCCCCCTTGAGCGCCTGATCAAGCTCGCGTGACAGTCGCTGCTGTATCGGGATTTCTTTGGGCAGTGCGGCAATCAGCGCTTTTAGCTCGCGTTCCGGAAATATTTCCTTGTTTTTTTCGCTGATTCCGGCGATTTCGTTGTAAATGGCGCGATAGTTGTCAGGAGACGGTGCCATACGGCGGGACATCAGCAGTTTCAGTGTTTCGCGGGCAATTTCTGACGGATTGGTTGGGTTGGGCATGGGTGTCACGAAAAAAGTTGTACGTTGATACGATTGACCGAGCGTTTCACAGAGAATATTACGCCAGTATCGGGGTGCAGTGGCGACCAAGTTCGGCTATAATCCGCGCCTCACCGAGTAAGAATGCCCCCGTAGCATGAAGGTCGTGCAGTTGATTTGTAATCATCAGGTAGCGGTTCGATTCCGTTCGGGGGCACCAGAAAAACAAAGCAAAAGGCCATTCTTCGGAGTGGCTTTTTGCATTTTGATCGTTGTGTAGCCATATTCATCGATGTTCTCGCATTTGACTATGGAGCAGCGCTGGGAGCATGAAGCGGTTATTGATCGCATGAAACTCCGATTGGAGCACCATCCTCTCTGCTGGTGACGGCTATCGCTAAAACGGATTGAATTGGGCGAATCACAAAGGCGATATTGGCCATACATTCTGCGGGCATGTTGTCGGAAATATCCACTAAGGCCTTGAGTAAGGAGTCCGGAAATTCCGTCATCATGCCATTAGGCAAAATCTTCAACGAAAGGCCACGTTCGAAAACGATTTCAAACCCAGCCTTGGCAATGTCGCTGCGCATCTGTGGCATGTCGTAGACCCGCTGATGGCCGACTTCGTAATCACGTGGACTAAAGTCGTAAATGGTTTTTTGAATCCCCATCATGACGGCCAACTGGCGATGCAGCGAGTTGGCATTGGGGACAATGATCATCACCAGCCCGCCCGGCACCAGCCATTCGTGGCATCGTTGCAATACACGAACCGGATCATCTACGTGTTCCAGAATATGGGTGGCAATAACGGTATTGAACCTGAGTCCATCCGGGGGTGTGAAATCCTCGAATAGACTATTGTAAGTCGTCACTTCATTACCATTGACCTCTTTCACATGAGCCAACAGCTTTGGGGAAGCATCCACTACATAGGAATGACCAAACAGTTGAATCATCCGTGGCACCCAATCACCATCGCCACATCCCAACTCAAGAACCTTGGGACCGACGATGTAAGAAATCATCTTCTCGCGATCGTAAGCCAGCACCTTGTTATCAACAACATGCGCAGGATGTTTGTGAATATGAACTTCGGCAATCTTTTCTAATTTTTGCACATAGTCCTGCATAACCATTTTCCTCACTCAGATTGGCCCTCGATGGCCGCATTACCAAACCTGCTCAGGCCAAGCTTAGAACGTCAGTCTGCCACAAAAAACACTGGTCGGTTGGTTGGCTGGCAATCAAATGCCCCAGACGTGGAAAGATAAGCATTGCAACCCTGTAAAGCATAGTAATGCTTGTCGGCGAGCATGGTTTTCAGGATTCGAATGCCGATGCCATTGGCTCCGATTAACTGGATTCTCTGCACAAGAGCCGTTGAGCCAAAATGAATTGATGGCGCTGATTGAAAACGGCTTTCCTCAACTCGATTGCTCGAAGCCGTCGGGAACGGCTACACTGCAAATGCTTATGCTCCATAGTGTCAGTTTGACTATGGCCTTTCTGTCGGGAGGGACGTGCTTCAGGCTGATGGACTGCTTTTTCCAGAAATTGCGAGCAGAATTGCTCGAAGGCGTTGGCGGATAGGTGGGAGAACCGTGGATTTTTTGCAGGGAAAACAGCAGATCAGCCGTACGGTAGGGCTCTTTGGTGCTCTGGTGATTGCGGCGATGATCGCCGGTGTGGTGATGTCCCTTCTGGCGATGCGCGACAGGGAGATTGAAGACTGGCGGCGGCAGATGGATAGCATGTCGCTGATCCTGGCTGAGCATGCCTCACAGACGGTTTTTTCTGCCTATCTGATTCTGGATTCGGTCGCTGAGCGCGTGCGCGAGGCCAGAGTGACTGATCAGGCCTTGTTTCGCGCCAAAATGGCGACCTTGCCGATCTATGACGTATTGCGTGAAAGAGCTCGTGGCTTACCCCAGATCGATGTGGTCAGCATCGTCGCTGCCAATGGGGACATCATCAATTTCAGCCGCTCCTATCCTTCTCCTGTGATTAATCTGTCGGAGCGAGATTATTTCAAGGCGCATCTAGATAACCCGAATTTGGGTGATTTCATTAGCCAGCCAGTGCATAACAAGGGTAATGGAAAGTGGACGTTTTATATCAGTCGCCGACTCAACGACGCCCAAGGCAGATTCATGGGGCTGGTTCTCGTGGGGATGTCGGTCGACGTGTTCACCGGGTTTTTTGAGAGACTTGCTCTTAACCTGGGCAAGGGAACGACCATCAGCCTTTTTCGCAATGACTTGATGTTGCTGGCCAGATGGCCTTTCAAGGACGAACTCATCGGCACGTTCAATCGAACCGGTGCATCCTACGAGGTTGTCGAAGTGATGAAGGCAAAGTCGGCTGTGTTGCTGCGTGATTCACCGCGCTTCACTACTGGCGAGAAAGAGCTGCGGCTTGCCGCAGTACGCGTGACCGAGAAATATCCTCTGGTGGTCGCCATTGTGGTAACGGATGAACTGATACTTGCCCGCTGGCATGAATCCGCCGCCTTGATCGCCAGTGTTGCTGCGCTTGGTGTCCTGGCCTTGATCGCCGGTTTGCTTTCTCTAGTCCGTAATTTGCGCCAGCGCGAAAGCCGAATGGCCGAAATGCGGCAGTTGAAAACCGAGGCGGAGGCCGCCAGTTTGGCCAAGAGCCAGTTTTTGGCCACCATGTCGCATGAGATTCGTACGCCGATCAACGGCATCCTGGGGATGGCGCAGCTGTTGTTGTTGCCACAGGTGAGCGAGCGTGAGCAGAGTGAGTACACCCGAACCATTTTGGCCTCCGGGCAAAGCTTGCTGAGTTTGTTGAACGGCATTCTCGATCTGTCGAAGATTGAAGCGGGGAAAATTCATCTGGAAACGACGATTTTTGATCCGGAACAGTTACTTCATGAAACGCAAACCCTGTTTTCCGGGTCGGCGCTGAGCAAGGGTCTTCTGCTTGAATACCAATGGTCCGGGCCGCGCGGGCAGCGTTACAGTGCCGATGCCTACCGTCTGCGTCAAATGCTTTCAAATTTTGTCGGCAACGCTATAAAGTTTACCGACACGGGTAGTGTTCTCATTGCCGGAACTGAAATTGAACGCGAAGAGCAATCGGCACTTCTTGAGTTTTCAGTCACCGATACCGGAATAGGCGTTCCCGCCGATAAACTGAATCTGATCTTTCTGCCATTTGCCCAGGCGGACAGTTCAACAACCCGGGAGTTTGGCGGCACCGGTCTGGGGCTCTCGATAGTGCGCGGACTGGCAGAATTGATGGGCGGGCAAGTCGGCGTTGAAAGTGAAGCGGGTAAAGGATCACGATTCTGGTTTCGCATCCGTACGGATATCGCAGCTGCCGGCGAAGAGAACCGTCACGTTGAGCGGCATATCGCCTCTGATGTCAGCACGAAACCGAAGACGGGTCGCGTCATGGTCGTCGAGGATAACCAGATCAACCGTAAGGTGGTGGTGTCGCTGTTGACCAAGCTGGGTTACGGGGTGGTCGTCGCCGAGGATGGGCGTCAGGCGGTTGATCTGATTACCGGCGGCGAAGTGCCTGATATCGTCCTGATGGACATTCAGATGCCAGTGATGGACGGTCTGGAAGCCACCCGTCTTATCCGTGCCTGGGAAATTCAAAGTGAACGACAAACACCTTTGCCGATTGTCGCCATGACGGCCAATGCCTTTGAAAGCGACAAGACGGAATGTTTGGCGTCAGGAATGAACGAGTTCCTGAGCAAGCCGTTCAATTTCAACGATCTCAGTACGCTACTCAATAGCTTGCTACGGAACGATACGGTGGTTGCCGTCCAGACATCGGGCGAGACGTCTGGGCATGGGCAGAAGGGCAGTAGGAAGGCCTAAGCCGAGCGGGTGGCATCCGCCCAGCAATTGGGGGTTTCATAAAGGCGAACCCGTTCCAGCCGCAAATGATTGCCGAAGGTATCAAGAAATACGGCATCAAGAATCGAAAAAGCCTTCTCGGCCAAATTCTCTGCCGTCGGGATGCAGTCGAGAATGACCGTCTTGTGATTCGGCAGCGACTGCAGGAACTGAACAATCGGTGTGTCGCCGGAATAGACCAGAAAAGCGTGGTCCCAAATATCAATCAGATGCGCGTTGGCGAGGGTCTTGATTTCGGAAAAATCCATGACCATTCCGTTGGCCGCGTTTCCGTCTTGCCGGATGATCTCACCGCGGAGGGTAATCTCCAGAGCGTAGCGATGACCATGCAGGTGTTGGCATTGGCTTTTGTGATCAGGAATGCGGTGACCAGCGTCAAATTCGAGGCGGCGGGTGATAAACATTGAAAAATCCGGGAAGGTTTCAGCGTCTGATTATATCATTGCAGCACCATGCTCCTTGTGCGAGCTGGATATCAAGGGGCTCTTCAAGAAATATCATGCTGAACGTCAATGACCATAGCCGCGATAGTGCCGGATTGATTTACGTCTATCCGGTGGTTTCGCGGCGAGCGGGAGGGGTCTCGGTCGGGATTAACCTCAATATCAATAATGCCTGCAACTGGGCGTGTGTGTATTGTCAGGTACCCAATCTGACCCGTGGCGGGCCACCTCCAATCAATCTCGGTACGTTGGGCGAGGAGTTGCGGGCCTTTCTGCACGCGGCCACTCAGGGTGATTTTCTTGTTCAAAATGCGCCAACTGAAGCTCGCCGTCTGGTCGATGTCGCCTTTTCGGGCAACGGTGAGCCGACCAGCGCCACCGAGTTTGCTGAGGCCGTTGCTCTGGTGGAAGAAATCCTTCGTGAGTTTTCGCTGCTTGAGCAACTGAAAGTTCGCCTGATCACCAATGGCAGCTTGTTGCACCGGCCGGCCGTCAGAGAGGGTATCGCGCGGATTGGCGCGATCAATGGCGAGGTCTGGTTCAAGGTCGATCGGGTGACGGCACAGGGGATGGCCAAAATCAATGGCATGGTGATTCCGACAGACAAAATCCAGTCAGCACTTCTGCAATGCGCTTCGCTGGCCCCGACCTGGGTTCAGACCTGCTATCTCGCTATCGATGGGGAAGAAGCTGATGAGGCAGAACAGTCAGCCTACCTTGAACTGATCAAGTCCGTTCAGGAAAAGATAAAGGGCGTGCACCTTTACGGTCTTGCACGCCCTTCCTTGCAGCCGGATGCCGGACGGTTAACCAACCTGACATCGGATCGTTTCTGCCGATTTGCTCAGCGCATCAGTGCGCTGGGCGTCGAGGTGGTGGCTAACCCTTGAGCGCCTAGCCAGCTTTTTTCTTGGCCTTGGCTGCTTTTTTCAGCGTTTTGTAGAGCTCTGAATCTTCGCTCTTCAGGTATTCAATCACATCAACGTCGTCCCGCTTGATGCGCTGAATATCGATCTGTTCAACATGCACCAGACGCAGAAGTTCACGCACGGGTTTAGGCATGTTGCGACCACTTTCATAGCGGGAACCGCCGCTCTGAGTGACGCCGATTTTTGACCAGAACTGCTGCTGATTGAGACCCAGTTTGCGACGGATCGCGCGGGGTTCGTTTTTGTCGATTATTTTCGGGCTGTTCATAATGATCCTTTCATGCAATGGCTGCGACTTGTTGTAACCAAGGTGGTGCGCCTTCAATTACTGATTCTGATGTATGACTTTAGTTATAGTCAAGACCCAGTATAGAACATATACATAATAAATTGCAAGTGGCATGGCATATGCGATCGCAGCGGTGCCGACGCCAAGTCCGGAAAAATGATTTTCCCTTACGTTTCAAGAAGACATTGGGGTAAAATCAATTCTTTTGTGACCACTTATTGGATTGAGAATGGCGCTGATAGTTCAGAAATTTGGAGGTACGTCGGTAGCCACGACGGAGCGCATCAAAAATGTGGCAAAACGTGTCGCACGCTGGAAAGCGATGGGGCATGACATCATCGTCGTTCCCTCCGCGATGTCGGGCGAAACCAATCGCCTGATCGGACTGGCCAGGGAACTCTCCACGACACCGGATCCGCGTGAGCTTGACGTGATCGCCTCGACCGGAGAGCAGGTCACCATTGGCTTACTAGCCATCGCGCTGCAGGCAGAGGGGCTGAAGGCCAAGAGCTATACCGGTTCGCAGGTGCGGGTGCTGACCGACAGCACGTTCACCAAGGCGCGGATTCTGCAAATTGACGATGAGAAAATCCGCCAGGATCTGGCTGAAGGCCATGTCGTTGTCGTCGCCGGATTTCAGGGCGCCGACGAGAATGGCAACATTACAACCCTTGGCCGCGGCGGTTCCGATACCTCGGCCGTCGCCCTGGCCGCCGGATTGAAGGCCGATGAGTGCCAGATTTATACCGATGTGGATGGCGTCTATACCACTGACCCGCGCGTGGTGCCTGAAGCCCGCAAGCTGGATACGATTACCTTTGAAGAAATGCTGGAAATGGCCAGCTTGGGGTCAAAGGTTCTGCAGATTCGTTCGGTCGAGTTTGCCGGTAAATACAAAGTCAAACTGCGTGTGCTTTCAAGCTTCCAGGACGAAGGCGAGGGCACGCTGATAACTGTTGAGGAAGACAAGAACATGGAACAACCGATCATCTCTGGAATCGCCTTCAATCGTGACGAGGCCAAACTGACCATCATGGGTGTGCCCGATCTGCCGGGCGTGGCGTACAAGATTCTCGGGCCGATTGCCGATGCCAATATCGACGTCGATATGATCATTCAGAATGTTGGACGTGATGGCACCACTGATTTCTCGTTCACCGTGAATCGCAGCGATTACAACCAGGCGCTGGCCATTCTTCAAGCGACCTCGGACAGTATGAGCGCGCGCGGCGTTATCGGTGACAACAAGACCTGCAAGGTCTCGGCGGTCGGCGTAGGTATGCGCTCACACCCGGGCGTGGCCAGCAAGATGTTCAGTGTACTGGGTTCTGAGGGAATCAATATCCAGATGATTTCCACTTCCGAGATCAAGATTTCTGTCGTTCTTGAAGAAAAATACCTTGAGCTGGCCGTTCGTGTGCTGCACAAGGCATTTGGACTCGACCGGGCAGAGTAAGCGGCAAGGGAATTGACCGGGCGCGCTGGAACAGCTATTATCGCGCCCTTCCGGAGACGTGGCCGAGTGGTCGAAGGCACTCCCCTGCTAAGGGAGCATTCGGGCAAAACCTGAATCGAGGGTTCGAATCCCTCCGTCTCCGCCAGTAGCCCTAGAACCTGCACAGCCTGAAGGCTATGCAGGTTTTTTGTATTCCGGTGGCAAATTTGTCGAGGATCAGCGGTCGATCATTTGTTTGCGCGAACTCAAGTCAGGCACAGGTCAGGCTTCAACAGGGGAGAAGTGGATGTCGATAGTGCATGACTATTATGCGCGGCTGGGGGTTCCGTCCAGTGCCAGCGCAGAGTTGATCAAGGCGGCTTACCGAAAAAAGGCCACGCAGTACCATCCTGACAAAAACCCATCCCCGGACGCGGCAGCGCGCTTCAGGGAAGTTCAGGAGGCGTATGAAGTGCTTGCTGACGCCGAGCGTCGCAAAGCCTTTGACGATTATCGCCAGCGTAGTCTCATCGAAGATCCGGTGCCTGTGGCACGGGAAATAGCAGAGAAATACATTCAGGGGCTTTTTCATTGAAAAAATCGCATTACTTTTCCGAACTCATCAGAAGCTACAACTCCGAAGTCGATGACCTGATTACTGATTCTGCCGGCAAGTCGGTGCTGCAAAAACGGCTTAACGACAAACGCGGAGCACTGGATTCCATCCTGCCGATGATCGAATTCAGTCCAGAAATGGTCGCGGTGGTTTTTTACGATGCGTTTGATTTCAAGTCGCCTGAACTGATGCGGCAGATCGCGCTGAGTGAGGTCGACGATTCCGATTTCGTCGCCTGGGATGAACTGAAAAATGAACTGACGGTGTCCGATTGGGCTCTGCCATTGATCGAGTCTTCATTGAAAGTGCGCGGTGGTGATGCTTTTCTCGTGACGACGGCCGCGCTGGAGTTCCTGCGCACGCGATCATCAGCTGAGGCGCCTGAGCCCGAGTATCTGAATGAAGAAGATTCAGACCGGGATGACGATGATGAGGGCTCCGGTGATTTGGGCGAGGCCGGTGCAGATTGGCTTGCCGAACAGGGATTTGAAAAACTGGATAGCTAAATGAATTCTTCAGAGGGGCATGTCATGCACCAAATAGTTTTGCGTTCCGCCGAGCTGATTCATGCGGGCGATATTGCCGGGGCCGAGAAGGCGCTGGTCGCCGTGGCCGATCAGAGTGGCGATCACGCCCTGGTGAGCATCCTCGATGAGATGCAGCCCAAGGATCTGCTGGCCGTCATGCGTGAGTTTGATTCCTCACGCGAGTCGGTGGTGAATATGCTGGTCACTCCCGAGCAGTTTGCCCGGGCGATTGTGCTTGAGAAAAAATACGGCGACCGCACCGGTGAGCGACTGCGTGCCATGATGAATGCCGTCATCCACCGTGAAGCGGAAACGGCTTGTGAGTACCTGGAAACCATTGCTGATACCGAAGGGGGCTGTTCGGCGCTGGCCGATTACTTTGAAGATCGCTACGACGAAATTTTCAGCTTCATCTCGACTGGGAGTTTCTCTCCGCAATTCCATAGCGACACGGGTATCCAGACGCACAACACCTGGCTCATGGAAAAAATCGAGGAACTCGATCACAGCCTCGGCTTTGGCAATTCCATGGAGAAATCCAAGCCGCAGCTTTCGCGCTTTGAAATCGCCGATGGCGACTGGATGGAAACCGCCTGGCTGTTGCGCTACGAACTTCCTGATGCCTTCGAGGAAGTGATGCATACGCTGCGTGACCGGGTGCAGAAAATGGTTGAGCTGGCCAATGAAATGGCGCTTTCCGGACCTGCGGGTTCTGGTGAAGCGAATGGCGAAGAGGAAGAGTCGGCCATTTAAGGAATCGGAAACATGGCAACAACCGCACTGGCGACATTTGACGATAGTCCGTTTTTTGAAAAAGCACTGCGCTATGGCGTGGAACGCGAGATCATTTCGCCCGATCGTTTGAGAAGCATTCAGGAAGACTTGTCGAAGGGGATGGTTCAGATCGCCAATTATTTTGGTACGGCGCATCTGCGCCCAGAACTGGAACTGGCGCTGCAGCGCATGGTCAAGCTGATCAGCCTGTTTCTCGAAGAGTGCTGCGATGGCGATCTGCAGCGTGCCGCGACGTCATTGCGCGACAAGACCTTGCTGTCGCATTCCAAAGGCGGTTCGGACATGCTCAAGCGCTTGCACGCGCTGCCTGAAAGCACCGTAATCGATGGCGAATCGGTGTCGCCCGAGAGCCAGCGCGCCTATCTCGATGAGAAGACCCTGATCGACTCGTTTTCTCTCGAACACTACCGCGCTGAACATCTCATTCGCCAGGGCAACCAGACCACGATCGATTTTTCCCTGTGGCTGGCCCGGAAAATGGGTGTTTCGCGTGCCGATGTCGAGGAAGCGGATGCGCTGATCCGCACAGCCATGCTGGTACTCTTTGTCGACCAGGCCGAGTTGAAGATTCCGTCGCGCACCGGATTTGTCCGGCTGATCAAGGCCGCCAAGAGCGTCAAAGCGAAGCTTGACGAGTCGCGCCTGAATACCTTCCTGCGCAATGAACCGGTGGACTTTCAGACGCTGGCCAAACGTGCAATGCAGCGTTTCATCGACAAGGATCTGCCGCAGATCCGGGCGGCTGGGAGTACGGCGGACAAATTGTTGTACGCGGATTATGGACAAAGCTACTTCGTCAGCGAGAGCCTCGACGAGGATGTCAGGGAGTACGACCGTCTGGTAGCCAAGGACTGGGATCGCGTGACCCGCGGCGAAGCGGATGATCCTGCCGTCGTGGCCACGGTCTTCCTGTTGGTCGCCACCGGCCAGCCAGGTAAAGCCTCGATGCTATTGAAGGACGCCAAGGAGGTAACGCGTATTTTTCGGACCTCAGGTTTTGATTCCCCGGCGGTGATCCGCTTCATCAACGCCTATGCACCCGAAGCGACCCGGGAAGATCTGCAGAAATTCTGGCTGGACGATCTGCAGACCGAAGCGGAAGAACGGCTCGCCGATCTCGATGCCAATTGGCCGGACACCCACATGGAACGTGCTGTCGAGTACCTGAGGACTACGTGCGTGGCCAACTGGAAAAAGAAAAGCCGGTAGCCTTCGTGACGGCTTGCTGGCAGTGTACTGTGCAGAACGCTTGTTTTTAAATAGTCATGATGCCAAATAAGTTCTGGAGCGATGCATTTTGATCTATCCTTCACGCTTGGATTAAAACCATTTTCCCGTAACGTCTTACCGATACAAGTCTTCAGATTGCAAGCCTGATATGGAAATCCAGCGGCAGCCCCATCATCACCTTCATGGACGTGCGCAGGTCATGCTTCCCGATCAGAGGGTGATTGCCGGCCACTCGCAGGAAATTTCTCTTGGCGGTGTGTGTCTTCTTCTTGATGACCCGATCCCCGATGGCTCACTATGTACGTTGCGCTTTGAAATGCTGGTCAACGGGAAGCCGAGCATTATCATTGCGCCGTCAAAGTCGGTTTATGGCGTGTTTGCCAGTCACGGAGGGTTTCGTTCCTGGTTTTCATTTAGTGAACAGGATGCGCAGCGAACTGCCCTGATTAAAGCACTGCTCGGCAATAAGCCGATGGTTCAAGGAGAGAGCGCGGAGCATCCGGAGCATCCGGTCACAGGCCTCTAGCAGGAGCCTGTCGAAAGCCTTGTGGCGAACGGGGAGCGCAGCGATGGGCTGTTATTTGCTAGTATGACAGTCTCGGTAACCACCACATAACGGAGTCTGTGATGCCAGATCGTGTCTATAAAATCGTTGAAGTCGTCGGTTCTTCGAAGACCAGTACGGATGAGGCCATTCGCAATGCTATCGAGACGAGCGCGAAAACAATCCGCCATATTTCATGGTTTGAGGTGGTGAAAACGACGGGCCACGTTGTCGATGACAAGGTGGCTCATTTTCAGGTGACGCTCAAAATTGGATTCCGCATCGAAGGCGAGTAATCGCCGCTGCCGAATGATTTGGAAGGTATAAATGACGACGGGGACCGAAGTCCCCGCCGGCTTTTCTTTGGTAACAAGGCTCAAGCAGCCTCGGCAAGGGCCTTAAGCGGCGATTGCGAAACGCTCATCATTTGCGTTTAGAGATTTGCTTCATTAACGTCGATCGCCTGACGAGTTGCCTGCTCACCTTTGCCCGCC
>JBAXHE010000074.1:0-14700 GCA_037139055.1 Betaproteobacteria bacterium | reverse complement strand
TCCAGCGCCGAAGCCAAAGGCGTCAAACCGCAATCGGTGCTGACCAAGCCGGTCACCTCGTCAACGCTGCTCGAAGCTATCGGTGAAGCACTGGACAAGGGCTTTGTCACCGAGACCCGGGCTCACGAGAAGGACGACAGCATGGCCGACACCATGGCCAGTCTCAAGGGCACCCGGATCCTGCTGGTCGAAGACAACGACATGAACCAGGAACTGGCGATGGAATTGCTGAGCCAGGCCGGGATCGAGGTCGTGGTCGCCAATCACGGCCAGGAGGCCCTCGACATTCTGGCTCAGGACAGCCGTTTCGACGGCGTGCTGATGGACTGCCAGATGCCGGTCATGGACGGCTACACCGCAACACGCGCAATCCGCAAGAATCCGGCCTTGGCCGCCCTGCCGATCATCGCCATGACCGCCAACGCCATGGCCGGTGACAAGGAGAAGGTCATCGAGGCCGGCATGTGCGATCACATCGCCAAACCCCTCAACGTCGGCGAAATGTTCAACACCATCGCCAAATGGATCCGGCCCGATTCGCCTGCAGCTAATGAAGCTGCGCCGACATCCGAGACCCCTGCGGCTACCGTCGATGTCGGGCAGATTGACGAACTTCTCGCCCATTTGCACGCCCTGCTGGCCGACAATGATTCAACTGCCAGCGATGCGCTCGATGAACTCACCGAACTGGCCAGGGGCACCCCCCTCGCCGCAAAACTCAAACAGGTGACCAACGCCGTCGCCAACTACGATTTTGATATCGCTTTGGAAGCCCTCGAAAAGCCATAAATGCGAGCAATCTCTCCTTCCCGCCCCGAAAACGCATTTACCCTGCACATTGCCGGCATTGGCGCCTCGGCCGGCGGGATTGAAGCCTTGCTGTCGATGTTCGCCCATCTGCCAGTAAGTGGCCGCATCGCCTACGTCGTGGCCCAGCACATGGCGCACGACGCCCACAGCGATCTCGTCGTCCGCCTGCTGGCTCGCGAGTCAGCGCTACCGGTCAAGCTGGCTGATGATGGTGAGCGCCTGCAGGCTGACACCGTCTATGTCATTCCCGCAGGAAAAGACGGCTGCGTTCAGAATGGTCTGCTCAATCTGCAACCACCGGGAACCGGCAATCTGTCCGCGCCCTCGGTCAATACCTTGTTGGCTTCGATCGGTGAATCCTGCGGGAAAAATGCTATCGGTATCGTTCTATCGGGAACCGGGAGCGATGGAACGATGGAACGATGGGCTGTCGCTGCATCAAGGATGCCGGAGGACTGACTATTGCCCAAGACCCCGAAGAAGCGAAATTTGACGGCATGCCGGGTTCGGCAATCAACGCCAAAGCCATAGAGCAAATCCTTCCGGTAAAGATCATCGGCGAAAAATTGTCGCTCATGTTTCCGGCCTTATTTCCAGTAAGCCCGAAGTCTCCAGCCCCGACAAGCCCAGCCGCAACGCCCGCGACCCACAACGACACACCCCCGTCGGATATCGATCCGCGTGAACTGGATGAACTCAGGATTTTGCTGCTTCGCGTGCATGAAACCACCGGCATCGATTTTTCCAGCTACAAGGAAGAAACGCTGCTGCGGCGTCTGAGCAAACGCAAGGCGGCGCTCGGCATTGCCGGCGCCGAGGAATACCTCGCCCTGATTAAACGCCAGCCGGATGAAGTGAAAACGCTACAACAGCTTTTTCTGATCTCGGTTTCGTCATTCTTTCGTGACCGCGCGTCCTTTCGCGAACTGGAACGGGCTCTGGCCGCCGCCCTCGTCAACAAGCCGGACGGCGAACCCGTCCGCGCCTGGGTTCCGGGCTGCGCCTCGGGGGACGAATGCTACAGTTTGGCCATCATCCTGACCGAGCTGCTCGGCGAGCACCGTGCACGTCATGCCATACAGATCATCGGCAGCGATCTCAACCCGGAGGCACTGGCCACAGCCCACGCAGGAATCTATCGGTTAACCGCCTTGAGCGAAGTCGATAAGACGCTGCGCGAACGCTATTTCACTGCCCACGGACAGCACTTCGAGGTCAACGCAGCACTACGCCACTGCGTCAGCTTTGAGCAGCGCGACGTACTTGCCGGAACACCCTGCGGGGAATTTGATCTGGTCAGCTGCCGCAACCTGCTGATCTACATGAAAAGCCAACTTCAGGACAAGCTGGTCAAGAGTTTCCATCGGACCTTACGCCCCTTGGGTCTGCTCTTTGTCGGCCAATCTGAATCGCTGAGCTTCCTCGGCAATTCACTTTTTACTCCCATCGACCACTATCACCGACTATTCCGCCGTCGTCACTAAGGAACATTGTATGAATGCGCTTTCGGACCTCAAGATCTCCCAGAAGCTGTACGCCTTAATACTGGTCGCGATGATGGCTCTGGCAGGACTAGCCGGTATGACACAGTACCAGCTGGGCAAGGTTTACGATGCGGCCAATTATGCCACCATCAACACGGTTCCCAGCTTCATCTCAATCTTTGAAGTGCAGAGCAGATTCCTGATGATCAGGATTGATTCGCGGGATCATGCCCTGAACACCGACGACCTAAAGATGGTTGCACTTGACACGGCAATACAGGGAGAACGCGAGGCAATTACCAAAGAAATGAGTTATTACGAAGACAAGCTGATTTCCGATCCTGAAGACAGACGCTTGCTTGGCGTGACTCGAACTGCGCTCAAAGACTATTACATTGGCCTGGACAAAATGCTGTCCTTGTCCCGCCTGAACAAAAACGCCGAAGCGCGTGAACAGGCAGAAAAGAATGCGGAAAACGTCGCCAAGGTTACTCATGCGTTACAGGCCCACATCGATTACAACAAAAAGCTGGCTGAAGCCGGCTCCGCTGAAGCGTTTGAGATAAAAAACATAGCTTCCTGGACGGCCGCGCTGGTCACCACGATCATGCTGTTTGTGCTTGTCATCTTTGGCTGGATCATCGGTAAAAAGGCACTTGCCATTCCGATCGGCATCGTCGTCGATAACCTGAAACAATTGGCTGAGGGTCGACTCGACGTCACGATCTCGGGCACCCAGCGGCGTGACGAAGTGGGCGATATCGCCCGGGCGGCACAGATATTCAAGGAATTCGTCCAGAAAATCGAGACACAAGGCTGGATCAAGGCTCATACCGCCGAAATCGCCTCCGAATTGCAGAAAGCCGACGAATTGAAGTCACTGGTCCAGCTGGCCATATCGCGAATCGCAAAATTATTAAGCGCCGGGCATGGGGTCATTTACGTCGCTGACGGTGAAGGCCGTCTGAACCTGATGGCCAGTTACGGCCACCGCGAGCGCAAGCAGCTAAACAACAGTCTGGCTATCGGTGAGGGCCTGATCGGCCAGTGCGCCATGGAGAAATCAGCGATCACCCTGACTGCCCCGAGAGACTACATCATGATCAATTCCGGGCTGGGGGAAGCCGCGCCGAACTGCATCGCCGTGCTGCCCATTCTGCACAAGGACAAGCTACTCGGCGTGCTCGAAATCGCCTCGTTCCAGACCTTTACCGAGCGCGAAACGGCGCTGCTCGATGCGCTGATGCCCACTCTGGCCACCTCGATGGAAATCATCGACCGCAACCAGCGCACCCGCGAATTGCTCACCGCCACGCAGGAACAGGCGGTACGCATGGAAAAGCAGGCGGCCCAGCTCGAAGAACAATCGGTCGAAATGGAAGCCCAGCAAGCCGAGCTAATGGAAACCGAAAACTGGTTCCGCAGCATCATCGAAACCGCCCCGGATGGCATGCTGGTGGTCAATGAAACCTCGACCATCGTCTTGAGCAACCCGCGGGCGGAAGCCTTGTTCGGCTACGAAGCAGACCAGTTAATCGGGGTGCCCTTGCGAGAAATCCTACCGTCGTCGATTTCCGAGCTTCCCACCGGAGTCGACCTCCCGATTCAGGCATGCCACAAAGACAAGCATGAAATGGACGTCATGCTGTATATCAGTTTACTGCCCGCACTGGGCAAGCATGGTCGCTGCATGAGTCTTGTGCTGCATGCAGCATAGGAATTCAGCTTGTTGGCATGACGGCATAACGGGTAGACTCAGCCAGTCAGGATAAAAGCACTTGACCAGCACGGATTGAACAGCGTTGTGATCGACAGAAATTCAAAGGAGAACATCGGTGGGTGCCACAGATAAGACAGTTCGTATTCTGGTCGTCGATGATTACGAGTCGATGCGCAAGATCGTGATCAAGAATCTCAACCAGATGGGTTACCTGAATATCGTGCAAGCCTCCAATGGGCAGGAAGCCCTGCGTGCGCTGGAGTCCAATGCCGGTATCCAGATCATCGTCACCGACTGGAACATGCCGGTTATGCCGGGCATCGAGTTCCTGCGCGCAGTCCGTGCCCACCCTAAATTCTGCAATCTGCCGGTACTGATGATCACCGCAGAAATTGCCCGGCATCAGGTGCAGGAAGCGGCCGAAGCCGGTGTTTCCGATTTCCTGGTCAAACCGTTTTCGGTCGGCGGATTGCAAGGCAAATTTGACAAGATTCTGAACAACCTCAAGATTGGCAAGGTCGTCGGCGCCCCAGGGCAAAATCAGATGAGCAACGACAACGCAGGCCTGCCTTCGGCTCTGTTTGCAAAACGTGCTGCTCCGGCAGCAGCCCCAGCACATCAGCCCGTGTATCAGGCTGCAACGTCGGCAACGCAGGCCACCCGGCCGGTTGTATCGCCTGCTGTTGGTCATCAACCCTCCGCCGGGGAACAGCCACTGGCCCTGGTCATCACCGAAGACCTGCAGGCCCGCATGACCAAGCACGCGACGATTCTGGTGATCGACGATATTGTCGACAACATCGACGTCCTGGTCGGATTACTGCAGGACGAATACAAGGTCAGAACCTCCAAGAGCGGTATCGCGGCACTGAAGATGCTGGACACGACGATCAAGGCCAGTCAGCCTCTACCCGACCTGATCCTGCTCGATGTGATGATGCCTGAGATGGATGGCTTCGAGGTCTGTCGCCAGCTTAAGGCCAACCCGGCCACCGCTGGGATTCCCGTGATCTTCCTCTCGGCGGCAGATGACGTGCAAAACGTGGTTCAGGGCCTGGAACTCGGAGCAGTCGATTACGTCACCAAACCGGCGAATCCGACCGTACTGAAAATCCGCGTCAAGACCCACTTGACGCGAACAGCAGCGTTGCAGGAATTGCAAAAACAGAATCAGGTCCTGCTCGAAAACATGCAGCTGCGCGAGGAAGTTGAACAGATGACCCGCCACGACCTGAAGAACCCGATCGGCGGCATCATGAATTTCTCCGATTTGCTGCTTGCCGACGAAAGCCTCACCGCTGACCAACGCGACATCATTTCGACGATCGGCGACTCCGCCCGGCTGGTGCTGAATATGGTCAATCTCTCGTTGGATCTTGGGAAGATTGAACAGGGAACCTATGAGCTCCAGGCTTCGCCAATCAATCTTGTCAGCATCCTGCGCCGGGCATTCTCCGACAAATCGCAGGAAATGGAAGCCAAGAATCTGAAGGTCGTCACCACCTTCGACGGCGAGAGCATGGACGAAACGTCCGAGGATATCGAGTTCAGGGTCCTCGGCGATGAACTGCTATGCTATTCATCGTTTGGCAATCTGGCCAAAAATGCCGTCGAAGCCGCGCCAGACGGCAGCGCCATTGCCGTAAACTACCAGACCGATGAAGCCGGTTACGGGAATGTCTCGATCACCAATGGCGGCGTCGTTCCTGAAGCCGTACGGCAATCCTTCTTCGACAAGTTTGTCACTGCCGGAAAGAAAGGCGGAACCGGTCTGGGGACCTACTCCGCCCGACTGCTGACTGAAGTACAGAACGGTCGCATCGAGATGCAAACCTCGGAGGAAAAGGGGGAAACCACGCTGAAGGTGTCCTTGCCGCTAGTGTAGAGGACAGCCAGACGCTATTGCCCCGAGGCAGGGACAAGCCGCAGCAAGGTAATCTCAGAGGGGGCGCCAAAGCGTTTGGGCGGCCCCCAGTAGCCCGTTCCTCGACTGGTATAGACCCAGAGCTTGCCCATACGGTGCAGACCCGCGGTGAACGGCTGCTGCAGCGTGACAAACAGATTCCACGGCCAGAACTGCCCGCCATGCGTATGCCCGGAAAGTTGCAGGTCAAAACCAGCGGCGTTGGCCTCCACCGCCGAGCGTGGCTGATGCGCCAGCAGGATTTTCAGAATATCGTCCGGACCACCCGCCCGTGCAGCATGCGGATCACTGCGCTGTTCGGGATCGAACGCCTGCGCACTGTAATCGGTCACACCAGCCAGCATCAGGAGAGCGCCATCGTAATCGATAATGACATGCTCATTCATCAGCGGATGCAGCCCCAGGCGCCGGAACTCGCGCACCCATTCGGCAGCCCCAGAATAATATTCATGGTTGCCGGTCACCACAAAGCTGCCATGCCGAGAACGTAGATGCGACAACGGTGCGGCATCGGCGCCGAGATGATGTACACGGCCATCGACCACATCACCGGTGATGGCAATTACGTCGGCGCCCAGACCATTGACCCGATCCACAATGGCCCGCACATAATCCGCCTTGATTGTCGAACTCACGTGGATGTCGCTGATCTGGGCAATGGAGAATCCGACCAGTGCTTCGGGCAGACCGCTCAGGGGAATATCGACATGGACGACGCGAGCCACCCGCCGGGCATTGAAATACCCGACCAGCGAAAACAATAACGCGCCGAAAAACACCATCAGCGCAGAAGAAGCGGCGAGCGCATGGGTTCCCGGCAGCAGCAAAAACACATCACGCATCATGGTCAGCACCAGCAGTGAAGAAAACAGCCCCATATTCAGCGCACTGAGCCAGCTCAGCCGGTCAGCCAACGGCTGGGACAAACCGAGAAAACGGGCCAGCATGCCCAGCGGCATCAGGAAAGTGGAAACACACAATGCCAGGATGGACAGCGCAACTCCGAACCAGTCGAAGGGCATATCGGGCAGAAGCCGCCAGCCGATGTATAGATGGAAAACGGCCAGTACCGGGATGACGGTCAGAGCAAAACGGCGCAGCCGACCGGGGAATTTGACACGCCCGGCATCCGGTTGAACTTTCAGAGCTTCGTCGCGCGGCATGTGAATCCTTGGTCTCTGCCGTTCCCTGAAGGGCGCACGGGCACCTTGCGGGCAGCATGTTGCGTGGTATGGGCATGAAATGGCCGCACCCGCATTCCGGTGCGACCAGTCATTCAACGAATCGTCTTATTGCGTTCCGGCGGAAGGCTTGCTGGCCGAATCGTCGGTTTTATCCGACCCGCAACAGTGACTCCAGCGGCTCATGAAACGTCCCTTGAGCTGATCCCGCTCTTCGGGTGTCAGGCTATGGGCCTGGCGATCCCGGAAACGACCATGGCAGCGGCCGCCAAAACTGCCGAAGAGAATTTTGCTCAACACCAGCAATCCGAGTGCCTGCCAGTAATTCACTGTCTGCACACTGGGGAAGACCGCAGGCAACAGGCAGTTCCAGAGCAGCATGACCACCCAGGTCAGCAGGGCGATTCCCGCAACGACCATCAGGGCAATACCGAAACATTTTGATTTGCAATGCGAACCCGAACTTGAACAGTGCGTCATGTCATTTTCCTTAATCTGATAATTCGTCATAAATCGGCTGCAGTCGGCTGCGTAAATGCAGCACCGCCTGCCGTTTCCAGCCCAGCAGGGTATTCACGCCAACCCCGCTGCGCTCAGCCAGCTCCTTGAAACTCAACCCGTCCAGCTCATGCCCGATAAATACGTCGCGTTGCCTGAGCGGCAGTTCTTCCAGCGCCTCCGAAATGGCCTCCAGAACCCGAGCACGCTGATGGGCAGTTTCCGGATCACCATCAAGCGACGGCAAAGCCTGCTCAATCCAGTGTTCCTCGACAGCATCGTCATCCAATGCCTGAGGCAAAGGTTCCTCACGCTTCTTGCGAAAACGATCGATGATGCGGTGCCGCGCCACGCGGAACAACCAGGCGCCGACCTGCTCGATCGGCTCCGGCATACGGTAGAGCTCAACAAAGGAGAACAACACATCCTGAAGAATGTCTTCGGCTTCGCTCGCATCGGAGACCTTGCGGCGGATAAAGCTCGCCAGCCGACCTCGCTCACGGACGATGGTTTCACTGAGGCGTCGGTTTTGTTCATCCATCAGCAAGCCTGCGGGGTCAAGCGTTTGAAGGGAAAGCGTCGTATCCATACTGGTTAAGACGATTCACAGCAGGAAATATTGTGCCTTTCTCAATAATATTCAAATAATTTCTGATCGTGCCCTATGCCAATCAGCGCAACAACAGTTCATCGACCATGATCCAGACGGCGGTCAGCGCAAGTAGCGAGGCCATTATCGCGTTGAACACCCAAAGGCCTCGCGGATCGCGCAGCAGGAACCTCATTCGGTCGCCCATCGCCGCCCACAGCGCGATGCAGGGGAGATTGATCACGGCGCTGAACAAGGCCAGCGATAACACGGCGTGCCAGCCGCCGCCGCGCGGCAGAAAAAGGATCGCAGCATTGAGTACCATCATCCAGGCCTTGGGGTTGACCCACTGGAACAATGCAGCACCGATGAACCCCAAAGGTTGAACACTCTTTCCTGCACCCGGCTGCCCGGCACGAAACTGGCGCCAGGCCAGCCACAAGAGATAAGCACAACCGACGAGAACCAATTCCAGACGCAGATGATCGAGCCAGACCATGACCCAGGCCAGCGCGCTGGCCACGATCGCCACCTGGATGCCGTTGCCGATACTGACCCCGAGCATGTGCGGCAGGGTGCGCCGGAATCCAAAATTGACGCCGCTCGCGGCCAGCATCAGATTGTTCGGCCCAGGAGTCACCGACATCGTGGCGACGTAGGTCATCAGTGGCAAATCGATCATGTCAAACCCCCTAGCTTTTAACGAGAGGCCACTTTAGACGATAGCGCCAAAAGGTTACAGACTCAGTAATTGTGTTTTATACTGGGTACAATTTAAATCATTAAGCACTGTAACCCATGACAACCGCGACTTCTGTGACCGAACCCCCGCCCAACCGCCAGAACGCGCTCTATCTGGAGCTCGCCGACGAATTGCTCAGCGCCATCAGCGACGGCCGCCTGCCTGCCGGAGCGCGCCTGCCCTCGGTGCGCGAGACCGCTCGCAGCCGCAGCCTGAGCATCAACACCGTGCTCGCCGCCTATCGCCAACTTGAATCCCGAGGACAGGTCGAAGCCCGACCACAGTCCGGCTATTTCGTACGCTCACGCCTGCCCTCACCGCCACCACCGACGCTGACCTTGCGCACGACAAAAGCCAAGACCGCCGAAACAGCGGTTCTTGATCGGATCACGGCAGTGGTCACGGCGCAATCGAATCCGAACACCATCGATCTCTCGCTGGCCTGCCCCAAGAGCAGTGAATTTTATCCCGGCAAAGCCTTGAGCCGCCTGGTCGCCGAATACGCCCGGCGAAAGCCCGAGCTGTTAACCGACTACTCGCTGCCGCCCGGTCCGCTGCGGTTGCGCCGGGAAATCTGCCGGCACGCGAGCGACCTCGGCATGTCGCTCATGCCAGAGGACATCATCCTCACCAACGGCTGCATGGAAGCCCTGCAATTGGCGCTACGCGCCGTGACCCGTCCAGGCGACACAATCGCCCTCGAATCGCCAACCTATTTCAACCTGATCTCGCTGGCCGAACATCTCGGCCTAAAAATGATCGAAGTACCCACTCACCCCGATCAGGGCATGTCGCTCGACGCGCTCGAACTGCTGCTCGCGGAAAAACGCATTCAGGCCATCGTCTCCATGCCCAGCGTGCACAATCCGCTCGGCACCAGCATGCCATTCGCTGCCAAACAGCGTCTGGCTTCTCTTGCGCAGACTTATCGCGTGCCGGTCATCGAAGACGCGCTTTATGCCGAACTGCAATACGCCACGCCGCTGCAACCGACCGTAAAGTCCTTCGACCACGACGGCTGGGTGATTCTCTGTACCTCCTACACCAAAACCCTGGCACCGGGTTTCCGCGTCGGCTGGATGGAAGCCGGGCGCTTCCAGCGCCAGATTGCCGGTCTCAAATTCAGTGCCTCGATCGCCCAACCGGCGTTCTTTGGCGAGGTACTCGGCGCCTTTCTCGAAAGCGGTGGCTATGCCCAGCATCTGCGCCGCCTGCGCCGCGTCAATGCGGGACAGGTTGACCGTCTACGCGGGCTGATTGATAGCGCCTTTCCGGTGGGCACGCGGGCTACCGAGCCAAGCGGCGGTTTTCTCGTCTGGGTCGAAATGCCGCCGGGCTGCGACGGCAACCGCCTCTGCGACGACGCACTGGAGCGCGGCATTACCATCACCCCCGGCAGCCTGTTCACTCCCTCGGGACGACACTCTAGACATATCCGGCTCTCCGGATGCCATAACTTCACCGATCGCCATATCCACGCGCTACTGACGTTGGGGGAACTGGCACAGCATCAACTCGATGCTAGCAGCAGAGCTTAGATCCTCAGCCAGAGCAGGTTCATGGCCATATCAGCAAAGAACCCCTGAGAAACTGCATCGACGCCAAAGCCTTGCATGCACGGGAAGACGCGCAATTACGCGATTTGAGAAAAATATTCCACTTTGGATATGACTTGAGTTGTACAGCTTGATTATCTGCGTCTATATTGAATATTCCAGCTGAATGCTTTCTCAGTTCGAGCAGTCTGGATTAGAGTTTTTTCTTGAAACGATTTTTTGTTGAGCGGCAGCAATATTCTGGGTGAATGCCCAAAGGTGCAGTGATAGCCCTGACAAACATTCAAGCTCAACGCTGCCAGATCGGAGATCACTAATCACAGGGAGGTTCTTATGGATATTTCGTTTGTAGCAACCATGTCAATCGTCGCACTGCTGATTGTGGTCATTATCAGCTGCGTTAACGAAAACTTGAACGTCGGCTTCCTGGCCATCGGTTTTGCCGTCATCGTTGCCGGAGTATGGGGCGACACGTCTGGAGCCAAGGTGCTGAGCTATTTCCCAACCGGTCTGTTCATGATTCTGGTCGGCGTAACTTTTATGTTCGGCATGGCGCAAACCAACGGCACCATGGAAAAACTCACCACTTACGCCGTTCGCGCCAGTGGCGGTAACGTCGCACTAATGCCGCTGGTCGTCTTTGTTCTAACCACCATCATTACCACCATCGGGCCGGGAAACATCGCCGGTACCGCACTGATGGCACCAGTGGCCATGGCCATCGCGACCCGCGTCGGCTTGCCAGCCTTCCTGATGACGCTGATCGTTGTCGGCGCAGCCAATGGCGCAGCCTTCTCACCCTTTGCTCCGACCGGCATCATCTCCAACGGACTGGTCGCCAAGATGGCTGGCAGCCTCGGAATGGCTCCGGAATCTCTGCCTGGCTTGGCCTGGAAGATTCACTTCAACTCGGAAGTGGCTCAAGGTTTTGCCAACATCGGTGGTTTCTTCATCATGGGTGGCTGGGCCTGGATTGCGCAGCAAAAGGGCGGCAACCTGCATATCGACGATCTGGCGAAAAAACCAGAGCCGTTTAACAAACATCAGATCCTCACCCTGGCCATGGTTGCCGTGCTGATTATTCTGGTCATTGCTCCCGGCCTTGGCCCGCTGAAGCCCTTCTTCAAGGCCAACGCCTGGCTCGCCAATATGCTCACGAACGTCGGAACCGTGGCATTTATTCTGTCGTGCGTCCTGATGCTGGCCGGTTCCGGCGACAGCAAAGCAGCCGTCAAAGTAATGCCCTGGGGCGTGATCATGATGGTTTGCGGCGTGACCGTGCTGATCGAAGTCATGGACAAGGCCGGAGGTCTGAACGCCCTGGTTTCGATGATTGCGGCGGTCTCGAATCCAGTCACGGTTAACGGCACGCTGGGACTCGTCACCGGCATCATCTCGGCTTATTCCAGTTCTTCGGGAGTGGTCATGCCGATGTTCCTGCCGATGGTTCCGGGCCTGATCAAGGAACTCGGAGGCGGCGACCCGATCGCCCTGATCTCTTCAATCAACATCGGTGCGCACCTGGTCGACACCTCACCGCTGTCGACCCTCGGAGCGCTCTGTATCGCCTGTGCCGGCGAGCACGAAGACAAGGCCAAGCTGTTCCGCAAGCTGCTGTTCTGGGGCCTCTCCATGTCGGTGGTTGCAGCCATCATCTGCTACGTCTTCTTTGGGCTGCTTGGTCTGTAATTCGCAGTCCATCGAATCAGGGAGCGGGGGTTACATCACCTACCCGCACCCTGATTTTTTATGCAGAGAAGAATGGGCAACGACTACTCGACGATTGCCTGCTCCCGGTCACTTATTTAACGCCGGATAAGCGCTTCACCCCAGCGACAAAACGTTGCAGCGTATTCGACAGCACCCCACGCGGCAGGGTAATTTCGATCAACTGAAACTTACCGCGCGTCGCGACAGCCTGATCCAGAGCCGCTTTCAGTTCGGCTCGCGTATTCACCCGCACGCCCTGCCCGCCGAGACCCGAGGCCATTTCGGCAAAGCCCCAGTGACCGAGATCGTTGAATGACGATTCGGGCTGGAAGGTGCGCAGCATTTCCCAACTGGCGTTATTGAACACCAGAACAATCGGGTCCCAGCCGTAGCGCTGGCAGTTGCCCAGTTCCCAGCCGGTCATCTGAAAAGCACCGTCGCCAACCAGGATCAGCGGACGCTCGCCGGTAGCCGCCTGCAGACCCAGGCCAGCCGGAACACCGTAGCCCATGGTCGCGTAATAGCCCGGCGCGACCAGCGGCGTGTATTCGATTTCCATGGCGGTAAACAGGCAGTCGCCCATGTCCGAAGCAATCGGCATTTTGCCGTGTTCAGCCATCAGGTCATTGACGGCTGTGGCAATGTCGGTCGGGGTAATGCTCATCTCATCGGCGACCAGTCCGGTGGGGAAAACCTGGCGCTTGACGGTGTACGACGTTTCACCCTGATCGGCGCATTGCAGCAAGCCATCGACCAATGCCGCCAGCGGGATTTTCGGGTAGGTGTGATAACCCAGGGTCACCTGACCATTAAGCGCCTGGATCGTTTTGCGCAAATCGATCTTGGTTTCGGAAACAGCAAAATTGGTATCGCTGATGATCTCGCCGAGCAGGAACAGGCCATCCGACGCTTCCACCAGATGCGTTACTTCCGGCAAACCAGCGACGCCCATATAAGTGCCGACCAGCGGCGCGTCGTGTGCCACGAGCAGGCCACGCCCCATAAAGCTCGTTACCACCGGCAGGCCGAGACGACGCGAAAGCAGGGACACCTTGTCTTCCAGACCATAGCGACGAACCTCGACACCGGCCATCAGCACCGGCGACTGGGCTTCTTGTAGCCGCTTGAGGATTTCATCAACACAGGCCATCAGCGCGTCCTGATCAACGGACTGCGGTGCTTCTGGCAACACCGGATCGCAGGACTGATTGACCATGTCGCGAGGAATCTCGATATAGACCGGCTCCGAATGACGCAGGCAACTGGCGAGAACGCGGGCAATGTCGGCCGGCGCGCGCGCCGCATCGTCGAGCTTGACCTGATCGCAGGTAATTTCCTTGAACATCTGGAACTGCGAATCGAGCGTCTTGGCCTGATGGTGCAACAACAAACCCGAGCGCGACTCGCCCTTGCCCGGCCCGCCCGAGAGCACCACCACCGGCGATTTCTCGGCATAGGCCGCGGCCACGGCATTGACCATGTTCAACGCCCCGGCACCGTAGGTCACGGCGGCCACGCCCAGCCCCATATTCACCCGCGCCGAGGCATCGGCGGCAAAGCCGACCCCCGGCTCGTGCGAGAGGGTGTACAGCGGCAGGATCTGTGACTGCTCGATGATGCGGAAAAAAGGCAGCGCAAAGTCACCGGGGATGCCAAAGATCTGACATGCGCCGTGATCCTTGAGGGCGTGCAGCAGCGATTCAACGAGATTCATGAGCTCACTCCAAGTAAAACAGATTCGTCATTCCCGCGCAGGTGAACAACGGGAATGACGTCCCTAAGGCGACCGCAGGAATTGCAGCGCAGGGAATCCAGAACCATTGTCTCGCCCTTTACGCGCATGATGTGTTCGTAATCACTATAGATATGGTCTAATCACGCACATAACGTGCACCATATGAGGATTCAATGCAAACCATCACCCTTGACCGCTACGATCTCGATCTACTCGACGCACTGCAGCGTAACGGCAACGCCACCAACGCCGTTCTCGGCGAGAGTGTTCACCTCTCGGCGTCGCAGATCAGCCGCCGGCTTCAGCGACTGAGTGACTCCGGCCTGATTGCCGGCTTCGCCGCGCTGCTCGACCCAGCGGCCATCGGCCTCGACGTCACGGCTTTTGCTCAGGTGATTCTCGAACACCACGGCAAAACCCAGTCAGAGGCCTTTGAAAGCGCAGTATCTGCCCTACCGGAAGTGATGGAATGTTTTTCGGTCAGCGGTGACGCCGACTATCTGCTGCGCATCGTCGCCCCTGACCTGCAGGCCTTTTCCGAACTGATGATGAAGCGCGTGCTGCGCCTGCCCGGCGTGGCGCACATCAAGACCAACATCGCCCTGCAGAAAGTGAAACAAACGCACGTCCTGCCGCTCGACCACATTGCCCGGCCGGTCAGGCCGCGCCAGCAGATACAGTATTCCGGTAAATGACGACAGTCTCTAAGAGCCGCCGACACGAGCAGTTATCCATTCATTACGACTCCGAC
>JBAXHE010000073.1:0-14906 GCA_037139055.1 Betaproteobacteria bacterium | reverse complement strand
CCCGACGAGCTGCCAGACTGCTCCACCCCGCGTCCGATAAAGAGGGAGAATTCTAACAGAACTTCCACCTCCCCGTCAACACTGCTTGCACACTATTTGCTTATCTCCCGTTCCCGAAAGACCCGCCGTGTTGCGAGGGGGCGAACTATAGCAACTACCGGCCAGTGCGTCAACGAACTTCGTGAATATTTGCAATATAAAGACAAAAAATCTGCTGACAGATAATGCTATTCAGATAAGAACCGAGCACATCAATAAAGACAGAAAGGCACTACTCAACTTTCAAATCCCTCTCGATAGCTTGACCTTCGGTTCACCCACGACCATCTCGCCGATCACCGCCGCATGTTCAAAGCCTTGCTGCAGAAAGATCGACAGCACCTCGGTGACAACCTCGGGCGCACACGATACCAGTAGCCCGCCGCTGGTTTGTGGATCGGTCAGCAAAGCCCGCTCGACATCGCCGAAATGCTCGGGGTCCATAACCACGCGCTCACCGTACCCCGCCCAGTTGCGTGCTGATGCGCCGGTCACACAACTGCGCTCGGCATAGCCCAGCGCATTGGGCAGAATCGGCAAAGCCGCATAATTAATCTCAGCCGCCACCCCGGAGCCTTTGCAGATCTCAAGCAGATGACCGAGCAGACCGAAACCGGTAACATCGGTCATGGCATGCACGCCGGCCAGACAGCCGAGCGTCGCACCCGGCGTATTCAGTTGCGTTGTCGAGGCAATCATCGCTGCGTAATCGTGTGCCGCCAGCTGGTTTTTCTTGAATGCCGCACTGTACAGCCCCACCCCCAGCCCTTTACCGAGTATGAGCTTATCTCCCGGTTTGGCCCCGGCATTACGCTTAAGATTACCGGGATGCACCAGTCCAATGGCCACCAGACCATAAATCGGTTCCACCGAATCAATCGTATGACCGCCGGCAATCGGGATGTTGGCCTTGGCGCACACCGACTCGCCACCTTCGAGAATCAATCGGATGGTTTCCATCGGCAAGGTATTCACCGGCATGCCGACGATGGCCAGGGCAAACAGCGGCGTCCCGCCCATGGCATAGATGTCCGAAATAGCATTGGTCGCGGCAATGCGGCCAAAATCATAGGGGTCATCGACGATCGGCATGAAGAAATCGGTCGTGGCGACAATCGCCTGCGTGTCATTGATCTGATAGACGGCGGCGTCATCGCTGGTTTCAATACCGACCAGCAGTTGCGGCGGAATCAGTGACGGTGCGGTCTTTGCCAGTATTTTCTCAAGCACCCCAGGAGCAATCTTGCAGCCGCAACCGCCGCCGTGGGACAGCGATGTCAGTCGGAACGGTACAGCTGCCGTAGTTAAAGATGATTTTTCTGTTTTATTAGCCATGATTTTTGAAGGAAATTGAGCTTGTGAGATTAGAGCACATCGAAACCGGCAGCTTCTATCGTCTGCCTGAACTGGGAGAGACCGACCTTGTCCGGATCAAAAGCAATGCTTGCCTGCTTGGCCTCCAGCGAGACTTCAACCCGCTCGACACCAGGCAAGGCCAGCAGCAGGCCAGTGATGTTCTTCACGCAGCCCTGGCAACTCATGCCGTCGATACCTACTTCCAGAGATTCCATTTCATGCTCCCTTTCAGGTTAATGTTTTCCTGCCCGCCAGCGTTTAAGCAACAGGGAATTGGATACCACAGATACCGAACTCATGGCCATCGCGGCACCGGCGATCACTGGATTGAGCATTCCCAGCGCCGCCAGAGGAATGCCCAGAATATTGTAGACGAAGGCGAAGAAGAGATTCTGTCGAATCTTGCCGAGAGTCACACGGGAAAGAAAGATGGCATCCGCCACAGCCTGCAGATCGCTGCGCACCAGAGTAATGTCGGCCACTTCGATCGCCGCATCCGAACCGGCGCCCATGGCAAAACTGATGTCGGCAGCGGCCAGCGCAGGCGCATCATTGATGCCATCACCGACCATGCCGACGATCATTCCTCCAGATTTTAGCGCACCGATGTGCACCGATTTTTCTGCCGGCGAAACGCCGGCCTGATAATCAACAATACCCACTTGCTCGGCAATCGCCTTCGCCGTCAGCGGATTGTCACCGGTCAGCATCACCACCCGTACGCCCATCGCCCGGAGCCGTAAAACAGCAGCCCGCGAAGTTTCACGCAAGGAATCGGCAATTGCCAGCAAGGCCAGTGGTCGCCGATCTTCAACCAGAATGACGACAGTCTTGCCGGCGCTCTGCAACGCAGCAATCTGATCGACCGGGAGAACGATCCCGGAGAACCACTCCATAGAACCAAGGCGGAGGCGGCGACCGTCAACATCGCCCTCGACGCCGAGGCCAGGAATCGCGCAGAAATCCTTGAGCGCAGGCAAAGCCAGGCCACTCTCCTGCGCCCGTTCCAGGATGGCCCGGGCCAGCGGATGCTCTGATCCCTGCTCGAGTCCGGCGGCCAGCACCAAGGCCTGATCAAGGCTAATGGCCAGCGGCAGGACATCGGTTACAGTGGGTTCGCCGCAAGTCAAGGTTCCTGTTTTATCAAGCGCCAGGATGTCTATCTTCCCGGCATGTTCAAGCGCTGCGGCATTCTTGACCAGGACCCCGGCACTAGCACCCTGCCCGGTTCCGACCATGATCGCTGTGGGGGTCGCCAGACCAAGGGCACACGGACAGGCGATGACCAGCACGGCAACAGCATTGACCAGTGCCTCACTGAAAACACCACCAAAGAGCCACCAGCCAACCAATGTCACCAAGGCGATGCCACAGACCACCGGAACAAATATCGCCGAAATGCGATCGGCCAGCCGCTGCACCGGCGCCTTGGAGCCCTGCGCCTCGGCGACCATGCGGATAATGCCGGCCAGCAGGGTATGCTCCCCGACACTCGTCGCACGGCAGCGCAACATCCCTTCACTATTGGCCGTCGCTGCAAAAACACGATCACCGGGGTGCTTGGCGACCGGTATGCTCTCGCCGGTCAACATCGCTTCATTCACATTGGACGCCCCATCGAGGACTTCGCCATCGACCGGGACGCTTTCGCCGGGTCTGACGATGAAAATATCGCCGCGAATCAGCAAGGCCACTTCCAGCTCGATCAGTTGCCCGTCGCGCTCGACCCGCGCCGTTTTGGGCTGCAGACGAACCAAGGCTTCGATGGCGGCGGTCGTTCCGGCCTTGGCCCGGGCTTCGAGCAATTTGCCAAGCAGGACCAGGGTAATTACCGCCGCCGAGGACTCGAAATAAACGGGAAGTTCATGGACTCCCGCAAAAGTCACAAACAGGCTGAAAAGATAGGCCGCACTGGTCCCCAACGCCACCAGCACATCCATATTTGCTCCCCCGCCGCGCAAGGACTTCCAGCCCCCATCGTAGAAGCGCCAGCCGATCCAGAACTGTACCGGCGTCGCCAGCGCCCATTGGAGCCAGCGCGGCAGTAGATCCGACTGAAGGGAGTGCAGAGCCTGATGCCCATGCTCGCTCAGGTCGGCATCGCTGAACATCGTCGCCATCTGCGCCAACAGCGGCAGGGTCAGCACTGCAGAAATCCAGAAGCGGCGCAATTCGGTTTGATATAGGGCGAGCTTGCGCGCCTTCTCATCCTCACGCGAACGATCATCAGCCACCCAGCCGGTGAATCCGGCGCGCGCAATCGCCGCCAGTACCTGCGCTGAATCAGCAACGCCGGGCTGATAACGCACCCGCGCGTGCTCGGAAGCCAGATTGACCACCGCCTCAACGCCCGTCAACCGATTGAGTACTTTTTCGATGCGCGTGGCACACGCCGCACAGGTCATTCCACCAAGGCCCAGATCAAGCGTCTGTTGCGGGACAGAAAACCCGGCTTTCTCTATGGCACTGACCAGTTGCCGGGGCTCCGTTTCATCGGAAAACAATTCCACGTGCGCGTGTTCGGATGCAAAATTGACGCTGGCTACCACCCCCGGCAAACGATTCAGCACCTTTTCGACACGCGAGGCACACGCCGCGCAGGTCATGCCGCTAAGCGGGAGGTCGAGATAACGACTGGTTTTACTGGGTTCAGACATGGCCGATATTATCCTCCTAGCAAGCGGAGGGCAGAAAACAACCCCCAGCCGCCGAAAAGCAGCACCACCAACCCCGAAAAGAAGCGGACTAGCGGTCGGGAAGTAAAATCCTTAAGCCGCACCGCCAGCAGGCCGGCCAGCAACAGATTGGGCAGCGTGCCCAGGCCAAAAGCCAGCATCAATCCGGCACCAGTCAGCGCCGAGCCGCTGCTCAGCGCCGTCACCAGGGCGCTATAGACCAGGCCACAAGGAAGCCAGCCCCACAGCAGGCCCAGCGGAAAGGCTTGTGCGACACTGCGGACTGGAAGAAAACGCCGGCTTAGTGGCTGTACTCGACGCCACAGACTTTGCCCGGCGCGTTCGCTGAAAGCCAGCGCCTGGGTCACACCCATCAGATACAGACCGAGTGCCACCAGCATCAGATTGGCCAGCACGTAGAGCATCAGGCGCACCGGCAACTGGCCGGAGAGGATAAGGCTGGCACTACCGAGACTTCCGGCAAGGGCACCGGCCAGGGCGTAGCTAAAAATACGCCCAGCGTTGTAGGCCAGATGCAAGGACGGACGAGCCCCCGAACCCATCGACAAGGCGCCGACAATCCCGCCGCACATGCCAACACAGTGCGTCCCGCCGAGCAGACCGACGATGAACAGGGCAAGATAGCTGGATTCGGGCATGGACTGACACAAAAAGCTCTGGAGAAACAGAGTTTAACCTACTTGCATGTTGCCACTGCTCTTGATGCAAGACAAAAAACTGTCGCCGGATAGTCAGGTATTCGCCAATCAGCGATAATGCCGCAAACATCTGCTCCGGGAGAAGAAATGAAAGCGTTGATTGTTGAACCTTCACGAATGATCAGAAACGTCTTCGTTTCACTGTTCTCGAAAAACAATGTTTCTGCCTTGGCCGTAGAAACCGCAGCTGAGGCCCTGGCTGTCCTCGAGACTGAGCGTGTCGATTTTCTATGTTTCTCGATGCAGCTTCGCGACATGACCGGTATCGATTTTTTTATTCTGGCCAAGGAACGCGGGCTGATCGGCAAGCATCCGTCGGTGATGCTAACTTCCTCGCAGGAAAGCATTACGACCAAAGCCGTCAGTCTGGGCGTCACCGAATGCTTTTCCAAAAATGAGCCTTCCAAATTCGAAGCCTATGTAAATCAGTGGGCCACCAGCAGTACGGTCAAACTGAATGGCGAGGTTCTGCTGGTTGAAGACAGTAAATCGCAAGCCGCATTCCTGGAAAAATTACTCACCGGGCTAGGCCTGACAACAACCCGCGTCGCGACCGGTGAGGAGTGTCTCAAGCTGATGACCCAGCACAAGTATGATCTAGTCTTGGTCGATTACATGCTGGAAGGAACGTTAACCGGCCTCGGCGTCATCCGCGATATTCGGGGACTGGAAGGACGCGCAGGAAAACTCCCTATTCTGGCCATTTCCAGCTTTGACGACATTCCTCGGCGGATCGAAATGCTCCGCTCCGGGGCCAATGACTTTGTGCTCAAGCCCGTCGTTCCGGAGGAATTCCAGGTCCGCGTGAGCAATCTCATACAGCTTCGCCAGGCGCTCGATTACCTTGAAGAGCAGCACAGCGCACTCTATGACATGGCCATGCACGATCGCCTGACTTCAGCCTACAACCGCCACTATGTCTCCGAACGTACACAGGTATTGATCCGCGAGTCGGCTGAAGCAAGCAGTCCGTTAAGCCTCATCGTCATGGACATTGATCATTTCAAACGCATCAATGACAGCTACGGTCATAGCATGGGCGACTCGGTCTTGGTCGCAATTGCTACCGCACTTCATGAAAACGCGGGTGAAGGCGGAATCGTGGCGCGCATGGGGGGCGAAGAATTCATGATTGTTCTGCCAGGCATCGATGACTTTTTTGCTTCCAGCAAGGCCGAAAAAATGCGCGAAGTCATTGAAGAACTGGAACCTTCAGGATTGCGCGTTACCGCCAGTTTTGGCGTAGCGCAACTTCATCCCGGAGAAACCTATGACAATCTCTTCTGTCGCGCTGATTCAGCGATGTACGAAGCCAAACGAGCCGGTCGCAACCAGGTGCTGTCGGCATAATAGATTAACCTAGCGAAGCGACTATTTCTGCACCAGACGGGTGACGCACCCACCCGTCAAATCACCTTCGAGTAGCGTTTGCTTTCACGATCGGCCTGCAAGTGCTTGTCGAAGAGCATGGATATCGCCCGGACCAGCATGCGCCCGGCCGGCAAAACCACGATGCGCTGATCATCAATCTGAACCAGACCGGCGTCGACCATCTCGCGCAGCGCCTCCAGTTCGGCGGCAAAATAAGAACTGAACGCAATACCGTGTACCGCTTCCACCGCGGCAAATGAAAGCTCGAAGTGGCACATCAGCGACTGGATGATCGCCCGTCGCAGGATATCGTCAGCATCCAGCTCAATGCCGCGAAAAACCGGCAGTGCACTCTGATCGAGGAGATCGTAGTATTCGTCGAGCGTTTTCACGTTCTGGAAGTAGCTCGGCCCGACCTTGCTGATTGACGAGATGCCAAAGGAGAGCATGTCGCAATCCGAGTGCGTCGAATAGCCCTGAAAATTGCGATGCAGTCGCCCTTCGCGCTGAGCGATGGCCAGCTCATCGTCGGGTTTGGCGAAGTGATCCATACCAATAAAGACGTAGCCGGCGTCGGTCAGCTTGCGGATGGCCAGCGCCAGGATCTGCAGGCGGCTGTCCGCCGACGGCATGTCGGATTCAAGAATGCGCCGCTGCGGCTTGAAAAGACTAGGCAGGTGAGCGTAGTTGTAAATCGACAAGCGCTCCGGACTGGCAGCAATGACACGATCCAGGGTGCGGTCGAAACCGCTCACCGTCTGCCGGGGCAAGCCGTAAATCAGGTCTACACTGACCGATTTGAAGCCGTTGGCCCGCGCCGCGTCAATCACGGCAAAGGTTTCCTGCTCGCTCTGAATACGGTTGATGGCCTGCTGAACATTTTCGTCAAAATCCTGGATTCCGACACTCATGCGATTGAAACCCAGCTCACCGAGCAACTCGACCGTTGCGCGATCAACCTTGCGCGGATCGACTTCGATCGAATACTCGCCGTTCTCGATCAGGCGGAAATGCTTGCGTGTCGCGGCCATCAGCTGGCGCATTTCGTCGTGCGACAGGAAGGTCGGCGTTCCTCCGCCCCAGTGCAACTGTTCGACGACATTGTCGCCGTCGGCCAGATAACTGCTCTGCAAGGCCAGCTCCTTGGCCAGATAGCGCAAATACTTGGCTGACCGCCCGTGATCTTTGGTGATGATCTTGTTACAGGCGCAGTAGTAGCAGATGGTATTGCAGAACGGGATATGGAAATACAGCGACAGTTTTTGCTGCGCTCCACGATGACCCAACTCGTGTTTGCAGATGTCTGCACTGAAATTATCGACAAAACGGTCGGCCGTCGGATAAGACGTGTAGCGCGGACCGTTGATGTCAAAGCGACGGATGATCTGCGGATCAAAAATGACGTTTTCGGTTACGGAGTTCATGCTGGCAGTTTACCCTATGCAGAGCGGATTATCCGAATACTCCAAAGGGACTGCGCGATAACGCCACCGATACGATCCAGGCCAGGATCAATAGCGCCGCGACAAAAAACCCAACGCGGATGGCTTTAGTCTTTCCCCGCTTAAGCGCCATCGTCCCGCACAGCACATACGCCACCAGCCCGACGACCTTGGCCGTCAGCCAGCCCTGTGCAAACGGATACTGAGAACTGATCACCGTCATGGCGATGGCGCTGCCGAGCAGCACGGTATCCACCCCATGCGGAACAATGCGCACCCAGCGCTGCGCCAGTCGGGGAGAATCAGTCATCATCCACCAACCGCGCAGTGCAAAACCGAGGCCACTCAGGGCCACACAGGTCAGATGCAGATGTTTCAAGGCAGGATAGAGCATCAGTTGGGCGCTGAGGGTTGTACAGCAGAAAGGGCAGCGATTTTCCGCTGATGGCCACGATAGACCGACAGCGCCGCCAGCAAGTTCCACATCAACCCTCCCTGGGAGACGATCAGCGCCACCCCGGCCGGCGCGGCTAACCACTCCGGCCAGAAGACCGCCAACAGGAGCAAGGCACAGGAGGCAAAATGGGCCAGCATCTGCCGCTCCATCGCCTGTTCGCCGATGATTTTCTTCATGTTCGGCGCCATCATTCGTCCCTGCCCCTGATTCTGCAGGTGCAGCCAGATCAGGAAGGGAACAATCTTGTAGAGCATGCCGATGATCACCGACATGAAAGCACCAAAGAGCACCAGTACCCCGCACAGCAGTGGCCAACCTGTCCAGTCGCCGACGACTGGAGCGGCCAGTCCCAGAAACCACAAGGCACAGGCCAGCAAAGCACTGCACATGGCCAACCGCCACAGGTGCTGAGTCGCATCGAAGCGCGGGCGTTTAGACTGTCGCTGGACGCTCAGGGTAATTCCGGCGAAGAGTGCCGCCACGGCGACAATCACCCCGCTGGCGAGCGATGAAATGAAGCCCGGCAGGAGAAAATCAGCCAAGGTCCACGCCACGACCGCCCCCAGTGCCAAAAACGAGAAAGCACGACCAAACCAGTCGGGAAAGGCCGGCGTCAGTTGAAACATCGGCACCACCACATAAGCTACAGCGGCCAGCAGAATCACCCCCCAGGCGACAAAGCCCCAACCCAGATGAATGTCCGCCAGCTGCAGCAGCGGCAAATTGAGCGACCAGCCAAACGACAGCGACAGTAGCACACCCAGGCCCACGGTTACGGCCAGGCCGAACAGCGCAATTTTCAATCCGCGGATCGTCGGACTGGTCGGCGGTATGCCATACAGCGCATGCGCTGCCGCGCCAATGAAAACTGCCACCCCAACACCGAGGAAAAATGCAGCGACGGCAAACCAGTAGGGAATAAATGTCAGAAAAGCCATCACCAGAAACAGCGTTCCGAAAGCAATGGCAATATGAACCACCGCCGAAACCAGCAAGGGCCGAGCCATGTTGGCGCCAGCCACCACGGGCAAAATCTGCACCATGGCACCGAGCATGACATTGAGCATGAATCCGACGGTGATCAAATGCGTCAGCGCAAGGGCTGCCGGGGTCCAGCGCGAGGCCAACAGATCAGCGCCACTGCACAGCAAGAGCACGCCGGCCAGCATGCCAAACACGGGGGCGGTCAGAAAGAAACGGAACGGCGCCGCGATCGGCGGCGACTGATCATACGAAAGAAGGGCCTGCATTATGTCTGAACGGCTCTAGACATCTACACTCGCCGATTTCGGCTTGTGCCACATCAGCACTTCAACCGAACCATCCGGCAGGTGCTTGGTCTGCCATTCAAAGCCATTGAGTTCCAGAGCACGGTACAGGGGAAAAGGCTCGCGGCCGAGCCGCAGCAGAACCTTCTGACCCGGCTGGATGACGTCAAGCGCCTCCAAGGTCTGCACAAAGGGCTCTGGCGGCTCCATCTGGCGCGCATCGATTACCCGATCAGCCTGTGTCTGCGTCATGGTTCAACTCACTCCCTATTTATGCAACCCATCTTCAAGGGTCTTCAGTAACGTAGCAAACTGATCCGACAGTTGCTGATCGCACATCGGATACAGAACATTCTCTTCCTTCATATTGTGCTGCTGCATCATGATCAACAGCGTTTCGGCATAGCCTGAGTAATCGGAGGCATCCCGTGCCAGCAACGCCGCTTCAGCCGCTTCGATCAGTTCGCGCATCTGAGCATGTTCGCCGCGCATGACCTGAGTCGGCCCCATGCGCATTCCCGTTCGTGCCTCAAATGCCGGGAACAAGACGCTCTCCTCGGTTTCGAAATGACTTAGTATGGCTTGGCTGAAATGAGCAAAAGCGGTAGTCGCCACATCCCACGCGCGGTCGCCGACCGCTTTCTCAACCGCAACAAAAGAATCATCGCAGGCCCGATGATCATCGGACATCAATTCACGGATAGTGTTCATAAAACGCCTTTCAATTCAGATGCAGCGATTATCCAGTAGCCTCGGGAAGTATAAATTGACGAAGATCAAAACCGGGAAGAATGACCAAACTTCAGCAGTTTAAGCGACACAACCTCGCTCATTGACAACTCCAAAATCAGACACTCATAATTCCGATGTCCTTCCGGTTTGTTTCGGGCTATAGTAAAAATACAAACACAATAAAGGAGTCGTCATGTTCAAGCACATCCTGGTTCCTACAGATGGTTCGCAACTCTCTCAGGAAACCACACGGCGGGCGGTGACTTTCGCCCAAGAGGTTGGAGCGCGTATTACGGCGTTTTACGCCAAACCAGAATACCCGGTCACCTACTACGGCGAAGGCGCTCTGGTCGATCCGATGACTCCCGAGAAATTCGCCGAGATGGCCGAAGAGCAATCTGCGGAAATTCTTGGTTTTGTCGAAAAACTGTGCCAGGACGCCGGGGTGATCTGCGCCAAGCTGACGCTTACCAGCGACATTCCCTACGAGGCGATCATTGAAGCTGCCACGCGCAGCGGTTGCGATCTGATCTTCATGTCCTCGCACGGTCGGCGCGGCATCAGCGCACTCTTGCTCGGCAGTGAAACGCACAAGGTGCTGACACACACAAAAATTCCGGTACTAGTCTATCGATAGAGGGATCGCCGTTTGCATACAAACCGGTTTTGCTGGATTATCTCCAGACTCCAATAGAGGCACCCTGAATAGAATGAGTACTGCGACCTCTCAGATCCCGATGCAAATCCAGGATCTGCAAGCCGGAATGAATGCGATTTCGCGCCTCCCCCTGGGCAATCCACAGGATGCGTACGCCTATCTTAAGTCCTTCCTTGACAGTTTGCTGAAAGCGCCCCCGCGCGTCGATGACTATCTCATTCTTCTCGAGCATTTAAGCCACATCCTCTGTTTCGTCACAGAGGAACTTGCCCGATGCTTTATCAATAAACCACTCCCCCTCGTCGATCTCGAGGAAGATCGTTTCCGGCAGGTCATCATTATCTGGATAAAGATGGCACGATCCTATGCGTGCTGCGCGAAGCTCGTCGCCTTGGCCCCGGAACCCGCACAACCATCCCGAATCGCCTTGATTCTGCATCGCTGTATCTTTTATACCGGCATGGCATTGTTCGAACATCACCGTAGCTGCCGGGAGTTGCCACGGGAGTTGTGGCATGATCTTCACGGCTATTACGCCAGTGCCGAGAAACGGGGGGTCGAGACCCTGGCGATTCGGGACGTTCTCGACCACGAAGCGAGCATCACTTGCCAATCCACCTACCTCCGCCTGCTGCTTTCCGAACTGGCCAGCCCTTACAGCTTGTCTGTGCGCGATCAGAATCTGGTTCGTCGCTGGGCCAACATCTGGTCGCCACTGGTTAGCCTGCACTCTGTATTGCCTGGCGAAGCGGTGCCAAAATACGCCGTTGATCTTACTCATAACGTCGGCCTGCGTTCGACCACCGGCACGGCGCAGATCAAACACCTACGGCGCCTTGAATCGTCTGGTCTGAGCCAGCATTTAAAACACCTGCGCCAGCAACTACGTCAGAAAATATCTCCCGCTGAACTCGGCCTGGGTGACGGTTTCTCGCCACAACAGTGCAAAAGGCTGCTGCAGAAACTCTCACACCCGTGGTCGCAGGCCGAGACTCCACGTAAATACATACGCCGCACCACTTCCGGAGAGGTCAAACTGGGCATTGGTTTAGAAGCTGCGTATCACTACCTGTCCGGAAAACCGTTCCCTCAAGTTGAGAAAAATCGCAGCGCCCCCGGAAAAAAAACCGCGAGACAAGCGCCACGACATGAGGAATCACCTGCGCTGCCTGACTTCGTACCTGATCAATGGACCGTGCTTAACCAGTCAGCCAGCGGGTTTCGCTTGAGGCGCGGCATTGACGGGGAAAAAATTGCTCACGGCCAGTTGCTGGCACTCTGCCCTCTCGATGGCAAGCAGGTTTTTCTCGGCCAAACAACATGGTTGATGCAAGAGCGAAAAGGGGCGCTGGTTACCGGTGTTGCCGTGCTTCCCGGCATACCCCAAGCGATTGCAGCACGCCTACTGACCAACGAAATCGGGCCAAAGGAAGCCAACCGCCCGGCTTTCATTTTATCGGCGGTGCCGTCCATCAACCAAGCCCCCACGCTGGTGATTCCACAGGGATGGTATTCCGCCAATCGCCTCATAGAGATCCATACGGACTCGGTACAGCGAGTAAAACTGAAGCAGCTGATTAATGAAGGCTTGGATTTTGAACAGGTGAGCTTCGTCGTCGAGACCTGATTCTTCTTTCTCTGCCCAACTCCCGGACAGCCATCTACACCCGCCGGATCAGACGCGGGTCTTCAAACAACGAGGTGATCTCGACACGACAGATGTCCGGACTGTCGGGCACGACGTAAAGCACCGGCGTCATCAACTCCTCGAAGATACCGCGCAGACTGCGCGCTCCGGTTTTGTATTCGATGGCGATTTCAGAGATCTGCTCGAACACCCTCGGCGCGATACTGAGTTCGACGCCTTCGGCCCTGAAAATCTCCATGTATTGCCGGTAGATCGAGTTTTTCGGCACGCTCATGATCCGCACCAGCATGTCCTTACTGAGGTTCTGGAAGTTGGCAATGATCGGCAGGCGACCCGTAAATTCAGGAATCAGGCCAAATTCGAAAAGATCGGTCGGCTTCACCCGCTTGTTGAGACGATCCAGGATATTCTGGTTGTCATCACCGGTGGTCGAAATAAAGCCGAAGCCATGCGTCTTGGCCATGATGTTTTCCAGCCCGACAAAAGCACCGCCACAGATGAACAGGATATTGGTCGAGTCGATATAACGGTTGTCCTTGAGCTTGACCGGCGAGCCTTCCATGATCTTCAGCAAGGCGTGCTGGACGCTTTCACCTGAAGTCACGCGCGCCTCGGTTTTGGTCGCCTTGAGCTTGTCAATTTCATCGATGAAGACAATGCCCAGCTGCGCCTTTTCGACACTCCCGTCAGCACGATCGAGCAGGCGCTGCAAGGTGGCCTCAATTTCTTCATTGACATACTTGGTCTGGGCCAGTGAAGTCGCATCCGCGGTGACAAAAGGCACACCGAGCATCCTTGAGAGCGTCTCGCACATCAGCGTCTTGCCGGTACCCGACGAGCCGATCAGCAACACATTGCTCTTGGCAATGGCACCATTGTTCAGTTGCACGGTCGAAATCTTGCGATAGTGTGAATAAACAGCAACGGCAAGAATTTTTTTGGCCTCTTCCTGGCCGATCACATACTGGTCAAGGTACTTCACAATCGCGCTGGGCGTAGTTTCTTTCGGCAGCAAGGTCATCCCCTCTCGATACTGATTTTCAGACTAGCGCTATGTTAGTCCTAATCAGCATGTCATGGAGCATGCACCCGGCAGCGATGTTGCGCTATGCTTCCACCTTGGGCAATCAGGGAGATTGAAAATGTTCGAATGGTGGCACTGGATGGTTCTCGGATTGTGTCTGGCCATGGCTGAACTTGCCGTTCCGGCCTTTTTCATCGTCTGGTTCGGCATTGGCGCCATGGCAGTCGGCCTTGTTCTGCTGGCCGCACCAGCCCTCAGCATAGCTACGCAAATGCTGCTGTGGGCCGGGTTATCCACCGCCCTGGTGATTTTCTGGTTCCGCTATCTCAAGCCGCGCACGGTCACCGCCGTCGGCACGTCTGCGGCGCATGTCACCGGCGAAGTCGGTGTTCTAGTCAGCGACCTCAGCCCGGAAACACGTGGCCAGGTGCGCTTCCAAAAGCCGGTACTCGGTTCCGATAGCTGGGACTGTTACGCAGGCACCCCGATCAAGGCCGGCACTCGCGTCCGCATCGTCGCCGTTGAAGGCAGTTTCATCAAAGTGGAGGAAGCAAAATGATCGGTATGACCATCACCTCAGTCGTATTTCTCGCCTTTGTCATTGTGACCATTGCCAAAGGGGTGCGCATCATCCCTCAGGGCGAGGAATGGATCGTACAGCGCCTCGGAAAGTACCGCGAAACGCTGATTCCCGGCCTGCGCTTCATCATCCCGTACATTGACACCATCTCCTACAAGCTCACCACCAAGGACATCATCCTCGACGTGCAGGAGCAGGAAGTGATCACCCGTGACAACGCCGTGATCGTGGTCAACGCCATCGCCTTCATCAAGATCACCGATCCGGTGAAAGCCGTTTATGGTGTGCAGAACTATTCCGAAGCCATCCGCAACATGATCATGACCACCCTGCGTTCGATTGTCGGCGAGATGGAACTCGATCACGCGCTGTCGCAGCGCGACATGATCAAGGCCCGCCTGAAGGCTGGCGTCGCCGATGAAGCTATGGACTGGGGCCTGACCGTCAAATCGGTCGAGATTCAGGATATCAAGCCTTCACAGTCGATGCAGCGAGCGATGGAACTACAGGCCGCCGCCGAGCGCGAACGCAAGGCCATGGTCACTCGTGCCGAAGGTGAAAAACAGTCGATGATCCTGACCGCCGAAGCCCGTTTGGAATCGGCCAAGCGTGACGCCGAAGCGCAGATCATGCTGGCCGACGCCTCGTCGCAGGCGATCACCAAGGTCACCGGCGCCTTTGGCGAAAACGAACTGCCGATGCTCTACCTGCTCGGCGAGAAATACATCAGCAGCATGACCAAACTGGCCGAGTCGCCCAACGCCAAGATGATCCTGCTCCCCGCCGACCTGCAAAGCACCCTGCGCGGCTTATTCCAGAAACTGCCAAAACCCTGATAGCGAGAGTTACTGTTGTCTGAAAACAAACACCTGCTGCGCGGCTATCTGGCGGCCATTGCCACCCTGTTGATGTGGAGCGGATTTTCCCTGGTCTCACG
>JBAXHE010000072.1:0-15627 GCA_037139055.1 Betaproteobacteria bacterium | reverse complement strand
TCGAACCACGCCCAAAACTCGGAGCCAGACTGGCCACCGTGGGAGCGTGTCAAATGCGCGCCTGAGTATCGATCGAGGTCATCCCCAACGCGCGAATCGTCTTCACGGTCAGGTAGCCGGCCTCGTTGGGAGCGGCTGATGAAGCCAGGAAAGCGGTGCTGGGCCAGCGGTTGACCGTCAGGCCATCCTTGTTCTGAGCCACGAAATTGGCATCGCGATCACTCTTCATGTGTTTGGTAATGCGCTCGATGGCGTCGTTCCAGGAAATCTTCTTCCATTCACTGGAACCGGCTTCGCGCACCTCCGGCCACTTCAGGCGATTCTGGCTCTGGATCATGTCGCGCAGACCGGCACCCTTCGGGCACAGCGTTCCGCGATTCACGGGATTATCCGGGTCGCCTTCGATATGGATGATTTCGGCGTGAGCGTTTTTCGACCGGTCGCCGGTCGTGTAGATCAGAACACCGCAGGATACCGAGCAGTAGGGGCAGGTATTACGGGTTTCGGTGGCGCGGGCGAGCTTGAAGGCTCGCACTTCCGCCAGCGCGGCTGTGGGTGAAAATCCCATCATGGCGATGGATGACCCCCCCAGTCCTGCCGTACATACTCTGAAGAATTGTCGCCGTGTTACGTTCATTGAGTCTCCTCCTCATCGGTCGCGACTTCGAATCACGTCAATAACAAGATAAACACACAAAACTACGGTACATCACGGATTCATTCTATACGATAAAAAGATATTCGCATGGATTCTTAAAGGCCTTTGTAAGTGTTCTGACTAGGCCAATTCGCTCAAGTTCATTGCCCAAGAAGTTTCTGAAAGATAGGAATGGTTGGGGGGCTGCTCAATATTTACTTCTCGAGAGAGATATAGTCATGGCTACAGGATGGAATAAGTCAGTGGCGCACTTTAACGCTCCGAGAAATGCGTGGATAATGTCGGATTCGCCCGTCGGGCGACTTGTCTTGCTTTGTTATGTTTCTTCCCGGGGGTTGTTCGTGCGTTTAAAAATAGCTGAAAAATCGATATTTGCCGTTCTGATGCGCTCGCCGTGGTGGATCAGTATCCTTCTTGCTACAGCGATTGCGCTGGCCGGGCAATTCATTGTCTCTGATAAATTCACGATTATTGTCACCTCCTTGTCCTTTCCCTTCTTCATCATCGCGGTTATTGCGGCCTGGAATCAGCGCCATAAGCCGGGGTCTGCGCGCATTGCACGCACAATGGACGCAGTCATGGCCATGCCCTGGAGAGAGTTTTCTGATTTGTTGGAACAGGGCTTTCAGCGGGAAGGCTATGTGGTGGTGCGAACCAGCGGTGCCGCAGACTTTGAGTTGACCAAGGCCGGGCGAACCGTTCTAGTCTGTGGCCGACGCTGGAAAGCGGCAAGCCATGGCCTGGAACCTCTGCGCGAGTTGGTAAATGAGCGCGATACAAAGGAAGCTCGCGAGGTTCGTTATATCTGTATCAAGGGGATTACAGACAATGCCTATGATTACGCCAAAGATAACAAGATCGTTTTGATGCAAGGGATGGAACTGACCGAGTTATTGCGTTTGAGCAAAGGAATATGAGTTCAAAAGGCACTGTCGTTTTACGGCTTATAAGTATGCATGGTGAGTGAAATTGCGAGCATGATGCTATAACATTGGCATCAGGGTGTTCAGTATTATCTTAGAGAAAGGGCGTTTCATGAATGAGCTGAAAGCACTGGATCATATCAAAGCCTCGGCTATTGATATGGCGGTCAAATTTGGGCCGAAACTGCTGGTTGCGCTTCTGATTCTGGTCGCGGGCTACTACGTCGGGCGTTGGATGGCAGGTATGCTGCAAAAAATGCTCATTCGTCTGAAGTTCGAACCGCCGGTACGCGCCCTGCTGGTTCGCGGAGTGCATTTGCTGGTGATCGGTCTGTTCGGTATCATGGCTTTACAGAATCTGGGGGTCGAGCTATTGCCCCTGATTGCCGGTCTGGGTGTGGCCGGTGCCGGTGTCGCTCTGGCCATGCAAGGTATTTTGGGTAACGTGGCGGCTGGCTTCACCATCATCTTTACGCAACCCTTCCATGTTGGAGATTACATTTCCATTGCCCATGAAGAGGGCGAGGTTCTCGACATCAGCCTGTTCAGCACCACGCTCGGCCATACCGACCGCTCGAAAGTGCTGATCCCGAATCGCAAGATCGTCGGCGAGATTCTGCACAACTATGGCCGGATTCGCCAGCTTGACCTTGCGGTGGGCGTTTCCTACACGACGGATGTCAGTGTCGCGCTACAGATTGTCGGAGAAATCCTGCGGGCCAATTCCCGGGTGTTGCAAGATCCGGCACCGGTTTTCGGGGTCAAGCATCTGTCCGATTTCAGTGTGGCCATCAACATCAACCCCTGGGTCAGCGTCCCGGATTATGTGGACGCAGCAGCCGAGATCAATCAGGCGGTACTGGAGACCTTCCGAGCCAAGGGCATCGACATTCCCTTCCCGCAGCACGAAGTCAGGATGCTTGGAAACCAGGCTTGAGCGAGCGGAGTATTTCATCGTTTTTGATCGGAGTGAAACATGGCAATGATCATCAGTTCGAGTGAATTTGAACACAACGGCAAAATTCCGAAACGCTATACCTGCGAAGGGGATGATCTTTCTCCTCCGCTGGCCTGGAGCGGTATTCCGGGTGGCACGAAGAGTCTGGTGCTGATCGTTGATGACCCCGATGCGCCTGATCCGGCTGCGCCGCGCATGACTTGGGTTCATTGGCTGCTGTACAACCTGCCGGCCGATAGTTCCGGCTTGCGCGAGGATGTGCAGGTCCTCCCGGAAAAGACGCTTGAAGGGACGAATGACTGGAAGCGGGTCGGCTACGGCGGGCCGTGCCCACCGATCGGGCGGCATCGATATTTTCACAAGCTTTATGCGCTGGATGTGGTCTTGCCAGATATGCAGGAGCCCAACAAGAAGCAGCTGGAAGCCGCCATGTACGGGCACATCCTCGCTGAGGCGCAGGTGTTGGGGACTTACCAGAAAGGCGATTGATCGGACTGGGGTATTGGTTCGTGCCAGAACTCAGTCAACGAGAAAGTGCGAACCACCAAGCCACCAAGTTCACCAAGGAACACCAAGTTAATGCATTGTTTTCCTTGGTGAGGCTTTGTGTTCTTTGTGTCTTGGTGGTGGGTTTTATCTTTGCCTTTACGTGGTGGACTACTAGAACTCGATGACGGTACTCACAAACGCCGGAATGAAGCGTTCGCCGAAGGCCTGCTGCAAGCGGGCCATCATCAGAAATCCGGTGCAATGATTGGCGGCGACAAAATCCGGCTGGAAAGCCTGCAATTCGGCAATCGTCTGTTCCTGCTGCGTTTTGGCCACCGGCCCCAGATGCGTCCCGCCGATCCAGCCGTGCAGGCGCTCAGCCCCGGTGACGGCGAGTCCGTGCCTGACCATGTTGACTAGTCCGGAGTGCGTGCAGCCACTGATGACTACCAGCCCCTTCTCGCTTTTATAAAACAGGGCCATGTCGTCGCTGATCTCGTCTTGACAATCGCAGCCCGAGTTCGGGTCGGTGACTACCAGACGGGCATCACCGGTCTCAAAAGACGTGGTTCTCGGCACCGCACCGCTGATCCACAGGCTGGGCAGGATTTCCTGCGGCTCCCGGATCAGCTGCCAGTCGGCCCCTAGTGCCGATAACTGCTCTTTCTGGTAGGGAATCCCGGCAAATCGACGTTTGCCCTGGCTGACGGCGAAACGCGAGGCAAACGCATTCTCATGGATAAGTACCGGCAGGGTCTTTCTAGCATGGTTCAGTACATGGTAGAGGCCGCCGGTGTGGTCGTAGTGGCCATGACTGATGGCAATCATGTTTAGAGAACTGGGCGCGATTCCCAGCAGCCCCAGATTGTTGATAACGGCTGAGGATTGACCGCAATCGATCAGAATGCGCGACCCCTGAATCTCCAGCAGCATCGATAACCCATGCTCGCCGAGAAACGGCGCTGCAGCATGGGTCGGTACGCAGTTGTCGATGGCGATGGTGATTTTGGCGCTCATGGTGAATCCTTTTGTTTGTGACGACGTGTCGAATAGCTGAAGAATACGCTGGGTGCGACTGCGATCCAGGCCAGCAGCAAAACCCAGACACGACCTTCGAGCACATTATAGTTGGCCAGCAGGGCCGACCAGGAATGGCCTCCGACGTAGTGAAAGAACAGGAACTCAAAAGCCAGTGTCAGCCCTACCCAGAACAGGCCGAGGGAAATCGCCTCAGCGGCGGAAGAGGGCGGGGTGAGTCGGCAATACCCCGCAATGACCATGCCGAGCAGGACGATTCCGCTGGCCGTCGAGATCTGGTGAGCAGCCAGTTCGCTGATCTGCTGGCCATAGCTGAAGTCACGAATTGCCCCATTGGCGATCGAGACCAGCAGCATGACGAGCCATGCCAGCAGAATTTTCCAGAGCGTTGCAAATTTGAAGATGGAAGACATGTGCTTTGTCCTCAGGCGAATGTTGATGAAGAATCAACGGGTATCTTCTCAAGAACGATTTCCCAAAGCGATTTGGGTTTCTTGTACTTGTCGGTGCATTTTTCTTCTCTACCGAGAGCGTTCCAGCCCAGCCTGAACAAGCGCTCAACGGCCGTTTGGTCGAAGAAGCGCTTGGGTTCTCCATCAACGCTGTAGTAGTTTTCCTCGATTTGCGGATGGCCCGACGCGCCATAGTGATGGTCGTTCGTTGAGTTCAATCGACAAAGCAGCAATCCGGCCGGGCGCAAGGTGTCGTGAATGCGCCGCAGCAGAGCTTCGGTTTCCTGCCACGGAAAATAATGCAATGACAGGCTGGCGAGAATCACGCCCGTGCTGTCAGACGCAAGCGGGAAGGGTTCACGCAGATCGCGGCAGAAGAATCGTGCTGCTGGCGAACGGATTCTTGCGCTGGCAATGGCGTGTTCACAAACATCGAGCGCGATTACGTCCATACCAATCTCGATGAGAGTGGCCGTGTCTTCACCGTTCCCGCAGCCCAGTTCGAGAACGGGATGGCCTGACCCGCGTTCAGCAACCAACGGGAGCCAGCGCTGCAGCCAGGGATCAGCGTTCATGGCTTTCTGCTGGGTTACTCAGCCAGACCATTCTGCATTTCGGCGATGTAGTTATTCTTGACGCGGATGTAGTGCTCTGCCGAGTATTTGAGATGCGCAATCTCTTCCGCGCTGAGCGCACGCACCTTGGCGGCTGGCCGGCCAACGTAGAGATGACCACTCTCCAGGCGCTTTCCCGGAGGAACCAGGCTGCCGGCGCCGACCATGACGTTTTTTTCGACCACTGCGTTGTCCATGACGATCGAGCCGATGCCGATCAGGCATTCGTCTTCAATCGTGCATCCGTGAAGGACTACGGCGTGAGCGATGGTGACGTGCTTGCCGATGATCAGAGGATACCCTTGCGGATTGGAGGCATTCTTGTGCGTGACATGGCACATTGCGAAATCCTGGATATTGCTTCCTTCGCCAATGCTGATGCGGTTCACATCGCCGCGGACAACAGCATTGCACCAGATCGAGCAGTTCTTGCCGACGCTGACGTCACCGATCACTTCGGCGGAGGCGTGAATGTAGGTTTCTTCGGCGATCACCGGGCGGATGCCGAGGTAGGAAGTGAGGGGCATGATACGTCCTGTTGAGATGAGTTCTTGTGGGCTGGTGGTCAGCGTCAGGGATTAAGGGGTGGTGTTGGCTCAGTCGGAAATGATTTCGTCGGAGAGGTTATCAACCACGACCGGGCACTCAAGGAAAGTAAGCACAGGGTCGGTGCCATACTTGCCGCGAACAAAGGCTTTCCATTCTTCCGTGTAGATGCGATCGGCGGCCTCACGCGACATCCAGAGATAGATGCCTCCGGCTTTCGTTCCGTCGGGCGAGAGAAAATAGTACTTGCGGATCAGTCCCGCTATGCCTTTGTACTTCGGCGCGGTGCTGAGGAAGGTTTCCCGTGCTTGATCTATCGAGATAGCTTGGGGGAGCTTGAATTCGACTATGGCCGTGATCATTGGGGAAGCCTCGAGTTGTTGTGGTCGATACTGTTCAGGTTTTTTTGCGCAGGGTGGTCACTGCCCACTCTGCCCGCGGGTCGTCCATTTTCATTTGTTTGACTTTGATTCTGGCCATGATTCTCTCGTACTCGGCCTTTTTGTCCCGGTCCATCGCCGGATCGGCATCGGTGGGAATCCACGGGTGCAGGTAAACCACTTGCTCGATCTTGGCTTGAGCGATCTCTTTGGCGCAGCCAAAGCACGGTTGCATCGTCGTGTACAGGGTTGAGTTGGCCACCGCGATGCCAAACCGGGCGGCGGACAGAATGGCGTTCTGCTCGGCGTGGACGCAAATGCACAGATCGTAGCCGGTGCCGCTCGGGAATCTTCCGTCCGGGTTCTTGCAGCGCAGACAGCCGCCATCCAGGCAATTGGGCATGCCCTCCGGGACACCGTTGTATCCGGTTGAAATCACCCGGTTGTCGCGAACAATGACCGCGCCGACCCGGTTTCCGGTGCAATTGGCCTTCTCTCGAACCGCAAAGGCGATTCCCATGTAATAGGTGTCGGTGTCAGGAAGCTCTAGGGTCATGGAAGGCCTGTTGTGATGATGAGAGGTGGCAGGGGCTGTTGCTTATTTAGCTTGCGGAATAGAGGTGGCTTGAAAATGGGCCACGCGCAAGCCGCCGGGAGTGCTGATGACCAATATCACAAATCGATTGATGCCTTCAATGACGCGGTCGCGGGTCGTCGCCTTCAGAACAAATTTTCCGGTGACAACGGCAGATTCGCCAAAGAGACGGGCATTGGCTTCCTCAATCGTGATCGGATCGTACTTTCGCGCTCCGCTCTGCAGCGCTTCGATGAACCTGGCCTTGGATTCAACCAACGCAGTAGCATGAACGTGAATATAGTCGTTGAGCAGCAGTTCGTTTAGTCCTGCTATATCCGCTTGTCCCACCACCGTTGCCCATTTTTCTGCCGTGCTTAGTGCCTCGGAAGTGCTGACCGTTTCAGCATGTGCTCCAGTCACTGTAGAAAACAATAAAACCATTGCGAAGAGGGATTGAAGGAATGTCTTGGCAAAATACAACATCAGAGTCTCCACTGGGTGCGGGTGGTTGTTCAGCGGCTGCCGAAGGCAGGCCGCTGGAACAAGGCAGGTACCTCGGTATTATTTTTTCTCTGGCATGGCCGAAGAGTGATGGCTGGTGATCAGCCACTCGGAACCATTCCAGCGGTAGGTGTAGCTATAACGTCCGCTGACCGATGCGCCGGTCTTAGCAAAGGTAAAGGTGTACAGGCCGGCGTCAAACGCTGTGTTGCAGCCGAGTTCAATGAAGCGCAGATCGATCTTGCCCGAAGGTTTGTTTTCCAGAAAATGATGGAAGTAGTCGTCCTTCTCTTCAGCGGTCAGTCGCGGCTTGTTGGAAACCGTTGGCAGCAGGATCGACTTGGCGGCATAGTTGGCCACCACTTTATGCGAATCGCCTGTTTGCAGCGAGGCATTCCAGCGGTCAAAGAGGGAAGCGATTTCCTGTTCAGACGTCGGCTTGCACGTTTCGCTGCGCGCAGCTTCTTGTCCGTTGGATGGGTTCACCTGAGCGGTTGACGCGCAACCGGCGAGCGTCACGGCAAGGGCCAGAGAACTGAGTAATTTCATCTTCATAGGAATATTCCTTCGGTGGTGGGGAGCGTATTCAAAGGAACTGGACAGCGGAGCTTATGCGCAGTTCCGGTGGGATGATCGCTTAGCTTTCGTTCTTGTGCAAGTAACTCTGGTGTCCTGTGTGGGGAACCTGTTTTTTGACTCAGTTGTCTATGAGTTTGATGATGAGGCATATCTGCCGACTCATTCCAAATGCTGGTGCTTGCCAGGATTCAGGGGCGCCGACAGTACCCGAAGAAACCTAAGGAGAAAATATGTATAGGCCGCTGCCCATGAGCAAAATGAAGGAGGGGGTTGTTTGGCTTCCTGTAGATGCCCCTGCGCCAAAACCGATCAATATAGATTCGCCGGCCCTAGATGTTATGACCGATCTGCGGAAAGTCGTTGCCGCCACGGTTTCCTCCAAAGAGAGCATTCCCACCGCGACTAAGGTCATGATTGCACGTCGTGTTCGATTGCTGCTGGTGGCCAATTCCAGCGGTGTTGTTGAAGGATTGATCTCGGCACGTGACGCGATGGGAGAAAAGCCGGTCAATCTGCTACGTGATCGGCGAGGCGCCCGGTTTGAGGACTTGATCGTGAGTGATCTGATGGTGCCAAGGCAGGAGATTGATGTTCTCGATATCGATACGGTATTACATGCCAATGTGGGCTCTATCATCGAGACACTTAAGCAAAGTGGCCGACAGCATGCACTGGTAATCGAAACTGACCCGACGCTTGGTGGGCAATTCGTACGTGGTATCTTTTCGGCAACCCAGATCGCACGGCAGCTTGGCGTCCCGATTCCCATCGAAGAAGTGGCTCAGACTTTCGCCGAGATCGCTACTGTTCTGGTGAGATAAGCCGGTTTGTAGGGTTTCTGCTAGAAATTAAGCAAGCGCCGGGTTTGCCGGGCGCTTGCTTTTTGCGAATCAGTTCAGAGATCAGAGAATCATCCCCGCACCGACGGTGTTGTTGCTTGACTCGTCAATGACAATGAAGGCGCCGGTGCCGCGGTTGCTGGCGTAGGGGTCGGCGAAGATCGGCTGGGCGAGCTTGAGGCTGACCTTGGCGATGTCGTTCATCGCCAGTTGGTCGGCGGCCTGATGCTCGATGGCGTTGATGTCCATACGAAATTCGATGCCGGCGAGCATGGCTTTGCTGTCGCGCGTGGTGTGGCGGATCAGGTATTTGCGGCGCGGGTCGAGCGGTGCTTCGGAGAGCCAGCAGAGCATGGCGTCGATCTGCTTGGTGACGTTCGGCAGCTCGCCGGTCTTCACAATCATGTCGCCACGCGAGATGTCGATTTCATCGTCGAGAAGGAGGGTGACGGATTGCTCGGCAAACGCCGTCGGCCGGGTTTCGGCCATTACCTGAATGTCCTTGACGCGGGTTTCACGTCCGGCCGGAAGCACGGTCACGAGGTCACCGATACTGATGTTGCCCGATTCGATACGCCCCATGAAACCACGGTAGTCATGCAGCTCAGGGTTTGCCGAATCCTGTGGGCGGCAGACATACTGCACCGGGAAGCGGAAAGGCTCATCGTGATTGACGTGCGCGGCGGTAGCCGTTTCTAGCAGTTCGATCAGCGTCGGTCCCCGGTACCAGTTGAGTTTCTCTCCGCGGTCAACGACCATGTCGCCATTGAGCGCCGACAGCGGAATGAAACGCACATCCTCGATACCCAGCTTGGCGGCGAAGTCGAGATAGTCGGCCATGATGCGGTTAAACACCTCCTGCGAGTAGTCGACGAGATCCATCTTGTTGATGGCGACGACGAGGTGCGGAATATTCACCAGATGCGTGAGGTAGGAGTGCCGGCGCGTCTGCGCCAGAACACCTTTGCGCGCGTCGATCAGGATGATCGCCAGGTCGGCGGTCGACGCGGCGGTGACCATGTTGCGCGTGTATTGCTCGTGCCCCGGAGCGTCGGCGATGATGTACTTGCGCGTGCCGGTGGTGCAGTAACGGTAGGCGACGTCGATGGTAATGCCCTGTTCGCGTTCGGCCTGCAGACCATCGGTGAGCAACGAGAGATCCATGACCTCCATGCCGCGCTTTTTCGAGGTGCGCTCGATGGCGTGCAGGGTGTCGGCGAGGATGGTCTTGGTGTCGTAGAGCAGACGGCCAATCAGCGTACTCTTGCCGTCGTCGACGCTGCCGCAGGTGAGGAAGCGCAGCAGGCCGGAGTCTGGAAGATCGGGGAGAGCGGGAATGTTTTCAATAGCGGACATCAGAAGTAACCCTCTTTCTTGCGTTGTTCCATGGAAGCGTCCGACGTCTGATCGTCCAGACGCGTCGCTCCGCGTTCGGTGATGGTGGTGGTCGCCGTTTCGGCAATGATCTTGGCCAGGGTGTCGGCATCGGACTCGACCGGCGCGGTACAGGTGATGTCACCAACAGTGCGGAAGCGCACCTGCACCTGCTCGATGGTTTCGTCGGGACGCGCCGGAGTGACCTCAGTGACCGGCAGCATGCCGCCGTTGCGGCGCACGATTGGCCGGGTGTGGGCGAAGTAGATCGACGGCAGTTCGAGCTTCTCGCGCTCGATATATTGCCAGACGTCGAATTCGGTCCAGTTCGAGATCGGAAAAACGCGAATATTCTCACCCTTGAAGCTGCGGGCGTTGTACAGGTCCCATAGCTCGGGGCGCTGGTTCTTCGGGTCCCACTGGCCGAATTCGTCGCGGAAGGAAAAGATGCGTTCCTTGGCCCGGGCTTTTTCCTCGTCACGGCGCGCACCGCCGATACAGGCGTCAAAGCCGAATTCCTCAATCGCTTCGAGCAAGGTCACCGACTGGTGCTTGTTGCGCGATTCGTCGGCCGATTTAAGCACCACCGTGCCGCGAGCCATCGAATCTTCGACCGAGCGCACGATCAGGCGTTCGCCGAGTTCGGCAGCACGCTGGTCGCGGAAGTCGGTGACTTCCTTGTAGTTGTGGCCGGTGTCGATGTGCATCAGCGGGAAGGGGAACTTGCCCGGGCGGAAAGCCTTTTCGGCGACGCGCAGCAGGCAGATCGAATCCTTGCCGCCGGAGAACAGCAGAACCGGGTTGGAACACTGGCCAGCGACCTCCCGCATGATATGAATGGCCTCGGATTCGAGCCAGTCGAGGTGGGAGAGGGTGTGTTTTGTGAGTGTTGTCATCATTTATTTGGAAAGAACAGTTAACCACGGAGTTCACGAAGAGCATGCCGCGAAGCCAATCCCCGTGGGACGGAGAAAAAACAATGGACTGCGTTTGTTTGGAGTTCGCCCGCAGGGAGTGCCCAAGAAATTCACATGATTGCCTTTTCTTCGTGTCCTCCGTGCTCTTCGTGGTTAATTTCGTTTTTGGATTCAAGCTTTTTGAACATGCAATCCACATTCTTTTGATTCGGTTTTGTCTGCGGCCGGTGCCTGCGGCACCTTAACCTTCGCTTCGCTCAGGTTAGCCTGCGACGAAGTCCCGCCGGATGTGGCCTTCACATGAAGGCCACACTCCTTGCTGGCGGGACTTTCCCACCACCAGCGTCCGGAGCGTGGGTCTTCGCCGGGGGTGACGGCGCGGGTGCAGGGGGCACAGCCGATGCTCGGGTAAAACTTGTCGTGCAGGGCGTTGTACGGCACTTGGTTAAGCTTGATATAGGCCCAGACTTCCTTTTCGCTCCAGTCGGCCAGTGGGTTGAACTTCTCCAGCCTATTGTCCTGATCAAACGTCTGAATGCTCAGACCTTCACGCGTTGGCGACTGTTCGGCGCGCAGGCCGGTAATCCAGGCTTTCTTGCCGTCAAGCGCACGACGCAAGGGTTCGACCTTGCGGATGAAGCAGCAGGCTTTGCGTAACTCAACCGAGTCATAAAAGGCGTTGATGCCGTTTTTCTGAACAAAGGCTTCGACGCGCTCGTTGTGCGGGAAATACAGCTTGAGCTTGAGGCCGTAGTGCCTTTTGACTTCGGCGATCAGGTCGTAGGTTTCCAGCGGCAGGCGGCCGGTATCCAGCGAAAAGACGTCGATGCCCAGCTTGCCGCCGCAGATCAGGTCGGTCAGCACCATGTCTTCGGCGCCGAGGCTGCTGGCGAAAACCGCCGGAGAATAATCATCGGCAATTCGGCGCAAGAGAATTTTTGCCTGCTCGACCTTGCGACTGACCGATTCGATCAGCTGGGTGTCGTTCAGATTGACCCGGATAGTCATTTACGCCGCCCGTGTCGCACGGCGCTGAAACAGCGGCTGCGGTTGATCGACGGCGGCTTGATAGGAATCGCTGAAGTCCTGCAGGCCGGCGAGCGCCGCGTGAATGTCCTTGTCGGCACGCACGGCAAAGGCGTCAAATCCGCAACGCCGCAGGAGGAACAGCTGGTCGTGCAGTACGTCGCCGATGGCGCGGATTTCGCCGCGATAGCCGTAGCGTTCGCGCAGCAGGCGGGCGGTGGAATAGCCGCGACCGTCGGTGAATTTGGGGAAATTCACGCCGATCAGCGTCAGCTGATCGAGGTCGCCGGCGATAGATTCCGGGCCTTCGCTGCTCTCGAGCCAGATGCCGAACGCGGTCTTGCGTGCCAGGATGGCGTCCTTGCGCGCTTGCCAGACGGCCAGCGGGAGCAGGGTCGGCGCGTCAGGCAGCTCGACCGTTTCCGGGGCTTGTCCTTCGGTCAGGGTCAGGACCTGCCAGGCGTCGTCGACGATGACGCCGTTCTTGATGATCTTAGGCATGAGCGGTTTCCTCTGAAATGACGTTACTCGCCGGCTTGCGGCGGTCGCGGCCCTGATAGGCGCGGGCTTTGAAGGGATCAAGTCCGATCCGGTGGTAGGTGTCGATAAAACGCTCGCTCGGAGTGCGTTGCTCGACATAGACGTTAACCAGCGCTTCGACCACCTGCGGAACCTCTTCGGCGGTGAATGACGGGCCGATCACCTTGCCCAGCGTCGTGGCATTGCCCTGCTGTCCGCCGAGGGTGATCTGGTACCACTCCTGGTTGTTCTTGTCGATGCCGAGAACGCCGATATTGGCCACGTGGTGGTGGCCGCAGGAATTCATGCAGCCCGAGATGTTCAGCGACAGATCGCCGATGTCGTGGAGATAGTCGAGATCGTCGAACTTCGTGTTGATGGCGTCAGCTATCGGCACCGAGCGGGCGTTGGCCAGTGCGCACAGATCGCCGCCGGGGCAGCAGATCATGTCGGTCAGCAGGCCGATGTTCGGCGTCGCCAGGCCGTTGGCGCGGGCGGCTTGCCAGAGGTCGAAGAGGTCAATTTGGCGCACGTCGGCGAGCACCACGTTCTGTTCGTGCGCCACGCGCAGTTCGCCAAAGCTGTAGCGGTCGGCGAGGTCGGCGACAGCGTCCATTTGCCCGTCGGTGATGTCGCCGGGTGCCAGTCCCGGGGCCTTGAGCGACAGCGTTACAGCGGCGTAGCCCGGAACCTTGTGTGCACGGACCGAACGCTTGGCCCAGGCGGCAAAAGCCTTGTCATTGCTCAGTGAGTGCTGGAGGGCTGCGTCATCCGTCGGCAGTGATTCGTAGGCCGGTGGTGCAAAATGCGCGGCAATACGCTTGAACTCTTCGTCGGTTAGCGTCGTCGGGCCGTCTTTCAGATGTGACCATTCTTCCTCGACCTGGCGGGCGAATTCCTCAGCACCCAGCGCAGCGACGAGAATCTTGATCCGTGCCTTGTACAGATTGTCACGGCGACCGTAGCGGTTATAGACGCGCAGCAGGGCGTCGAGGTAGGAGAGCAGGTGCTGGCGCGGCAGGAACTCGCGCACGACCTTGCCGATGATCGGCGTGCGGCCCAGCCCTCCGCCAGCAAAGACGCGGACGCCAATTTCGCCCGCGTCGTTTTTGATGATTTCCAGTCCGACGTCATGGGAGCGGATGACGGCACGATCTTCAGCCGCCGCATTGACGGCGATCTTGAATTTGCGCGGCAGGAAGGCGAACTCCGGGTGAAAGGTCGACCACTGGCGCAGTATTTCGCAGTAGGGGCGCGGATCGGTCAGTTCGTCGGGGGCAATGCCGGCAAATGGGTCGGTGGTGATGTTGCGGATGCAGTTGCCGGAAGTCTGCACGGCGTGCATTTCAACCGTCGCCAGTTCACCGAGAATTTCTGGCGTTTCCTCGAATTTCGGCCAGTTGAGCTGCAGATTCTGGCGCGTCGTGAAGTGGCCGACGCTACGGTCGTAGCGGCGCGATATATCGGCCAGCTTGCGCAGCTGCGTTGCCGAAAGCTGACCGTAAGGAATGGCGATACGCAGCATCGGGCCATGGCGCTGGATGTAAAGACCGTTTTGCAGGCGCAGGGGGCGAAGTTCGTCGTCCGACAGCGTGCCGGCCAGGTTGCGTTCAATCTGGCCGCGATACTGCTCCACGCGTTCGTTAATGAGCTGCTGGTCGATGCTGTCGTAGCGGTACATGGTCATTTCCTATGGGTTTGCTGGGGCAACACTTACTCTGGGACGAATCCTAACAGCCGACGTATTGATCGGAAAAGAATATTAGGTTAGATTGCTATAACTATTGGTTATTACGAGCTCAAATGAAACTCCAGCAACTCCGATATCTCGTTGAGGTGGCGCGCTGCGGCCTCAATGTTTCCGAAGCCGCCGAAGCGCTCTATACCTCACAACCCGGCGTTTCCAAGCAGATCAAACTGCTTGAGGATGAACTCGGCGTCATTGTTTTTGAGCGCAGTGGCAAGCGTCTGACAGCGATTACCGAACCGGGAAAGCGCGTGCTCGAGATCGCCGAGCGCATCATGCAAGACGCCAAAAACATCAAACGTGTCGGTGAAGAGTTCGCCGGTGGTGATACCGGCAGCCTGGTCATCGCGACGACGCATACCCAGGCCCGCTACGCCTTGCCCGGGGTGGTCAAGGCCTTTGTCGAGCGTCATCCGAACGTGCGCCTGTCGATGCATCAGGGCAGCCCGCCGCAGATCGCCGAATGGACAGTGAAAGGCGAGGCCGATATCGCCATCGCGACCGAAGCGCTCGAACAGTTCCCGCAGCTGGTGATGCTGCCGTGCTACCAGTGGGGGCACAGTGTGGTGGCCCCGGAAGGGCATCCGATCCTGGCGGAGAAGTCGATTTCACTGGCGGCGCTGGCCAAATGGCCGTTGATTACTTACGATCCGGCTTTTACCGGGCGCACCCGGATCAACCAGGCGTTCGAACGGGCCCATCTGACGCCCAACGTCATCCTTGCGGCGATTGACGCCGACGTGATCAAAACCTATGTGAGTCTGGGGCTCGGGTTGGGAATTATTGCCAGCATGGCCTACGACCCGGCGCGCGATACCGGGTTGAAGGCGATCGATGCGGTGCACCTGTTCGGGTCAAATACCACGCGCATTGGCTTGCGCCGGGGAACATATATGCGGCAGTACGAGTACGATTTTATTGAGCTGTTTGCTTCACAACTGACTAAAAAAGCGGTGGATATGGCGATGGCCGGAGCCGGAGGCGATGATGAATATCAACTTTAATCCGGCGGGACAGCCACCCAAGGGACCGGTGGCGAAAGCATTGACGTGGATTCTCGGGGCGCTGCTGCTCGGCGCGGCCTTGATGTTCTCGCTGGTGTTCTTTGCCGTCGTGGCCGTGGCCGGGCTGGTTCTTGGAGTGTATTTCTGGTGGAAGACCCGCGCTATCCGCGCCCAGATACGCGCGCAAATGGAGGCACAAGCCGAGCAAGCTGAAAAGTCGCCGGGTTACGCGCAACAGCAGGCGACCCCAGAAGCCACGGGCGACATCATCGAAGGCGAAGCGGTGCGGGTGGTGGAAGAGCACGAGCAACTTCCGCGCTGAGCCCGGGCTAAGAGCCTATTTCGGTAGGTATCGTTGGTTGCGCCGGTTCGTTGCGAGATGCAGTGCAAGGCGCGGCCAATGAAGTGTAGTCATTCTCCACGAATTGGCCGCACCCCAAGGGTACTTCCTTCGGGGCGCAACACGGCAATGCGCCCGCAACGAGC
>JBAXHE010000071.1:0-15666 GCA_037139055.1 Betaproteobacteria bacterium | reverse complement strand
AAAATTTGGTGCGCCCGGAGCGATTCGAACGCCCGACCCCTTGGTTCGTAGCCAAGTACTCTATCCAGCTGAGCTACGGGCGCAACGCCTTTTTGAAGGCCCGAATTATAGCTAACCTACCCGCGACCATCAAGCTTTTTCTGTATTTATTTTAAATTCAAGGAGAATTGATTATTCAATACACTGCTCGCATCGCTCAGCCACGCGCTTTGAGTAATGTTAAGTCAGGCATTACAAAATTAAACGTAGTGCGATTTGCTACCATCCCGAGCGAATAACCTTTTCAGCCCAGAAGACGGCGGCAATGGTCTTGCCGTCGGTGATCTGGCCTTCGCGTATCGCCAGCAAGGCCTCGTCAAGGCTCAGCGTCAGGATATCGAGAAACTCGCCGTGGTCGAGCTGCTGCAGCGATTCGCGCAGCAAGCCACGGGCCAGAAAAATCTCGATACGTTCGTCGGAATAGCCGATGCACGGATGCATGACGCCGAGATAACGCCACTCGGCGGCGCTATGTCCGGTCTCTTCGAGCAACTCGCGCGTCGCCGTATTGAGGATATCTTCACCCGGCTCGATCTTGCCTGCCGGCAACTCAAGGAAAGTTTTGCGCAACGGATAGCGAAACTGCCGCTCGAAGATCAGATCGCCGTTATCGAGCAGAGGGATGATTACGACAGCACCCTGATGGATGACGTACTCGCGGGTACTTTCATGGCCGTCAGGGAGGCGTACGCGATCCTGGCGCACATCAAGAAGCTTCCCCCGATACACCTGGGTGCTTTCGACTTCGGTTTCGCACAGATGCGGGTGATGCACGTTTTGATCCTTATCCATCCAGACCTCCAACAAAAACGCCCCGACCAGCGGGGCGCTTCAAAGAACTCATTTCGTAACGCTCAAACCAGAAGCGAACGCGACAAGGCAATGGCGCAAATGAACATCAGCGCGTTAGGAAAAATCCCCAGCAAGGCCACGGCCAGACCATTCGCCGTCATCAGCACTTTCATGTCCATTGGCGCTTCAATGCGGCTGGTACTGGTTGGCGCATCAAAGTACATGACCTTGACGACGCGCAAGTAGTAATAAGCTCCAACCAGCGAGAAGAAGACCGCCGCAATCGCCAGCCAGTTATAACCCGCAGCCACGACGGCGACCAGAATGGAGAACTTGGCGAAGAAGCCGACAAAGAACGGAATACCGGCCATCGAGAACATCATCATCATCATCACCGCAGCGAACCATGGGCTGCGCTTGTTCAACCCAGCCAGATCGCTAATCTCTTCAGACTCGAATCCGGAGCGTGAGAGCAGCATAATCATGCCGAACGCACCGACGGTGGAAAGCACGTAGGTGATGATGTAGAACATCGACGAGGTGTAGGCATTGATGGCATTCCGGCCGTCACCACCAACGACACCGACGACCAGGCCGAGCAACATGAAGCCCATGTGCGAAATGGCCGAATACGCCAGCATGCGCTTGAGGTTGGTCTGCGCGATCGCCGCGAAGTTGCCCACCGCCATCGACAGGATGGCCAGCACCATCAGCATCATCTGCCAGTCGGCCGAAGCCACCAGCAGCCCGTTGACCAGAACGCGAACCACCACGGCAAAGGCCGCGAGCTTTGGCGCGCTGGCAATCAGCAGTGTCACTGAGGTCGGCGCGCCCTGATAGACGTCGGGAATCCACATGTGGAACGGCACGGCACCCAGTTTGAAGGCAATGCCGGAGACCAGGAACACCACGCCGAACACGGCAATCGTCTTGTTCGCCTCGCCGGAGAACAGACGCTCGGCAACCGTCGAAATCTCAAGGCTTCCGGTCGCGCCATAAATCATCGAGATACCGTAGAGCAAGAGGCCCGAGGCCAGTGCGCCGAGAATGAAGTACTTCATCGCCGCTTCGGTCGCGGTGATCGAATCACGATTCAGGGCGACCATCGCGTACAGCGACAGCGACAGTAATTCGATACCGATATAGACGGTAACGAAATGATTGGCCGAGATCATCACCATCATGCCGAGCGTGGCAAACAGGGTCAGTGTGTAGTACTCGCCCTTGGCCAGATCCGGGCGCTCGAGGATGTAGCCGCGAGAATAGAACAACACGATGCTCACCGTGACATAAAGCAGGAGCTTGAGCAGATCGCCCATCAGATCGGCAACAAACATGTTGCTGAAGGTGTAGAACACCTGTCCGCCGCTGCTCATGATCAGCGTCAGCGCCGAAGCGCCGAGAAGAGTAAGCTGAGTCAGGACATAGGTCACCCGGCGCGTCTTGTCCTTGACGAAGAGGTCAACGATCAGGATCAGGCACGCCATGGCCAGCAGGAAAATCTCGGCACTGGCGAGGCGCAGATCGGGTGGAACAAATTGCATTTCGGCAAGCGTCATAGCGGATACCAGTTAGAGGATCTTGCTTACTGCGATGTGACGCAGCAACTCATTGACCGAGCTGTGCATGACTTCAGTAAAAGCTTGTGGGTAAAGCCCCATGCCCAGCGCGCCCAGCGCCAGCAGGGAGAGTATCAGGAACTCCCGGCCATCAATATCGCTGAGTTCGGCGACATGATGATTGGCAACGTCGCCGAAGACTACGCGCTTGTACATCCACAGCGTGTAGGCGGCACCGACAATCATCGTTGTCGCCGAGGCAAAAGCCACCCAGAAATTGAATTTGACGGCGGCCATGATGATCATGAACTCGCCAACGAAGCCCGAGGTCGCCGGCAGACCGGCATTGGCCATGGCAAAGAGCATGAAGAAGGCGGCAAATTTCGGCATGGTATTGACCACACCACCGTAATCGGCAATCAAACGGGAGTGCACCCGATCGTACATGACGCCGATGCAGTAGAACATCGCGCCGGCGATAAAGCCGTGCGAGATCATTTGCACCAGAGCGCCTTCGACGCCGAGCGCACTGCCGGCACCGAGCGCGCCTTCACTGGCCGGCGCGGTGAACATGAAAAAACCAAGGGTGACAAAGCCCATGTGCGCGATCGACGAATAGGCCACCAGCTTTTTCATATCGACCTGAACCAGTGCCACCAGGCCGATGTAGACCACGGCGATCAGCGACAGGCCGATGATCAGCCAGGACAACTCGTGCGAGGCGTCCGGGGCAATCGGCAGCGAGAACCGCAGGAAGCCGTAGGCACCGAGCTTCAGGGCGATCGCCGCCAGGACGATCGATCCGCCGGTTGGCGCTTCAACGTGCGCGTCAGGCAACCACGTATGCACCGGCCACATCGGCACTTTGACCGCGAAGGCTACCAGGAAGGCCAGGAAAATCCAGATCTGCGTACCCAAGTCGATCGGCAGCTGATGCCAGTCGAGAATCGAGAAGCTGCCACCCGAATAGAGGAAGAGATAAATCAGCGCGATCAGGAACAGCAGCGAACCGAACAAGGTGAACAGGAAGAACTTGAACGCCGCATAGACCCGGTTCGGTCCGCCCCAGACGCCGATGATCAGGTAGAGCGGAATCAGCGAGGCTTCAAAGAATACGTAGAACAGCATCGCGTCGAGTGAGGCAAAAATCCCGTTCATCAGGCCCGACATGATCAGGAAGGCGGCGTTGTACTGGGCGACCTTGCTGTCGATGACCTTCCAGCCGGCGAGCACGACAATCACCGTGATGAAGCTGTTGAGGATCACGAAGAGCATCGAGATACCGTCAACACCGAGGTGGTAATTGATGTTGAAGAGCTTGATCCACGGCGCCAGTTCGACAAACTGCATGGCCGGCGTGGTCATATCAAAACCGGTATAGAGCGGTACCGTGACCAGCAGTCCGGCAACCGCGCCAAACAGCGCGAGCATTTTCGCCAACGGCGCATTGCGATCCGATCCGGTCGCCAGCACGATCAGTCCGAAAAGAACCGGAACCCAGATGGCGAAAGAGAGAAGGTGCGTACCTGACATATCGTTCCTAGTCTTTATTCAGTTCAGGCGTGCAACAGCCAGAAGGAAAGCAGTGCAAAAACGCCAAAGATCATCGTGAAGGCGTAGTGATAAATGTGTCCCGACTGGAAACAGCGGGCCATCGCCGAGACCAGACCAACCAGACGCACCGAGCTGCCGACGACCAGGCCGTCGATCACGCCGATATCACCACCCTTCCACAAGCCCTTGCCGAGAAGACGCGCGCCACCGGCAAAAACAATGTCGTTGAACTTGTCGAAGTAGTACTTGTTTTCCAGCAGGGTGTAGATCGGGCCACAGGCCGCCTTGATCGCCACCGGAATATCTGGACGCTTGATGTAGAAGAACCACGACAGCGCCACACCGGAGAAGGCCAGCCAGAAGACTGGAGTCGTCACGGCATGCACGGCCATGGCAAAGGCACCATGGAAGTGATGGGCCAGTTCTTCCATCACCGGATGCGCCTCGGCGTTGATGTAGATGGCATCCTTGAAGAAATTGCCATAGAGCATCGGCTCAATCGTCATGTAACCGATAAACACCGAAGGAATGGCCAGCAAGACCAGCGGCAAGGTCACGACCCACGGCGTTTCGTGCGGCTTCTGGCCGGGCGCCAGACCATGATGATGATCGGCCGAAACTTCCTCGTCGTCGTGGTCACCGTTATGCACTGCGGCGTGATGGTCGTCATGCGCGTGCGCCTTGCCGAAGCGCTCCTCGCCATGGAAGACCAGGAAGTACATGCGGAACGAATAAAAGGCGGTGACGAACACCCCGGCCATCACGGCGAAGTAGGCAAATCCGGAACCGGGAATATGCGACAGGCCAACCGCCTCGATGATCGAATCTTTCGAGTAGAAACCGGCAAAGAACGGCGTTCCGATCAGCGCCAGAGAACCGATCAGCGAAGTCAGCCAAGTAATCGGCATGTACTTGCGCAAGCCGCCCATGTTGCGGATGTCCTGGTCGTGGTGCATGCCGATGATTACCGAGCCGGCGCCGAGGAACAGCAGCGCCTTGAAGAAGGCATGCGTCATCAGGTGGAAGATCGCCACCGAATACGCCGAAGCGCCGAGCGCAACGGTCATGTAGCCGAGCTGCGAGAGCGTCGAGTAGGCCACGACGCGCTTGATGTCGTTCTGGATGATGCCGAGAAAGCCCATGAACAGCGCGGTAATCGAGCCGATGATGATGACGAAGGACAAGGCCGTTTCGGACAGTTCAAACAGCGGCGACATGCGCGCCACCATGAAGATGCCGGCGGTGACCATGGTCGCCGCGTGGATCAGTGCGGAAATCGGCGTCGGGCCTTCCATCGAATCAGGCAGCCAGACGTGCAGCGGAACCTGCGCCGACTTGCCCATCGCGCCGATGAACAGCAGGATGCAGATCACCGACATCAGCGACCAGTCGGCCGAACCCCAGATATTGATTGTATTGGCTGCGGCCGCTGGCGCCAGGCTGAACACCGTGGCGTAATCGAGAGAGCCGAAATGCGCCAGCACCAGACCAATACCGAGAATGAAACCGAAGTCGCCGACACGATTGACCAGGAAGGCCTTCATATTGGCGAAAATGGCTGTCGGACGCGTATACCAGAAGCCGATCAGCAGGTAGGAGACGAGACCCACGGCTTCCCAGCCGAAGAACAGCTGCAGGAAATTATTGCTCATCACCAGCATCAGCATGGCGAAGGTAAACAGCGCGATATAGCTGAAGAAGCGGTTGTAACCCGGATCTTCCTGCATGTAGCCGATGGTATAGATATGCACCATGAGCGAAACGAAGGTCACCACCAGCATCATCGTCACGGTCAGCTGGTCGATCAGGAAGCCGACTTCGAAAGTGTATTCACCTGACGTCATCCACTGGTATACCGAGCCATTGAAGGTATTGCCGGCCATCACGTCCTGGAAAATCAGCACTGAAGCGATGAAGGCCGTGGCGACGCCAGCAATCGCCGCGGTATGGGCAACCCAGCGCGGCAGGATGCGGCAGAACAGGCCGGCAATGAGCGCTCCGAACAGGGGGGCCAGCGGAACCAGCAGATAGAGTTTTTGCATTTCCATGTTCAGACCCCTACCCCTTCAGGCTGTCCAGATCATCCACATGGATGGTCTTCAGGTTGCGGAAGAGCACGACGAGAATCGCCAGTCCAATCGCCGATTCGGCGGCAGCGACGGTGAGAATGAAAAAGACGAAGACCTGCCCCGCCAGATCCTGCAGGTAATGCGAAAAAGCGATGAAATTCATGTTCACCGCCAGCAACATCAGTTCGATCGACATCAGGATGATGATCAGATTTTTCCGGTTCAGGAAAATGCCGACGATGCTGATCGCAAACAGGATCGCGCCTAATATCAAATAATGGGACAGTGTTAGCATTTGCCTCCCTGGTACCTTCTGCCTAGGGAATCAGAACCTGATTCCACGCTGTATTCTTAATCTCGAAAAAAACCTCAGACCGGAATCTGTAACGCCGTTTTATTCACGTTTCTCTGCGGGCATCTGCAGCACCCGCACACGATCCTTGGCCTTGACGAAAACCTGCTCCGCCGGACTGACCGATTTGGTCTTGCGCTTGCCGCGCAGGGTCAAGGCAGTGGCCGCAACGATGCCGACCAGCAGAATGACCGACGCCAGTTCAAACGGATAGACGTAATCGGTAAATAACAAGCGCCCGACTTCCTGCACATTGCTGTAGTCGGCGGCCGTCTGCGGAACCCCGCTCTCGAGCTCGCCGGAAAAGCACGCATAGAGGACCAGACTCATTTCCGCGACCATGATCAGCGCGACGATCAGGCCCAGCGGCAGGTTGCTCCAGAAGCCTTCGCGCAAGCGGTCGATGTTGATATCGAGCATCATCACCACGAACAGGAAAAGCACCATCACCGCGCCGACATAGACCAGCACCAGCGCGATGGCCAGGAACTCGGCCTGCAGCAGGATCCACAGTCCGCTGGCGCTGAAGAATGCCAGCACGAGGTGCAATGCGGCGTGTACCGGATTACGCAGGGTCACCACACGCACGCTGGCATAGACCAGGATGGTGGCCAGGAAGTAAAAAACGAAGGTCTTGAATTCCATCGGATCAGCGCCTTTTAGCGATATTTCGAGTCAAGTTCACGGTCTGCGGCGATCTGCTCTTCATAGCGATCTCCATTGGCCAGCAACATGGGCTTGGTGTAGTAAAGGTCGCCACGCTTTTCGCCGTGGAACTCATAAATACGCGTTTCAACAACCGCATCGACCGGACAGGCTTCTTCGCAGAAACCACAGAAAATGCACTTGTTCAGATCAATGTCGTAACGCGTCGTGCGCCGTGAGGTTTGCCCGTTGGCGTCTTTTCGCTCTTCGGATTCGATGCTGATGGCCATCGCCGGGCAAACCGCCTCGCACAGTTTGCAGGCGATGCAGCGCTCTTCACCGTCGGGGTAGCGGCGCAAGGCGTGCAACCCGCGAAAACGGAAACTCTGCGGGGTTTTTTCTTCCGGGTACTGCACCGTAATCTTGCGCGCAAACATATAGCGCCAGGTCACGGACATGCCCTGGAACAATTCCTTGAGCAGGAGGCTGTTGATAATCTGTTTAAACGAACCCATGTCTAAGCCTCTCACTTCCAGATGTTCAACGGTGACATCATCCAGCAGCCGACCACCACCAGCCAGATGAGACATACCGGGATGAACACTTTCCAGCCCAGACGCATGATCTGGTCATAGCGATAACGCGGGAAGGTAGCGCGAATCCAGAAGAAGAAAAAGATGATTGCGGCAATTTTCGCAAACAACCAGAAAATACTGTCGGGCAGGAAACCCACCGGCGACAGCCAGCCACCGAGAAACAGCAAAGACGTCATCGCAGCGCAGAGCAACATGGCGGCATACTCGGCGAGCGAGAACACGGCAAAGGCCATGCCCGAATATTCGACGTGGAAGCCGACGATTTCCGACTCACCTTCGGCCATGTCAAATGGTGCGCGGTTGGTTTCGGCGACGATCGACACCAGGTAGACCACAAACATCGGCAGCAGCGGCAACCAGTTCCACGACAGGAAGCCCAGGCCCATGTCGGCAAAGCGACCCTGCCCCTGAACGCGTACGATATCACCGAGGTTCAGACTGTTCGAGACCATCAGCACCACGACCAGCGCCAGACCCATGGCCACTTCGTAGGAAATCAGTTGCGCCGCCGAGCGCATGCCGCCGAGGAAGGCGTATTTTGAATTTGACGCCCAGCCAGCGAGAATGATGCCGTACACGCTGATCGACGTGACCGCCATGATGTACAGCAGGCTGGCGTTGATATCGGCCAGCACCATGAAGTCGTTGAACGGGATCACCGCCCAGGCCATCAGGGCCGGCGCGAAAGCCAGCAGCGGCGCGAGCAGGAAAACCGGTTTATCGGCACCGGCCGGAATCACCACCTCTTTGAGCATCAGCTTGAGACCGTCGGCGATCGGCTGAATCAGCCCCCACGGGCCGACGCGATTCGGGCCAATCCGCACCTGCATCCAGCCGATGAACTTGCGTTCCCAGAAGGTGACGTAAGCCACGACCAGGAGCAAGGGGGCAATGATCAGCATGACCTTGATCACCGTCCACAGCGTCGTCAGAATATTTTCCCAGGCCGAACCAAACAGGTTCTGGCCGAGTTGCAGAGCCATCTCGAGGTACGGGATTAAAAAGCCCGGCAAAAACTGCTGTAGCGTTTCAACCATCACGCACGCTCCACTTGAAGAGGTCCGAACATGTCGCCAAGCGACGCCGTCGAAGAATGAGCCGCAGCGATGCGCACGCAGCCGTCCGGCACCGTCGCATCGAGACGCGCAGCCAGCGCGGCTTCACCCTGCCCTTGGCGCACGCGAACCGGGTCACCACTGGACAGGCCGAGGCCTGAAAGGGTGACCAAGTTCATCCGGGCTTCGGGTTGCGCGGCGTCCTTGGTCAGCTGAAGGGCCGACGCACGGCGCACCAGCGCATCGGCAAAATAGATCGGCACGTCGGCGACGCGCTGCAGTCCGTCGACCGGCGTAGCAGGCTGCAAGGCGATGCCCTGAAGGGTGTTATCCAGGCCGCTGACGAAAGCCGTTCCGGCGGGAATGATCTCGTCGCGAATCTGCTCGCTCGACGCATAGTCGAAGCCGTCGATATTCAGCACATTGCCCAGAACGCGCAGGACTTTCCAGCCCGGACGCGCTTCGCCGAGCGGACGGCAAACGCCGTTGAAGGTTTGCACGCGCCCTTCGGTATTGATGAAGGTTCCGGACGTCTCGGTAAACGGTGTGGTCGGCAGCAGCACGTCGGCATAGTCCAACGCCGCTTGGTGCTTGAACGGGGTGAGCATGACCACCAGTTCAGCCTGCTTAAGCGCGGCAACCGTCTGTTGCGGGTTGTAGCAGTCGAGCTCGGGTTCGACGCCAAGCAGAATATAGGCTTTGCGCGGCTGGGCGAACATTTCGTAGGCGTTGAGCGCGGTCGGCAGCGCTTTGGCAACGTAGCCGCCGACACTGTTCGCGGCTTCGCCGATGAAGCCACAACTGGCTCCCGTGAGCTGTGCCAGTTCGCCGGCCAGCGCATGCAGCTGGGCGGCCTGCGGGCTTTGCTCGGCAACGTTGCCGAGGAAGACGGCGGTCTTTTTACCGCTGAGCAAACTGGCGGCGATCGCTTGGCTGGTGGCGCAAGGCTCAATCGACTCCAGACCCGCCGGCACGGCGACCTTTTTGATCAGCGCCGTGGCCTTGACCACCGCGCCAAGAGCCCGCGCCAGATCGGCGGGAGCGACGGTGATGCGCGAATGCAGATTGATCAGTTGATCATCGCCGCTCACCGAAATCAGGCTGACCTGACCCGTTTTGGCCAGTTGCCGCAAACGCTGGGCAAACAGCGGATGATCCTTGCGCAGGAAGCTGCCGATCACGACGGCGGCATCGAGGTCCTTGATCTCGGCCAGTTTCAGACCCAGCCACGGCGTTCCCGCGAGCTTGCCGTCACTGGAAAAATCACGGCGACGGGTTCGGAAATCAACGCTTCCCGAACCCTGACCACGCGCCAGCTTCTGCAACAGATAGAGTTCTTCCAGCGTCGATTGCGGCGACGCCAGGGCAGCGATGGCTTCGCCGCCATGGGTCTTGGCGATATCTTTCAGCGCGTGCGAAACATAGTCGAGGGCTACATTCCAATCGACTTCGCGCAAGCTGCCGTCGACACGAATCATCGGACGCTGCAGGCGCTCGGGAGAATTCAGGCCCTCGTAGGAAAAACGATCCTTGTCCGAGATCCAGCATTCATTGATTTCTTCGTTTTCGCGCGGCAGAACGCGCATCACGCGGTCGCTCTTGACCTGTACGCTCAGATTCGACCCGAGACTATCGTGCGGGCTGACCGACTTGCGCCGCGATAGCTCCCAGCTGCGGGCCGAATAACGGAACGGCTTCGAGGTCAACGCACCGACCGGACAGAGGTCGATCATATTGCCGGACAATTCGGAATCGACGGTGTGGCCGACGAAGGTCTGAATCTCGACATACATGGTGCGGTTAGCCATGCCGAGTTCCATCACGCCGGCGATTTCCTCGCCAAAGCGAACGCAACGCGTACAGTGAATGCAGCGCGACATGTCCTGCATCGAAACCAGCGGTCCGATTTCCTTCTGGAAAACCACGCGCTTGGCTTCCTGATAACGCGCCTTGCCGCCGCCATAACCCACCGCCAGATCCTGCAACTGACACTCGCCGCCCTGGTCGCAGACCGGGCAATCCAGCGGGTGGTTGATCAGCAGGAACTCCATGATGCCCTTTTGGGCGTCGAGGGCCAGCTTCGAATGGGTAAACACGCGCATACCGTTGGTCACCGGCGTGGCACAGGCCGGCATCGGCTTCTTGGCCTTGTCGACGTGCACCAGGCAGACCCGGCAGTTGGCCGCGATCGACAGTTTCTTGTGATAGCAGAAATGCGGAATGTAGGCGCCGACCATCTCGGCGGCTTCCATGATGGTAAAGCCTACGGGTACCTGAATGGGTTTGCCGTCAATTTCGAAATCGAGCATGTCGCGACCTTAGACCGTTGCCTTGAAGAAGCCACTGCCCAGACGCTGAAGCTCGGGCGGAACCAGGCACTTCTTGTGTTCAATGTGATAGACGAATTCATCACGGAAATGCTTCAGGAAGCTGAGCACCGGAACGGCCGACGCATCACCGAGACCGCAAATGGTCAGACCGAGGATGTTGTTCGGCACACTCTTGAGCAGATCGAGATCCTCGGGACGCCCCTGCCCGTTTTCGATGCGATGGATGATCTTGTTCATCCAGCCGGTGCCTTCACGGCACGGCGTACATTGGCCGCAGGACTCTTCGTAATAGAAATACGAGAGACGCTCGAGCGCCTTGACCATGCAGGTGGTCTCGTCCATGATCACGACGCCGCCCGAACCGATCATCGAACCGGCGTTGGACAACGAATCAAAGTCCATCTTGCAGTCCATCATCACGCTGGCCGGCAGCACCGGTGCGGAGACGCCTCCGGGAATACAGGCCTTGAGCTTGCGCCCGCCGCGCATGCCGCCGGCGAGTTCGAGCAGGACCGGGAACGGTGTGCCGAACGGGACTTCGTAGTTGCCCGGACGATTCACATGGCCGGACACCGAAAACAGCTTGGTGCCGCCGTTATTAGGGATTCCGGCCTCGACATAATCCATGACACCTAGATTGAGGATGAAGGGAATCGAGGCAATCGTTTCGGTATTATTGACGTTGGTCGGCTTGCCAAACAGGCCGAAGCTGGCGGCATACGGCGGCTTGTAGCGCGGCAGGCCTTTCTTGCCCTCGATCGATTCGAGCAGCGCCGACTCTTCACCGCAGACATAGGCACCGTAGCCATGATGGGCAAAGAGTTCGAAATCAAACCCCGAACCGAGAATATTCTTGCCCAGAAGCCCCGCCGCACGGGCTTCATCGAGCGCTTCTTCAAACTGCTTGTAGATCGCCCAGATTTCGCCGTGGATGTAGTTGTAGCCACGGGTCGCACCAATCGCATAGGCGCCGATGATCATCCCTTCGATCACCGAATGCGGATTTTCGCTGAGGATGTCGCGGTCCTTGAAGGTCCCCGGCTCGCCTTCGTCCGAATTGCAGATGATGTATTTATCACCGGGAAATGAACGGGGCATGAAGCTCCATTTCAATCCGGTGGGGAAGCCGGCACCACCGCGACCGCGTAGCGTCGAGCGTTTGACTGCCTCGATGATCTGGCCCTGCGGCGTTTTTTCGGCAAGCACCTTTTTCAGCGCCGCATAGCCCCCGCGCTTGAGGTAGGCTTCGAGACGCCAGTCATTGGGGTTACTAGCGTCGAGACCGAGGGTCATCATCGGGTTAATCGAACCTCGGATCGTCATTATTCGAGCTCCGCCAGCAATTTGTCGATTTCTTCGGGCAGCATGCAATTGCACATGCGGCGGTTGTTGACCAGCATCACCGGAGCGTGGCCGCATGACCCGAGGCACTCGCCTTCTTTCAGGGTGAATTTGCCGTCCGGTGTGGTTTCGTTGAAACCAATGCCCAGCTTGCTCTTCAGATAGTCCGCCGCATCAACGCCGCCGGAAAGCATGCACGGCAGATTGGTACATACGGTCAATTGGTATTTGCCGACCGGCTCGAGGTTATACAGGCTGTAGAAGCTGGCGACCTCATAGGCGGCCATCGGCGGCATGCCAAGATAATTGCCGACAAACTCGATCGCCTCGGTGGACAGCCAGCCCAGCTCTTCCTGGGCAATCGCCAGCGCAGCAACTGCCGCCGACTGTCTCTTGCCGTCCGGATACTTGGTGATCTCGCGATCAATTCTATTCAGGGAGTCTTGTGTCAGCATCAGCGGTCAATCTCGCCAAAAACGATATCAATGGTTCCGACCATGGTGACCACGTCGGCAATCATGTGCCCGCGCGTCAATTCATCCATGGCCGAGAGGTGAACGAAACCGGGAGGACGGATCTTGAGTCGATAAGGCTTATTCGCTCCGTCGGAGATCGCGTAAATGCCAAACTCACCCTTCGGATGCTCGACGGCCGAATAGACCTGGCCTTCGGGGACGTGAATGCCTTCGGTACACAGTTTGAAGTGATGGATCAGCTCTTCCATGTTCGACTTGACGCTGTCACGCGGCGGCAGGGCGACCTTGTGGTTGGCGGTAATCACCGGACCGGGGTTCACTCGCAGCCAGTCGATGCACTGCTTGATGATGCGGTTCGACTGGCGCATTTCTTCAACGCGAACCAGATAGCGGTCGTAACAGTCGCCGGTCACGCCGACCGGAATGTCAAAATCGACGCGGTCATACGCGGCGTAGGATTGTTTCTTGCGCAGGTCCCAGGCGATCCCGGAACCGCGCAGCATCGGGCCGGTGAAGCCGAGTTGCAGCGCGCGCTCGGGGGTGACGATGCCGACGTTCACCAGGCGTTGTTTCCAGATTCGGTTATCGGTGAGCAGCGTTTCGTACTCATCGACGAGCTTGGGGAAGCGGGTGACGAAATCCTCGAGGAAATCGAGCAGCGTGCCGCTGCGCACTTCATTGAGCTTATTGACTTCGGCTGCACTCTTCCACTTCGACGCCTTGTATTTCGGCATGCTGTCGGGCAGGTCGCGATAAACGCCACCCGGGCGGTAATAGGCGGCATGCATGCGCGCGCCCGACACGGCCTCATAGCAATCGACCAGGTCTTCGCGTTCGCGGAAGGCATAGAGCACCATGGTCATCGCACCGACGTCGAGACCGTGTGCGCCAATCCACAACAGGTGGTTGAGGATGCGCGTGATTTCGTCGAACATCACGCGGATGTACTGGGCACGGATCGGCACGTCGACATCGAGCAATTTTTCGATGGCCATGCAGTAGGCGTGTTCGCTGCACATCATCGACATGTAGTCGAGGCGGTCCATGAAAGGCACGGACTGCATCCAGGTCTTGGTTTCCGCCAGTTTTTCAGTCGCCCGGTGCAGCAATCCGATGTGCGGATCGGCACGCATCACGACTTCACCATCGAGCTCAAGCACCATGCGCAGCACGCCGTGCGCGGCAGGGTGCTGCGGCCCGAAGTTCAGGGTGTAATTCTGGATATCAGGCATGCTCAGCGGCCCCCGTAGTTTTCTTCGTGAACAATGCGCGGGGTAATTTCGCGGGGCTCAATGGTCACCGGTTGATAGATGACTCGCTGCTGATCCGGGTCATAGCGCATCTCGACATAACCCGAGATCGGGAAATCCTTGCGGAACGGATGTCCGATGAATCCGTAATCGGTCAGAATCCGTCGCAAATCGGGATGACCGGGGAAGACGATGCCGAACAGGTCGAACGCCTCGCGCTCGAACCAGCCAACCGTATTCCAGATCGAAATGATCGACGGAATCGAGGGGAAATCATCGTTCGGCGCAAAACAGCGCACGCGCAGACGCCAGTTATGCGTAATCGAAATCAGGTGGCTGACTGCGGCGAAGCGCTTGCCTTCCCAGGGTTCGTTCTTGTAGGTGGAATAATCAACGCCACAGAGATCCATCAACTGCTCAAAACACAATTCAGGCTCATCGCGCAGCGTTTGCATCACGGCGTAATACTCCGTGACATCAACATCAATGGTGACCTCCCCCAGCGCGATCTGCTGGGACAGAATGCGATCTCCGAGATGATTTTTCAGGTTCAGGCTAAGCGCTTCAAGCTTGGCGGACATTAGGAAGACTCCGAACTCTCGGTTGTTTTATCGGGCGATAGTACTAGTACGGTGAATTTTGTTTTGCAGCTGAATCAGGCCGTAAATCAGCGCTTCGGCGGTCGGCGGGCAACCTGGGACATAGATATCGACCGGAACGATGCGATCACAGCCGCGAACGACTGAGTAGGAATAGTGGTAATAGCCGCCGCCGTTGGCGCACGAACCCATCGAAATCACCCAGCGCGGCTCGGCCATCTGGTCGTAAACCTTGCGTAAGGCTGGCGCCATCTTGTTGGTCAGCGTACCGGCAACAATCATCACGTCGGACTGCCTGGGACTCGGGCGGAAAACAATCCCGAAACGATCCAGGTCGTAGCGCGAACAGCCGGCATGAATCATTTCAATCGCACAGCAAGCCAGACCAAACGACATCGGCCACATCGAGCCGGTGCGCACGTAGTTGATCAGCTTGTCGGCGGTCGTGGTGACAAAGCCTTCCTGTAGAATCCCCTCAATTCCCATCCGTCACTCCCAGTCCAGAGCGCCTTTGGCCCAGGCATAGACATAGCCAACCACGAGAATAATGATAAAAACCAGCATCTCGACAAAACCGAACCACTTGACTGAATCTGTCTGGACGATTTCCTTGAAAATCGTGGCCCAGGGGACCAGAAAGGCGACTTCAAGATCAAACAGGATGAAAAGGATGGAAATCAGGTAATAGCGAACATCAAACTTCATCCGCGCGTCTTCGAAGGCTTCAAATCCGCATTCGTAGGGGGAGAGTTTTTCGCTGTTCGGGCGATAGGGGGCGACGATCAGTCCGGTAAGAACCGGCGCAATACCGAATACAAGACCGATCAGGATAAAGACAAAAACTGGGAAGTAGTTTTCAAGCATTGTCCGTCACGTTATCAGTTACATTCAGTTAAGAGAAGCCCTAAGGACTACTCGACTAGGTGGTGCCGACGATGAGACTCGAACTCATACGACCTAAGTCACTACCCCCTCAAGATAGCGTGTCTACCAATTTCACCACGTCGGC
>JBAXHE010000070.1:0-15691 GCA_037139055.1 Betaproteobacteria bacterium | reverse complement strand
CATCAACTTCGGCGCGCCATCTGCCATCCACAAAACCTTCCCATGGAATCAGGCGGCTCGTAATCTTCAATATTGCGTTCATGTAAAACTCCTAGGTAAAACACGGGTTGTATCGGGCTCGCGGGCAAGCCTTGTCTATTGCGGAAAGTTTGATGCGCATCTCAGGCCCGCGGTGTCGGCCGGGAGTTTCTGCGGTTCAAACCGCCCTTTGAGCCAAAGAATAGCGCTCAGGGAGCCTCGAGTTTGTTGAGCTTGCCGACGATAAAGCATGAACCTGCTGCATTCGCGGTCATCGGGCTGCTCATTGTTCATATCCAACCCTTCAATCCGGTTTCATGTCGGATTCTTCCTCACCTTATCGGGTTGATGCCGTGTTACGGCATGGTTGCCATGTGCATCAGAGGAAAAGCGGATTGCATAATCAGGGGGCTCTGTTTCAGAGCAATTAAGTACTCCAAGTCTGATTTAACGGGGATAAGCGGGTGTTCGAGTGATATAAATGCAACGAAACCGGCTTGATTGGGGGTGCATTTTACCCGATTAGTCGAGTTTCTGTGCAATTCGGAGACCGACTCACGAGTCAAGCGGCGGAGAGCCACTGTTTTTTCTTCAGTGAGTATTGTCGTCGAGGTGAATGACGTCATCGTGCTCGCGCTGGTTGGCATCGTGGCGACGCTTGACGAGCAGCATGCTGGCACTGACAAAGAGTCCGAAGAGCGTTATGACGGCATAAATCGAGAGGTCGATCTTGACCATCAGGTAATACAGTCCGGTCATCATCAGAATCGAAAGATTCTCGTTGAAATTCTGCACGGCAATCGAATGGCCGGCGCCCATCAGGATGTGACCGCGGTGCTGCAGAAGAGCATTCATCGGCACGACAAAGTAACCGGAGAGCGCGCCAATGATGATCAGCAGCGGGACGGCGAGCCAGACGAAATGAACAAAATTCATCACCAGAACGATGATGCCCATGGCGATTCCCAGCGGAATGACGCCAACGGATTTGCGCAAGGTGACTCTTTTTGCCGCGCCGACCGCGCCGAGGGCGACACCGAGGGCGACCACCCCCTGGAGCATGCTTGACTTGGACAGGTCGAGTTGCAATGCCGCTTCCGACCACTTGATCACGATGAACTGCAGGGTTGCACCCGCCCCCCAGAAGAGGGTAGTGACGGCCAGCGAGATCTGGCCCAGCCGGTCTCGCCAGAGCAATGAGAGGCAGTGGGCGAACTCGCGAACAAAATACAAGGGGTTCTTGTGCAGGGCCTTGTGATCGACCCCGGTTTCCGGAATGTACAGATTGAAGATCGAGGCCAGAATGTAAAACAGCCCGACGAAGCAGATCGCCATTTCGCTGATGTTATCTACTCCGGTATTGATCACCGGAAAATCAAATGCGAGTATTTGAACGGCAATGGCCGGTTGAATAAGAAATCCGCCAATCACCACACCGAGAATGATGGCACCCACGGTCAGACCTTCAATCCAGCCATTGGCCACGACCAGCAGGCGGTGCGGGAGATATTCGGTCAGGATGCCATATTTGGCCGGTGAATAGGCTGCTGCGCCAAGCCCGACGATGGCGTAGGCAAGCAAAGGATGAACATTGCAGAACATCAGCCCACAGCCAATAATTTTAATGGTATTGCTGATGAACATGACCCGCCATTTTGGCATCGAATCAGCAAAAGCGCCGACGAAAGCAGCCAAAACAACGTACGAGACGGTGAAAAACGTTTTCAGGAGCGGTTCATAGGCTGACGGTGCCTGCATCTCACGCAAGGCGGCAATAGCAACAATCAGTAAAGCATTGTCGGCAAGCGCGGAAAAAAATTGCGCTGCCATGATGAGATAAAAGCCGAAAGGCATTAGTCAGTCAGTTGGTACTCTTATGAAGTGGCGGATTTATACCATGAAAGCTCAGAAGTTGTTAGCCCCGACTCTCCGGACAGCGTCTGCGAATTGAGGCAAAATGTGGCTATTGCGCTGATGCTGTAAGCCTCTTACAAGGAAATATTTACCTTATGCCCCGCCCGATTCAGGCCCGCATTGACCTTGCGGCGCTACGACACAATTTTCTAGTTGCCAAGAAACAGGCTTCACGCTTGGGGACGCCCACCAAAGCCTGGGCCGTTGTTAAGGCGGATGCCTATGGTCACGGTCTGATGCGAGCGGCCAAAGCCCTTGCCGAGGTGGCCGACGGCTTTGCTTTGCTGGATCTGAGCGATGCGATCGCTCTGCGTGAAGCGGGTTTCCAGCACCCGATTCTCTTGCTTGAAGGCTTCTTTGCTCCCGAGGATCTGGTCGTTTGTTCCCAGTATGGACTGACGACTGCGATCCATCGGCTTGACCAGTTGCAGATGATTCGCCAGGCGGCTTTGCCTGCACCGCTTGCGATCTATCTGAAACTTAATACCGGGATGAATCGCCTCGGTTTTACTCCGAGCCAATTGCCGGCCGTGAAAAACGAACTGGCGGCTTCATCGGCAATCGCTTCAGTAACGCTGATGACGCATTTTGCTGAAGCCGATGGCGAGCGCGGCATCGACTGGCAACTTGAATGCTTTGAGGGAATGAAGCGCCATTGGCCAGAAGTATCTTCATTGGCAGTGTCTATGGCCAATTCAGCGGCCATTCTGCGTTACCCGCAAACGGCGCACGACTGGGTGCGTCCGGGCATCATGCTTTACGGGGGCAGTCCGTTTTCAGACGAAACGGCCGAAGCTTTGGATCTGAAACCGGTCATGACCTTGACCAGCCGCATACTGGGGGTGCAGGACATCGTTGCCGGTGAGCGCGTTGGTTATGGTGGAACCTTTGTCGCCGAGCGGGCGATGCGCGTGGGCATCGTTGCCTGTGGTTACGCCGATGGCTACCCGCGTCATGCTCCGACCGGTACGCCTATTCTGGTGGCCGGTGTGCGCAGCCGGGTGCTTGGTCGGGTGTCGATGGATATGCTGGCCTGCGACCTCACCGATATGCCGCAGGCCGGTGTCGATAGCCCGGTCGTTCTGTGGGGAGAGGGCTTGCCGGCCGATGAAGTGGCGGCGGCCGCCGGAACCATCAGTTACGAGCTGTTTTGCGCGCTGGCCAAGCGCGTTCCGATTGTGGAAATCAATTAATCATGGCCAAGGTAAAAACCATCTACGCGTGCACCGAATGCGGTGCCAGCGTCCCCAAGTGGCAGGGCCAGTGTCCGGGATGCGGCGTCTGGAACACTCTGGTTGAAAGCCTTGCCGAATCGGCGCCATCGAGCAATAGCCGCTTTGCCGCTCTCGGCGGTACGGCCAAGCTGCAAACGCTCTCGGAAATCGAGGCCAAGGAAGAAGACCGTCTGCCGACCGGAATCGGTGAATTCGACCGGGCCCTCGGCGGCGGACTGGTAGCCGGCGGCGTCGTGCTGCTCGGCGGCGATCCGGGGATCGGCAAGAGCACCCTGCTGTTGCAGGCGCTGGCCGAGCTGTCTGGCGCGCACCACGTGCTTTACGTGAGCGGCGAGGAATCCGGCCAGCAGATTGCCATGCGCGCCCGGCGACTCTCCCTGGATACCAAGAAGCTCAAACTGCTGGCCGAGATCAACCTGGAAAAGATTCTCGCCACGCTGCAGGCCGAGAAGCCACAAGTGGCGGTGATCGACTCGATCCAGACGCTGTGGTCGGAGCAGCTCAGTTCGGCGCCCGGTTCGGTGGCGCAGGTGCGCGAGTGTGCAGCGCAGCTGACCCGTCTGGCCAAACAGACCGGGATCAACATCATTCTCGTCGGTCATGTGACGAAAGATGGCGTGCTGGCCGGGCCTCGCGTGCTCGAGCATATCGTCGATACCGTGCTGTACTTCGAGGGGGACACGCATTCGAGCTTCCGCCTGATCCGTGCGGTCAAGAACCGCTACGGCGCGGTCAACGAAATCGGCGTCTTTGCGATGACCGACAAGGGGCTGAAGGGGGTCAATAATCCGTCGGCGATGTTCCTCTCGCAACACGGGCAGGACGTTCCCGGCTCCTGCGTGCTGGTCACGCAGGAAGGCACCCGGCCGCTGCTGGTGGAAATCCAGGCCCTGGTCGATCAGGCGCATGGCAACCCGCGCCGCCTGACCGTCGGGCTCGATGCACAGCGTCTGGCGATGCTGCTGGCCGTATTGCACCGGCATGCGGGGATCGTCTGTTTCGACCAGGATGTTTTCGTCAATGCTGTCGGCGGCGTCAAGATTGCCGAACCGGCGGCCGATCTGGCCGTGCTCCTGGCGATCATTTCGTCGATGAAAAATCGCCCATTGCCGGCCAAGCTGATTGTTTTTGGCGAAATCGGCCTGGCCGGGGAGGTCCGTCCAGCGCCGCGCGGCCAGGAGCGTCTCAAGGAAGCGGCCAAGCTCGGCTTTACCCGCGCCATCATTCCCGAAGCCAACAAGCCCAAGCACCCTATTGCCGGCATTGAGGTCATCACGGTGCGGCGTGTCGAAGAAGCGGTTGAGCGACTGCGCGAGTTCGATTGAACGTAATGGAGTCAACAGCCATGCTGAAAATACTCGGTCGTCCCTCGTCAATCAATGTGCGCAAGGTGCTTTGGCTGTGCGCCGAAATGGATCTGCTATTCGAGCAGCAGGACTGGGGCGCCGGTTTCCGATCGACGGCGGCGCCCGAGTTTCTGGCCCTGAATCCCGGCGGTCTGATCCCGGTCGTACGCGACGGCGACTTTGTGCTGTGGGAATCGAATACCATCTGTCGCTATCTGGCGGCCAAGCACCAACGCGAAGACCTGCTGCCCGCCGACTTGCAAAAAAAGGCGCTGGTTGAACAGTGGATGGACTGGGTGTCTACCGAACTGAACAGCTCATGGCGCTATGCCTTTCTGGGGCTGGTGCGAAAAAGCCCGGAGTACAGCGATCAAGCAACCATCGCGACCAGTATCAAAAGCTGGAACCGGCACATGGGCATTGTCGAAGGACAACTGGCGAAAACTGGCGCCTATGTCACCGGGAAAGACTTTACGCTGGCCGATATTGTTCTGGGCCTGGCGACCCATCGATGGAAGCTGTCTCCCATAGAGCATCCGGACTACCCTGCGCTGACTGCCTATTACGAGCGCCTGAGCCAGCGACCTGCGTTCCAGTCTCAGGATTGGCGCGAGTTTCCGTAAATGATAAAGGTCTTTCGTTCCAGACCCGACACGGTTGGTCATGATTCTTCATGCCATTGGGAAGGAAAACCCGCGTTAAGTCTGCTATCCTGAAACTACTGACGCTTCAGGACAACAAGAAAACAACAAGAAGCACCGTAGTCGGCATTCCCTGATTTTCTCTATGGGAGAACGCTTTCATGAAGAGAGAGAGCCGCTTCAGGCTGAAAATCTATGTGGTGCTGGCCGCCATGGTTATCATTACCCTGCTGACTTCACTGTCGCTGTCGTATTACTTTTCCTACGATCACCAGATGAAGCAGCTCAGGATTCAGATGCTGCAAACCGTCGAGGACAAGGCGGGTTACATGGGGGAATGGCTGAAGGGGAAAATTGCCATTCTCGATGTGTTTGATCAGATGCGTCGACGGGGCGAACGTCCGTCAATCAATGCTGAAACGCTGCTGAAGCATGGTATTACCGATATCTATGAGGGCAACTGTGACGGGGCTTTCCGCAGTTATACCGGATGGACGCCACCGGCAGGGTATGACCCGAGAATCCGGCCCTGGTACAAGGATATTTTTAAGCAGGGAGCACTGTCGATCAGTGATCCCTATCTGGATCTGAATACCGGGAAGATGACGGTGACCCTGGGGCGACCTGTCGCTGAAAAGCAAGGAAAAGACTACATATTGGCCGCTGATATCCCGATTCAGACGATTGCCGAGCAGATTACCCGACTGAATTTCTCCGATATGGGTTTTGTCTGGATTCTCAATGAACGGGGGGCCTTTGTTTTTCACCCGGATCCTCAAGTCATCTACCAGAACATCCGCCAGGTTGAAGACGTTGCCGGGGTTCCCGAAAACGCTAGGCTGTCCCCTCCAGGGGAAGTCCGTTATCAGCATCAGGGGGCCTGGCACACGGCCATTTTCTGGAATATCCCCAACAGCCAGTGGCTGCTCGGCGTGACGGTTCCGGATAGTAGCGCTTTCAAGAACCTTGAACGGCTCAGGGACATCTATCTGGGTTTGTCGGTCATGCTGACGGCGCTCTTTGCGGTGCTGGTCTATTTCATGACCCGGATTCTGTCGGCGCCGCTGATTCGCATTATCGATTTCGTCCGGCAGGTGACGGCAGGGAATCTGGATCAGCAACTCAGCATCCACTTTAGCCGTGAACTGGATTCCCTGGCGGCTTCGCTGAATGAGATGAGCGAACGCCTGAAACGGAACTTCAGCCAGATCGAAGCGCAGAAAGCCGAACTGTCACGGTATAACCAGGAACTGGAACTCCAGGTGCAGGAGAGGACCAAGGATCTCCAGGTCGCCTACATCCAACTGGAAGAAGCCTACGAAAAAACGAAATGTGTTGCAGCGACGGATTATCTGACCGGGATTGCCAATCGCAGAAGTTTCTTCGAGTTGGCCGCCAATGAAGTTTCCCGAAGCGCCAGGGATGGGACGCCACTCTGCCTGCTGGAAGTGGACCTCGATGATTTCAAGAAAGTGAACGATACGTTCGGGCATGCCGCGGGAGACAAGGTCTTGATTCATGCCGTGCGTCAAATTCAGCAATGCCTGCGGAATTACGATTTGTTGGGAAGGTTGGGCGGCGAGGAATTTGCCATTATGCTTCCCAATACGCCGTTTGATCAGGGCAAACTGATCGGAAAGCGGATTCAGGAGGCCGTGGTAGCGTCATTGGTCGAGCACGAAGAACATCTGATTTCCGTCAGCATCAGCGTCGGCTTTGCCTTTCGCGCCGTTTGCGTCGACGATGTTGACGATGTCGAAACCGTTCTTTGCGAAGCCGATCGGGCGCTCTACGTGGCCAAGGAGTTGGGCAAGAATCGCCTGGTGGCTTTTTCAGAACTGGCTTGAGCGGGTGTTTTCGTTGTCTTGCGTTTGACCCTTTCGGACGATTCTGACGACGTTTCCTCTTGCCCTGTATCGCCGCACGTTGGAGAATGTCGTCTTTGGCTGTTCATGTAACCCTAAACAAGGATCGACCATCGTGGCATTCATCAACGAAAACTATCTGAAACTACAAGCCGGCTATCTTTTCCCGGAAATCAGCCGGCGGGTCAAGGCCTTTGCCGATTCGAATCCCGAGGTCGCGGCGCGCATCATCCGCTGCGGTATCGGCGATGTCACCGAGCCCCTTCCGGCCGCGTGTATCAGTGCCATGCACAAGGCAGTCGATGAGATGGGTGTGCGCGAGACCTTCCGTGGCTATGGCCCGGAACAGGGCTACGACTTCCTGCGCAATGCCATCGCCGAGAATGATTTCAAGGCCCGCGGCCTGGACATTGAAGCCGATGAAATCTTCGTGTCCGATGGCTCGAAATGCGACTGCGGCAACCTGCTCGACATCTTCGGCATGGGCAACCGCATTGCCGTGACCGATCCGGTCTACCCGGTGTATGTCGACACCAACGTCATGCTCGGCAATACCGGCAATGCCAACGACAAGGGCCAGTTTGACGGCCTGACCTATCTGCCGTGTACGGCCGAGAACGGTTTCGTTCCGGAACTGCCGAGCGGTCCGGTCGACCTGATCTATCTGTGCTATCCGAACAATCCGACCGGCGCCGTCGCCACCCGCGAGCAGTTGCAGAAATGGGTTGATTTCGCTCTCTCATGCGGTGCCGTGATCGTCTTTGATGCCGCTTACGAGGCCTATATCAGCACGCCGGGCATCCCGCATTCGATTTTCGAGATTCCCGGTGCGCGCGAGTGTGCCCTGGAATTGCGCAGTTTCTCCAAGAACGGCGGTTTTACTGGCCTGCGTTGCGGTTACGCGGTGATCCCGAAAACCCTGATGGGGAAGAAGCGCAATGGCGAGAAGCATCCCTTCCACGCCTTGTGGCTGCGCAACCACACGACCAAGTTCAACGGCGTCGCCTATCCGGTGCAACGCGCCGCCGAAGCGCTGTATTCTCCTGAAGGCAAAGCGCAGGTGATGGCGCTGGTGAATTTCTACAAGGAAAATGCGCATCTGCTGCAAAAAGCACTGAGTTCGGTCGGCCTCGACGTCTATGGCTACACCGATTCGTCGTATCTCTGGGTGCGCGGTCCGAAGGGTGCAACCAGCTGGGAACTGTTCGACCGCCTGCTGCAGCACGCCAACATCGTCACCACGCCGGGCAGTGGTTTCGGTGCCGCCGGTGAAGGCTACTTCCGTCTGTCGGCATTTAACAGCCGCGCCAATGTCGAAGAAGCCTGCCGCCGTCTGGTCGATCCGGAACTGTTCGCGCCGTTCAAGTAAGAACAAGCCGATCCGTATTCATGCCCATGAGCGTTTTGGCGCCTCATGGGCATTTTTTATGCCTTGCTCAGTTCCGCGTAGAGTTTGGGCAATCGCGCCGGTAATTCCTCGGGGTGGGTGATGACCTGGAAACCCGAGCGCCCGAACAGGTGCGGGAGATAGTCTCCGCCTTCACGGTCGATGGTGACGCAGAATGGGACGATGCCGAGCCGACGTGCTTCCATGATCGCCATACGGGTATCCTCGATGCCGTAGCGGCTGTCGTATTCATCGAGGTCATTCGGCTTGCCGTCGGAGAGCAGCAGCAAGAGACGGCGCTTGGCCGGCTGTTCGGCCAGAATGCGCGTCGCCTGCCGCAAGGCGGCACCGATCCGCGTGTAGTAGCCGGGTTTGAGCGCGGCGATGCGACCGCGCGCGCTGGCGTCATACGCGGAAGAAAAATCCTTGACCACATGAAAGCGGACGTGACTGCGTCTGACCGAGGAAAAGCCATACACCCCGAAACGGTCGCCTGTCGCTGACAAGGCTTCGCAGAACAGGAAAGCCGTGTCACGCACCACATCGATCACCCGGTGCTCGTTGGACACCCAGCTGTCGGTCGACATCGACAGGTCAGCGAGCAGCAGGCAGGCGAGGTTGCGATCCTGTGGCTGGCTGGAGCAGTAGAGTCCATCGTCGGAAACCTGGCCGGAACGCCGTTCGGTGAAGTAGCGCAGGCTGGCGTCGAGGTCGATTTCATCGCCGTCGTTTTGTCCGCGCCGCCAGCGCCGGACATCGACCAGTGCAGCGAAACGGTTGCGCAATCGGCGGGCTGCTGGCGCGAGATGTGGCGGTAACGGAACGGGGGGCGCACTCCGTGCCTGCATCGGCTGCAGACGGACATGGCCTGGTTGCAGGGTGTTACTGCGGTAATCCCATTCCGGTAAGGCGATGCCTTCACCCAGGCGCAAGTCGTCGGCCGCTTCGGAGGGCAGGTCGAGGTCGAATTTGACCTTGGAGCGGGTGGGCGCGCCGCCACGCGCCAGCGACAGGTGATCGAGGTCGCGCGCGGCGTCTTTGGCATGCGGGTCGGGGTCGTCGTCGAGCGCCCGGTTGATGTGCAGATACTCGCCCCAGCTGAGCAGACTCTCGGCGCGGAACATCAGGATGAACGGGCTTTTCGGCTGCGGCAAGGCGACGCGTTCGGCGCGCAGGGCGTGTTCGTCATCGGTGACTTTGGCGCCGTTATCTGAGCTGTCTCTTGTACTGGCCGGTGAGGTATCTTCACTTATTGTCGGCGGCTGTATTGAATGAGGCGAAAGCCAGAGCAGGACGGGTTGCGGCGGAGGGGGCTTGTGCCCGGGATCAGGTGCCTGGCAGCAAGCATCAGGGTTTTGCAGGGCGGCGCGAATCGCTCTTTCCTGAGCCGCTTCGGCCACCGGCAGTTCCTCTGGCGCCAGGCGCTGGGCGAGATGCGCCGAAACCAGTCGGCGATAGCTCGGGGCCAGTCCGGGGAAGCGGGTAAGAGCGGTTTGTGCGGCGCGCTGGTTGCGCGTCAGCCAGTCGGCGGTGGGTTCTACGTCGCTGGCCGCCAGTGCGGCGAGCCAGAGGTAGAGCTCGCGATTCAAGCGGCGTTCGGGAAAGCAGTCGAGGCAGCTCGGCAGGCGCAGGGTCGTCTCTTCCAGGGAGGTCAGAGCGACGCGCTGATCGCTTCCAGCAAGTCGTGACAGCCAGCGCCGACGGCCATGGTGGCGATCGAAGGCGGCGCCGCCGAGTCGCCGTCCGGGATCGCCGCCAAAGGCGCGATAGAGCACGCCGATGTGCTGTTCCATGTCGCTGAGGTAAACCGCTTGCTCGGGATAATGCCCGCCAGCGCTGCGCGTGATCCAGCGATGCCACAGTCCGCCAATCCATTCTTCCATGTCAGTTGGTCCGTTCGCGGTGGTCCGGGCGAGGTGACTTGAACCCCCCTTCCAGATGACGTGCCGATTCGCCCTGAACCCACCCGAGCAGCCCGGCCTGCGGGTTATCTTTCTGCACTGTTGCACAGGCGGTAATACACTGTGAGCACTGGGTGCAGGCGAACATCAGTCGTTTGATGCTGCGCGGGCGCAGACGCATCGGACACGCCGCTTCGCAGGCGCTGCCTTCGCCCTGCAGGCAGTCGCTGCATTCCGTCAAACGTGAGCGATCAACGCCGACCACCATGGCCTTCTTATTGCCCATCCAGGCCAGGCTCTGGAACATGCCGACAGCACAAGCGTAGCGGCAAAAAAAATGGCGGGCAAAGAGGAATTCAAGACTGAGTACCGTCGTTGCCGCAAGGACAAAAATCAATTCGTAGCGCTGCAGCGACAGCGTGAATAATCGCGGATACATTTCCAGCGGCGGCATCAGATAGCTGAGCAGGACGACGGCCCAGGTGAAGGCAAATCCGATCGACAGCGGCAGGACCAGGAACCATGCCCGGCGGTCCGGGGTGCTGATGGTGTTATCGGCCAGGCGGCCCGGAAGAGGGCGTTCTTCCCATACGCTCGGTTTACCGGTGGCTTTTTGCATCAGGCGATTGACGGTTTCGACCACCGAGAAGTGCGGGCACAGCCAGCCGCAGTACAGACGCCCCCATTTCCACGAAATGAACAGTACCATGGCGGCGATCGACAGCACCGGGATGAACAGTCGGCTGACAATATTCACGGCCGCCATGCCGGCGCCAATTTCTCCTTTCTGGAAGGCCTCGATGCCCAGGTGCCACTCCATTCCCAGCAGGTAGGCGTGACCGCGCGTCAGGTCATAGCGCAGCAGGTCAAACACCGGCGTCAGCAGAAACAGAATGAAGAAAGCTGTCTGAGCCAACAGACGCCAGGCCTGTTTGCGGCGCTCGGCCGCGTGCGTGCTGCCGGGGACGTGGATGGGGATGACGCGGTATTTCATGGCTGTTCGCTCGGGCCGATCAGCGGGAAGCGGAAAGGCTGTCCGGCCAGTGCTCGCGCGAGTCCAACCATGCCGCAGAGCACCAGCGTCGAATGGAAAAAAGTGAAGTAGAGGATCAGCGCGACCCAGCTCCACATTGAATCCAGGCCGCCGATCAATAGAATCAGCGCACTCAGTCCGAGCAGCAAGACTCCCGCCCACAGACTGGCAACCAGCGTCTGGCGCAAGTGCTGACGGGCCAGGGGCTGGGATTGGGTATCCACACGTCGCCACAACCAGAGCAGACCGATAAAGCCGAGTCCGGGCGCGATCAGCAGGTTGGCGAGATAAAGACTCTCGGCGACCACGGCAAGGTGCCGGCTGGCGTAGTCAGTCTCGGAGGGCGTTGGCATGGATGGCATGGTGGCTTGAGCTTATTTTCCGAATACCGCGCGCACCACATCCATCAGGGCTTCGGCGGTGGCCGGGTCATCGGTCAGGCTGTCAATGATCGCCACCCGGCAGGCATCCTCGGCGGCCAGTCCGGAACGCATCAGGGTCGCCGCATAGACCAGCAGACGCGGACCCGGCGCTTCTTCCAGGTCGCGGTCCTTGAGCGCGCGCAAAGCGGCGGCCAGTTTGACCAGCTGCGAGCAACGCTCGGTGTCGAGTCCGCTTTCCCCGTGAATGATGGTGATTTCGCGTTCGGCGCTGGGGAAATCGAAACTGAGACTGATGAAACGCTGGCGGGTCGAGGGCTTCAGCCCCTTGAGCAGATTCTGGTAGCCGGGGTTGTACGAGACCACGAGCATGAACGACGGCGGGGCGGCGAGCAGTTCGCCGGTGCGGTCGATGGGCAATACCCGACGGTCGTCAGCCAGCGGGTGCAGAACCACGGTGGTGTCCTTGCGCGCTTCGACGACTTCGTCGAGATAGCAGATGCCGCCGGCGCGAACCGCGCTGGTCAGCGGGCCGTCGTTCCATACCGTGCCCTCGTTGGAAATCAGGTGCCGGCCGACCAGGTCGGCGGCGGTCAGGTCGTCGTGGCAGGCGACGGTGAACAGGGGCAGGCCAAGCCGCGCGGCCATGTGCGCGACAAAGCGGGTCTTGCCGCAACCCGTCGGACCTTTGAGCAGCAGCGGAAGGCGGTTTTTCCAGGCCAGCTCGAAGATTTCGCTTTCATTACCGGCTGGGGTGTAATACGGGAGTGCGCTTAAACATCCCATCTCCGTCGGGGCGTTCATCGGGTTTCCTTGGTGTCGTGGGATTCGCTGTGAGAGGAAAAACGGGCATCCGCAGATGCCCGTAACCTAAGAAAAAGATTCAGGAGGCTTTGACCTCCGCCGGCTTGCCGCCGACGAAAAAGCTGGCCATGTAGGCGATCAGACCGAGCAGGAATACCACCCCGGCCGCTTCACGCATCCAATAGAAGATCGAAATCTGATCCTGCACCACCATGAAGGGCTGCGGATCGCTGGAAATACGTTGCAGCCAGACCTGAAGAATGCCTGCTGCGGTGAGGAATAGCGTGATGAAGACCATGGCGATGGTCATCAACCAGAAACTCCACATTTCCAGAATCTGCGATTTTTCACTGTTGGCCTGACGACCGCGCAGCAAAGGCATGGCATAGGAAATCATCGTCAGGTTAACCATCACGTAGGCGCCGTAGAACGCCATATGGCCGTGCGCCGCGGTGATCTGGCTGCCGTGCGTGTAGTAATTGACCGGGGCCAGCGTGTGCAGGAATCCCCAGACGCCGGCGCCGAGGAAGGCCATTACGCCGGTGCCGAGCGCCCACAGGGTGGCCGCCTTGTTCGGGTGCTCGCGACGCCGCCGATTGACCATGTTGAAGGCAAATACGGTCAGGGCAAAGAACGGTATCGGTTCCAGCGCCGAGAACAGCGAACCGATCCACTGCCAGTATTCCGGCGTGCCGATCCAGAAGTAATGGTGTCCCGTACCGAGCAGCCCGGTAATCAGGGTCAGGGTGACGATGACGTACAGCCATTTCTCGATCACTTCGCGATCGACACCGGTGATCTTGATCAGTACAAAGGCCAGCATCGAACCCAGAATCAGTTCCCAGACGCCTTCGACCCAGAGGTGCACGACATACCACCAGAACATCTTGTCGAGGACGATGTTGGTCGGGTTGTAGAAGCTGAACAGGAAGAAGATCGCCAGACCCCACAGGCCGATCAGCAGCACCGTGGTAATCGCCGTCTTGCGGCCCTTCAGCACAGTCATCGTGATGTTGAAGAGAAAGGCCAGCGCGACGACGACAATGCCGAGTTTGGTCGGCAGCGGCTGTTCGAGAAATTCCCGGCCCATGGTTTCGAGCAGGTCGTTTCCGGTGTATTTGGCCAGCGTCGCGTAGGGTACGGCAAGATAGCCAATGACCGTCAGTGCTCCGGCGACCAGAAAGATCCAGAACAGAATATGCGCCAGCTTGGTGCTATACAGTTCGGTTTCGGACTCTTCGGGAACCAGGTAGTACGCGGCGCCCATAAAACCGAACAGCAGCCAGACGATGAGCAGGTTGGTGTGCACCATGCGCGCGACGTTGAAGGGAATGGCCGGAAACAGGAAGTCTCCGAGCACGTATTGCAGGCCCATGACCAGACCAAAAATGATCTGGCCGAGGAACAGGCCGATGGCGGCGACAAAATAGGGCTTGGCGACCGCTTGGGATGAGTATTGCATGACTCTCTCCTTGCTGGTTTGGGCTGCGTTCAGCCCTGAATGTTGGGCGGCCATTTGGCGGTGTCTATCGTGCCCACATGCTTGAGGAAGGCAGTAATGGCTTCGAGTTCGTGATCGGTCAGATTGAACTGCGGCATGCTGCGACGGCCAGGGATGCCATCGACCGGGCGACTCTGGATGAAGGCCTTGACGCCTTCTTCGCCGTACCGGGCGACCACATTACCCAGTTCAGGAGCAAAATAAGCCCCTTCGCCAAGCAGCGTATGGCAGCCAATGCAATTGCGCGTTTCCCATATTTTCTTGCCCTCAACGACCAGCGGGGTGATGTTCTGTCGCATATCGCGCTTGGGAAGAGTTCGGACGGTATCGAAGGTCAGCGCCAGGAATACGAGGAAGAAAAAAACTGATCCCCCGTAAAACACGTTGCGTGACATCGACTTGGTGAATACACCGCTCATTGCGGTTCTCCTTTGTTCAAGTGGATGAGTGGGCGAAGCTTACGTTCGAGTTCGGCGAATCGTTTTGATACAGATTAAAAACCGACAAAAATAGTCGGGAATAACCCTGTGGCCAGTACTGGTATGAGATTGATGGCTTATGCCCATCTCTTGCTTAGAACATTATTGCTCTGTGCCGAGGTTGGTTTCTTGGTAAGCTGTTTCGCTTGTGGCTTTGCCTTGGAGGCTGGGCTTTCAAGGCGTATGGCTATCAGTTGCTAAACTCGGGATCATTAGGTCAGCACTAAGAGCCATTTGGAATCAACTCGGTCTGGATTTTGCTCACTATGCTTATGAGTTTTTCCCCCTTTGTCCTGCGCATGTTGCACCGTGACGCCCGCGCCGGTGAGTTGCGTCTGCTGGTGGCGGCGCTGGTGATCGCTGTCGCGGCGATGAGCGCCGTCGGCTTCTTTGCCGATCGGGTCAAGCAGGCGCTGGCGCAGGAAGCCAATCAACTGCTCGGCGCCGATCTGCTGCTGACGGCGGATCACCCGTGGTCGCCGAAGATCGCCGCCGAAGCGCGCGGTCAAGGGCTGGCGGTAGTCGAGACACGGACCTTCCCGAGCATGGTGATGCATGGTGAGGGTGCTCATCTTTCAGAAATCAAGGCCGTTTCTTCGGGTTATCCGCTACGCGGTAATTTGCGCAATGCTCCCGGGCTCAATGAACCCGACGCCCCAGCCAGCGGCATTCCCTTGCCGGGTCGGGTATGGATCGATGAGCGTCTGGCCTCGGCTCTGTCCGCCGGCGTCGGCGATGTGATTTCCGTCGGGCAACAGAACTTGCGTGTCGATGCCGTGCTGACCCTTGAACCGGATCGTGGCGTCAATTTCTTCAGCGTCGCGCCGCGACTGCTGATGAACCTCGCCGATATCGAGGCGACGCATCTGATTCAGCCGGGAAGCCGCGTCAATTACCGTCTGTTGCTGGCCGGAGAAACTAAGGAAATAGATCGGTTAAGAGTTAGTGTTGAAAAGTCACTCGAACGCGGGGCGCGCATCGAAGACGCCCAAAATGCGCGCCCGGAAATCCGCTCGGCACTCGAGCGGGCACAGAAATTTCTCGGTCTTTCCGCTCTCCTGACCGTGGTGCTGGCCGCGGTCGCCGTGGCCCTCGCGTCGCGACGTTACATGCAACGCCACCTCGATCCCTGCGCGATCATGCGCTGTCTCGGCGCGACGCAGGGCTTTCTGCTGCGCGTTTATCTT
>JBAXHE010000069.1:0-16306 GCA_037139055.1 Betaproteobacteria bacterium | reverse complement strand
CGCCTGCGTCAAGCGCACTCGGGGGAAACGGGTCAGATCCATGAGGGTCACTTTCAGAAAAAGTTGGCAAATACATAGGATAAAAACGCGTTTAGAATCGGTGTTCAGTCGGTGATGTAGGGCATCCTATGACGGTCAGATTTAACTGTAAAATAGATTGTTTGAATATGTAATATCTATTAAATTGATAGAACTGATCACTACCTGTTAGCGTTTACTGCCGCGATAAATCCACAAGCTATACGACATCAACCCCGCACAGGGAGAGGATGGCCCGGATACCGGGGCTGAGATGCTTGTTGCGATGCAGGATGACTTGGAATTTCCGCTCAAGGCTCAGAAATGGCGTTTCAACGGGTGCCAGCCACCCCGCCTGGAAAGCGTCGCGTAACTCGAGCATCGAGAGACATCCCGCTCCCAGGCCCGCTCTGACCGACTGCCGGATTGCCTCCGGCTGCTCCAGCTCAAATGCAATACGAGCATTCAGACTGGCATTCGCCATCGTCCGATCAAATACCTCGCGGGTGCCTGAGCCTTTCTCTCGCAAGACCCAGGATAGGTTTCTCAGATCGTCGATCGTTGCATTTTTTCGAGCGAGTGGATGATCCGGATGAACAAACACACTCATCCGGTCGTGCTGCCAGAAGAAACGCTGGAGGCGCTCATCCTGTACCGGGCCTTCAACAAAGCCGATATCAATGCGATAGGCGAGCAGGTCGGCAATTACATGCTCAGTGTTCTGCAACGACAGACGGACGTGGCTGTCCGGATAGCGTCGTGCCAGTTCGCCGAGCAGGGTTGGCATCAAATGATTGCCTACCGTCAGGCTGGCTCCTAAATGCAGGTCGAAGGCGAGTGAAGCATTGCCGGTAACGGTTTCGATCTCGCGGACGCGGTCGAGCACATCGAGTGCCTGCGGGAGCAATTGCCGCCCGGCTTCGTTCAGCATGAGTTGTCGCCCGACCCGGTCAAACAGCTGCGTATCCAGTTGTTGTTCCAGTTCAGCCAAGGCCATGCTGGCGGCGGACTGCGTCATGGCAACGGCTTCGGCGGCGCGGGTGACGTGACCGTGCGTGGCGATAGCCGAAAAAATCTCAAGTTGGCGCAATGTAATTTTCATCTATAGAGCTTATGGTTTTCATCTGTACTATCTGTTTTACAGATTCTATAGGTGCGCCGTAGAGTTGACCATGTTTTCTTCATGGAGCTCTACATGGGCTACTTCAAACGGACTTTACCGGGAGTCATGCTGGTTTCAGGCATCGGTGCGATGGCCTATAGTTTGGCTCAGCAGGATCTGGTACGGCAATTCGGGCTGGGTTCGTTGACCTTGGCCATCCTGATCGGTGCGCTGTTCGGGAATGCCTTGCCCCAACTCGGTCAAAGTACTTTTCGCGATGGCCTGACGATGGTTCAGAAGCGCTTCTTGCGAACCGGCGTAGCGCTTTACGGCTTTAACCTGAGCGTGCAGCAAATCATCCATGTCGGTGCAACGGGCGTACTGGTAGATATCTTGATGGTTGTGTCGACCCTGTTGGCAGGATGGTTCATCGGTACCCGCTTACTTAAGATGGATCGCGATCTGGTTCTTTTGGCATCGGCGGGAAGTGCTATCTGCGGAGCTGCGGCCGTCCTCGCGACGGTGCCGATGCTGAAGCTTGATGACAAAGCCCTTGCCGAAAAAAGTGCCGTGGCGGTGGCCACCGTGGTGCTGTTCGGCACTATGTCCATGTTTTTGTATCCGCTTCTCTACACCACGTGGCTGGGAGCTGGACACTTTGATTTTGGCATCTATGTGGGATCGACAGTGCATGAAGTCGCCCAGGTGGTGGCCATCGGCAGTGCTCTCGGCGAGAATATCGCGCACAACGCAGTGATCGCGAAAATGATTCGGGTGATGTTGCTGGTACCCTTCCTGCTGATCATCGGTACCCAGTTAGCTGGCCGCAATGCGGAAGGAAAACGCAACGCCATTCCGATCCCTTGGTTTGCCCTTTGCTTTATGGCTTTTGCCGGACTGAATTCGCTGCAGATCCTTCCCGAGCCGTTGGTCTCGATGTTGCGCCTGACCGGTCTGCTGTTACTCACCACGGCAATGGCAGCACTGGGGATAGACACCAATCTGCAGCGCATCGGCAAGGCGGGAATCCGCCCCCTGTTGCTCGGAGGCGGACTGTTTATTCATCTGGTTTTGATCGGAGGGCTCTTTAACTGGCTGGTGTGCGCAGCGAAGTAAAAAAGGCCAATTGGCAAGCGCGCCAAAGTATTAGTCATTGAAGACCGAATAACCTTCTTAAATCCCCTACACGCGCAGTAAGGCCTTCTGAATCGCCGTCATCGCCTCGGCCGCACCACAGGGCAGGTAGTAATCGACGTGATCGCTCAGTCGGGTCCGCGCCGGATTGATTTCAACGGTCGGCACGCCGTTGCGAACGGCCATGAGCACCGGTTCAGCGATATAGGGAAACACTGCCGTCGTGCCAATCAGAAAAACCATATCAAAACCCTCATCGAGCGCGTCGTACAACCGCTCCATCGCCGGCTCGGGCAGCGACTCGCCAAAGAGGACGACTTTCGGGCGGACGACTCCGCCGCATTCAGCACAGAGCGGCAGATCATCCGGCAAGTTTTCAACGACGGGTCTGGCGTCTTTGCCGCACTCAGAACAACAGCATTCTTCGAGAGTGCCGTGAATTTCGATAACGTCGCTGCTGCCGGCCTTGAGGTGTAGTCCGTCAATATTCTGCGTCAGCACCACGACGTCGAGCACCGCTTCGAGTTCGGCGATTACCCGATGCGCGGCGTTGGGCTGTACGGCGTGGCAGTTATGCTGAATCTGCGACAGATACTTCCAGGTGATATCGGGGCGAACGGCAAAGCACTCCCCGGACAAGGCTTCCTCAATCGACAACCCCTCGTCAGTATCGCCGCCGTTATAGAGGCCACCGACGCCACGGTAGGTCGGCAAGCCCGAATCGGCAGACACACCAGCACCGGTGATAAAGAGTACGCAACGACTCGTGCGCAATTTTTCGGCTATCTCACGAACTTTATTTTCCATATCAGCTTTCATCCGGTAATTTTGCACACGGCTTCAATCCGGCGCAGCCCTTCGAGTCCGCCGCAGCGGATCGAAACGCCCTTGGCCCGACCCAGCTCGGGCTCGGTCGGATTGATGCGAATCAGTTGACCTGGCATCGATTCGCTGGTCATACGCACGGTCGGGATAGCCGACCCGGCGCCGACTTCGATCACCAGCAGGCGTTCAACCCGTCGCAACCAGGCCCGCATGCGCGCGTCCTGCTCGGCGGCGCGCTGTTCGTTCCAGCCCCAGTCTCCGAACATCAGGATATTCGGCCGCGCCATGCCCTGGCACTTAGGACAGCGCGGAAAATCGGAGGTGAGTAAACACTTCTCCTCGTCGACCACCGGATAATAATCTTCTGCCGACCAGATCGCCTCAGAACATCCGGCGATGCACTGGAGATGATGGATCGAACCATGGCACTCGTTGATCTGCTTTGCGTCGAATCCGGCCTGACTGAACTGGCCATCGACGTTGCTGGTAAATACGAAATATTTTTCGGGCAGGCACTCGCCGATGCGCTTGAGAATATGAAAGCCCTCATGCGGAACCGTCGCCCGGTAGAGATTGAGTCGATGCGCGTAAAAACCCCAGGCCAGTCGGGGATCGCTGTCAAAGGCCGCCGGATTGGCAATCCGCTCGAAAGAAATGCGCGCCCGGCCCAGCGCCGGATAGACGCCCCAGAAGCCTTGCGCTCCGCGAAAGTCGGGCAGCCCGGAATCGACGCCCATCCCGGCACCCGCCGTAATCAGCAGCCCATCGGCCTGCGCGATCAGCTCGGCGCAACGCTCTAAGTCTTCGCTCTCCGCCGCGGCCATTTAATGCGTGTCCTGATACGCCTGCACTTCCGCCAGCCACTGCTGCTTCTGTTCCGGCGTGGCAAACGCCGCGATGAAACTGTTACGCGCCAGTTGCACCAGCTCTTCCCGCGTCAATTGCAATGCATCGGCAGTGGCGATGAAATTGGCATTCATGTAGCCACCGAAATACGCCGGATCGTCGGAGTTGATCGTCACGCACACGCCAGCGCGTAACATGCGGGCCAGATTATGCTCACGCAAATTCTTGACCACGCAGAGTTTGAGGTTGGACAGGGGACACACGGTCAGCGGCATCTGGCTCAGCACCAGGCGCTCCATCAGTTTGGAATCTTCCTCGGAACGCACGCCGTGATCGATGCGCTCGACCTTGAGCACATCGAGCGCACCCCAGACATACGCCGGAGGCCCTTCCTCGCCAGCGTGGGCGACGACATGAAAGCCCAGTTCACGGGCTCTCGCATAAACCCGTGCGAATTTCTCTGGCGGATTGCCGACTTCGCCCGAATCGAGGCCCACGCCCGTCCACAAATCGGCGTACTGCTCGCGCAGGGGCAGCGCCTCCTCGAGAGTAACGAATGCCTCGTCTTCACTCAGATGACGCAGGAAACACAGGATCATGCCGCTGGTGAATCCATTTTCCTGGTGCGCCTGGCGCAGGGCACGGGCGATGCCGGAAAACACTGTGGCCATGCTGACGCCGCGCACGGTATGAGTTTGCGGGTCGAAAAACAGCTCGACGTGGCGAACGTTGTCGGCCAGAGCGCGCTGCACGTAGGCCATGGTCAAATCGAAGAAATCCTGCTCGCTTTGCAGAACAGCCGCTCCCGCGTAGTAGAGATCAAGAAACGACTGCAGGTCGGTGAAATCGTAGGCGGCGCGGACTTCTTCGACCGAGGCATAAGGCAGCGTCACGCCGTTGCGCTGCGCCAGAGCAAACATCAGCTCCGGTTCCAGAGAGCCCTCGATATGCAGATGCAATTCGGCCTTGGGCAGGCCGCGGATGAAGTCGTGGAGTGAAATGGTCATGTTAATAGTTAGGGAAAGTAATACCGTTTGTTGATCAGAAATGGCCGAGACTCAGTCGCTCGTCGAATACGGCTTCGATCCAGGGATTGACACCCCGGCAGCCAGCAACAACCTCAGCGGCCCAGGCAAAGTATTCGCGCTTTCGTGCTTCTGACCAATCGCTAGGAGGCGTCTGCAAAATCGAATTCAGATTGGCGGCCTTGTCGGCGATCTTGAGGATTTTGGCCCGCCGCGACAGATGTGGCGCATGCACGATCTGCATGCGCTTGCGTTCGGCCTTTTCCAGCGACATGTCGTCGGTCACTTCGCGCACGACCTTGGCCACCCGCTTGCCGAAGTTTTCCACCAGCATCTCGAAAGACACGTGCATCGACTGATCTTCCAGCGTGTCGTGCAAGAGCGCGGCGATGATCAGCACCTCGTCTTTCCCGTCGGTTGCCTGCGCCACCAGCCGTGACACCTCGGTCAGGTGATTGACATACGGCTCGCGCGCCCCGCCCTTGCGCCGCTGCGACGAGTGCGCCCACGCCGCGAAATCGAGCGCCCGGATGATCTGAAGTACTTTTTTTGATTTCATGGTCGGCACCTGTTGATTCGCATTTTACAGGCGGCACCCGTATATTGCTTCAGTCAAATTGACCTCAATCAGCAAAAATGTTGCCGCACTGATTTATGCTTTTGAACGTACTATGTTGCGTTGACGAATCAGGAATGAGCCCTCCGAATGAAATGGGATAAAGAAACGCCCTTGCCTGCTGATGATCGCGGGACGCAGGTGGCCATGATTTACGCTCTCGCTGCCGAACGCCTGACCGTTTTCTACGAACACGGCCAGTGGCTGACGATTGCCCAAGGCGCGACCTTATTGGGGGACTGGCTGGGACGCACCCAGCGCCGCCTGCCCAGCGAGGAACGCAAGCACCTGTCCGAAGCCAGCGACGAACTGGCGCGACAGATCGCCGCCCCACTCTCGCGGGAAGCGGGTTTATTCACCGCGCACGAAATGATGGAATCGTTGGACCCGAACTATCATTCCGAAATTTCCCAGGCGCTGATGGAGGAATGCGAACGCCTCCTCGACCGCCGCAACGAAGTGTAAACACTCAGCAAACCGCCAGCGAAACAATTCGATACAAACCGTCGCAAAGACGGCACATAGCACACGCTTTTTTTGATTCATCATGCACCACCCCTTCATTTCTCACGGAGAAGACTTTTGGATATCCAGGAACGCGATCAAATCACCCGTTTTTTGCAGGAACTGCGACAGGCCCAGGTCAGCGCGAAAGATCCCGAAGCCGATCAGCTGATTCGGGAAGCCTGCCAGCAACAGCCCGACGCGCACTACCTGTTGACCCAGCGCTGCCTGTTAATGGATCAGGCGCTGAAAAACCTGCAGGCAGAAAACGCCCGCCTGCAGAGTGCGCTGTCCAATACACCGGGCACCAGCGCTCGCTTCCTGAACAGCAATGACTGGGGAAACGCCCCGGCATCACTCCCGCAGACTCGTCCGGCGGCGAGTTTCGCCCCTCCGGGACCGGCGCCGCAGCCGCTCCAACCTCAACCCGCTCAACCCGCGGCTTCAGCGTGGGGTTCCGGGATGCTCGGAACCGTCGCCACGACGGCGGCGGGGGTCGTCGCCGGATCGTTCCTGTTTCAGGGGATCGAGCACATGATGGGCAATCGCCACAACACGCAGCAATCCTCCGACGACCACAACCGCTCTCAGCTGGCCGATACCCCGGCAGAAAACCACGTGGCCGACAACGCTTACGACTCTGGCGATTCGGATAACGACTTCGCTTCACTGATTCCTGGGGACGACGACCTCGACGCAGTGTGATACAGGCGAGCCTGCCCTGAAACCGAGCAGCGCCTGAGAACATTGACTAGAATGGACTCAGCGTTGCTCATGACACTGCTGTATTTTCCTCTGGAGACCGGCATGAAATCTCACCCCACCACGCTTGGCAACAACATTGCCGGCGTGTTGTTCGACGTGCAAGGCACCCTGGTCGACTTTTACTCGACGCTGCTGCGCGAAGGCCAGCGTATCAGTGACGCCAAAGGAGTGGAGGCCGATTGGGCAAAGCTGATTGACGACTGGCGTGTGCTCTACCGCCAGGGACTGGATGCCGTCATCAGCGGCACGCGCCCGTGGGTGACCACCGATGTCATTTACCGCGAAGCACTAGACGTCCTGCTCGGCAACACACCGTGGGGAGAGCAACTGGATGCTGTCGAACGCGATGAACTCAATCGTGTCTGGCGCCGGCTGGATCCCTGGCCCGATACGCTTCCGGGGCTGATCCGCCTGCGTCAGCGCTTTGTCGTCTCGACACTGTCGAACGGAAGCATGGCCTCGGTCATCAGCATCGTCAAAAACGGGAAACTACCGTTCGACTGCCTGCTGACCTCCGAATTGGTACGCTCGTTCAAGCCCGATCCCAAGGTATATCAGCTGGCTGCGAGCTCGCTCGGCCTTCCTGCGGAAAAAATCCTGATGGTCGCATGCCACAAATACGACCTCAAAGCCGCCAAGAGTCTGGGATTCAAAACGGCGTTCATCGAACGACCGCTGGAGTTTGGTCCGGCATTCACCGTCGACCTCGCTCCCGAGCCCTACTTTGATCTGGTGGCCGATTCGGTGACCGACCTGGCCGACCAGCTATCGGCCTGAATGCGCTTATTGGTTTATTAAGGCTTACTTGGCGAGCTGGCGACGAATCTCGGCCAGTCCTTCGACCAGACCATCATCGGAATCGAGCATCATGGTGATGATCGCTTTGAGTTCATCAAAGCTGGTTGCCTTGACAACAGCCTCTTGCAGAACGATTCGACGTGCTTCTTTCAGCACCGTCGGTTCTTCATAGCCGCAGATCACCCCGTCGGCGGCAGCTTTTTCTGCGGCCATCAAGTAAATCTTGCGCTTGAGTTCGAACTCCATCGTGCCTGGAACAATCACCGCCACGGGGGCAGCAACGGCTTGCTGTGGGGTGCTGTCTGAGCCCAGCTGGCGTCGAGCAATAATCCTTCTCATATCATCTTTCCGATTTAATTCTGAGGCCTGCGGCGAAGCCGCCTGTACTCCACCCATTGAGCCATCACGCTGGCTCAAATTAATATTATAGACGCCTTGTCAAGTTGACCTGCTCAAACAGGGTGATTGAACACCTGGCGCAGGTACGAGAGGAAGGTTTCGTCGTCACACATCGTCTTGCCCGGCTCATCGGAAAGCTTGGCGACCGGCTGTCCGTTACAGGCGGTAATCTTCATTACAATATTCAGCGCCGCGTGGGGAGTATCGTTTGTTAGATCAGTGCCGATGCCGAAGCTGGTCTGAATCCGCCCCTTGAAGTGATGGTATAACTCAAGCGCACGCTGGATGTTGAGGCTATCAGAGAAGACCAAGCGCTTGCTGGCCGGATCAATGCGTAGTGTGTGGTAATGGGCAATGGCTTTTTCTCCCCAGGCCACCGGATCGCCGGAATCGTGGCGCAATCCGTCAAAAAGCTTGGCAAAATAAAGATCAAAGTCACGCAGGAAAGAATCCATGCCGACGACATCGGTCAGTGCGATCCCCAGATCTCCCCGGTACTCCTGCACCCAGCCTTCGAGTGCGGCTATCTGGAAATCGCGCAGACGAACGCCAAACGCCTGATAGGCCTGCATGTATTCGTGCGCCATGGTGCCGCTAGGGGTTAGTCCCAACTTCCTGGCCAGATAGACATTCGAGGTACCACGAAAATGCGCCGGTAACTCGCTGACCAAGCGTTGCACCACCTCCTCCTGCCAGGCGCAGGAATAGCGGCGGCGCAGCCCGAATTCAAGGAGAGAAAATGCAAAATCACCCTCGACCGCAGCATCGCCCAACCCGGCCTTGAGCACGGCGATCTTGGCGCCAAGGCGCTCGCGCGCCACGTTCATCACGCCCTCCTGCGGCAGGCGCCGGAAGTAAAGTTCATTGATGATGTAGAGCACGAAGATCTCGAAGCCCATCACATGCACCAGCGGCCCGCGCGCGATGACTTCCAGTTTCTCGCCGACAGCACGCACTTCGATAAAGCGGCGCTGGAACCGGAACACCGAGAGGAAATCGACGAAATCGCTCTTGATGAAACGCAGACTCGAAAGGTAATCCAGCTCATCCTGCATGAAGACCATCGTACACAGCCGATCCAGTTCCTTCTCGACCTCCGCCTTCAACTCGGCCAAGGGAAATGCCGGAGTATTGCGGCAGACGAAACAATACTCGGCTTGCGTGCCGGGGTGGCTATGCAACAGCGCCTGCCACATAGTAAATTTGTAAAGATCGTTTTCCAGCAGACTGCGTACGATCGGCGGCTGATTGTGATTCATTGGGTTCGGATTCCTGTTCTCGATCAAGCAACAACTTGCAGTCGGGATGATAACCGGAGAAGTGCCTGCAACCTGAAAGACGGAACAGGAATTACACTTCACCCACCCGCTTTGCCTGTTGCCATGCGGCGGAGTGCCTGCTCGAAAACTTCAACCGGTTGCCCACCCGAAATCAGTTGACTGTCATTGATGATGATTGCAGGCACCGAATGAATTCCAGCCTCCTGATAAAAACGTTCACGCTCGCGCACTTCGTCCGCGTACTGATCAGCGGCAAGAATTTCGCGGGCGCGATGACTGTCCAGCCCCACGCGTTCAACCACCCGTAATAGCAGTTCATGCGACGCGGGACTTTCGCCATGCGTGAAATAAGCTTCAAGCAGCGCCTTCTTCAGCGCACGCTGCAAGCCGGACGGCTGAGTCTCTGGCAGGCCAGCCCAATACAGCAGACGATGGGCATCGAAAGTGTTGTAAATACGCTCTCGCCCTTCCTCACGGAACACAAAACCGAGACCGGCCCCGCGCAAACGCAGGACTTCACGTGACTCGGCCTGCTGTTCCGGAGTTGAGCCATATTTTTGCGTAAGATACGCGGAAATTTCCTGCCCCTCCGGCGGCATTCCCGGATTGAGTTCAAAAGGCTGAAAATGCAGGTCGACGGTCAGTTCTCCGGACAGGCGCTCCAGTGCTTTTTCCAGCGCGCACAGACCGACCGCACACCAGGGGCATGAAACATCTGAGACAAAATCTATCTTGAGAGTAGTCATCGCGGCGCGCTCATCTTTGAGTGTTCGATTCCAGTAACGCCATTATTGGCCGTCTGTACTGAGTATGTTTGTCTCAGTTAAGACAGCACACTCATCTGCTCGTTCAGCCAGTCGCCACAACAGCGGTTCAACTTCCGCATATTGCCCAAACTCGAGTGGTGAAAAGTCGTCTGTTGATTCATAGGTCTGAAGCTTGATGCGCCAAATGATTGCAACACCTTAATTATTTCCATATTATTGGAAATATGGAAAATAAAGCTGCAGTCAACGCGCTATCCGCACTGGCTCAAGAAAGCCGCCTTGCGGTTTTTCGACTTCTGGTGCGCAACGCACCCGAGGGCCTGACGCCCGGCGTCATTGGTGAGCAGCTTAATCTGCCAGCGCCAACCCTCTCATTCCATCTCAAGACGCTGGCCCAGGCCGGTCTGGTCAACACCGCCCAGGAAGGACGCTTCGTGCGTTACCGCGCCGAAATGTCTGGGATCAATGCGCTGATCTCCTTTCTGACCGAGGACTGTTGCAACGGCAACCCCCTGCGCTGTTCACCCAAAGGAAAAATATCATGAGTAATACCCAACCCATCAACGTGCTGATCCTGTGCACCGGTAATTCGGCGCGCTCTATCCTCGGCGAGGCGCTGTTCAATCACTTGGGTCAGGGCCGTATCCGCGCCTTTTCGGCGGGCAGCCAGCCGTCCGGAACGGTCAATCCGGTGGCGCTGGAAACGCTCGAAAAGCATGGCGTTCCCCTGCCTGCCGATGCCCGCAGCAAGTCGTGGGACGAGTTCGCCGTACCAGATGCACCGAAGCTTGACTATATCTTTACCGTCTGCGCCAGCGCGGCCGGAGAAACCTGCCCAATCTGGCCGGGACACCCAACGACGGCGCACTGGGGTATCGCCGACCCCGCGCATATCGAGCCGATGGATGCACGTCGCGCCGCGTTCGAGGTAGCCTATACGGCGCTGGAGAGGCGCATCAAGGCGTTTCTGGCGCTGGACCTAAACACCCTTTCGCGGCACGACGTCGTGTCGGCCGCACGACGCATACACGAGGCCTGCCGATGAATCTCTTCGAGCGCTTTCTGACCGTTTGGGTCTTTCTCTGCATCATCGCCGGCATCGTTCTCGGCCAGGCATTCCCCACTGTCTTTCAGGCCATTGGCCGGATGGAATTCGCCCAAGTCAATCTGCCGGTCGGCTTGCTGATCTGGGTGATGATCATCCCGATGCTGGTCAAGGTCGATTTTGGTGCTCTGCACGAAGTCCGCCAGCACCTGCGCGGCATCGGCGTCACCTTGTTCATCAACTGGCTGGTCAAGCCGTTCTCGATGGCTTTTCTCGGCTGGCTGTTCATCCGCCAACTCTTCGCGCCGTATCTGCCGACCGATCAGCTCGACAGCTACATCGCCGGCCTGATCCTTTTGGCGGCGGCACCATGCACCGCCATGGTCTTCGTGTGGAGCCGGCTGAGCAACGGCGACCCGCTGTTCACCCTGTCGCAGGTGGCCCTCAACGACAGCATCATGATCTTCGCCTTTGCGCCGCTGGCCGCCTTCCTGCTCGGCCTCTCGGCGATCACCGTGCCGTGGGACACGCTGTTTACCTCGGTCGTGCTCTACATCCTGATTCCGGTGATCCTCGCCCAGCTGTGGCGCAGCCACTTGCTCAAAGGCGGGCATGCTGCTTTTGATGCGGCAATGGTAAAGATCGGCCCATGGTCAATCTCGGCGCTACTGGCCACGTTGGTGCTGCTCTTCGCTTTCCAGGGCAAGGCCATCATCGAGCAGCCACTGGTCATCGCGCTACTCGCCGTGCCGATCCTGATCCAGGTGTTCTTCAACTCGGCGCTGGCCTACTGGCTGAACCGCAAGCTCGGTGAAAAGCATTCGGTCGCCTGCCCTTCAGCGCTGATCGGCGCGTCCAACTTCTTCGAGCTGGCTGTCGCCGCGGCGATCAGCCTGTTCGGCTTCGAATCCGGCGCGGCGCTGGCCACCGTCGTCGGGGTATTGATCGAGGTGCCGGTGATGCTGCTGGTGGTCAAGGTGGTGAATGCCAGCAAAGACTGGTACGAGCAAGGTCGGAGTTAAACATGAGTCAGGGCAAAGAACACCCGATGGGCTGCCTGACCCGCGCCTGGCGGCTGCACAAGAACGAAATACGCGGCTTTGTGGCGCATCGCCTGGGCAACACGGCAGAGGCCGACGATCTGCTACAGGAGGTCTTTCTCAAAGGCCTGCTTCAGGGTAAAGCCTTCTGCTCCCTGAACCACCCACGCGCCTGGCTGTTCCATGTCGCCCGTAACCTGCTGGTCGATCATTTGCGCCTGAGCCGGGAACAGGTGCCCCTGCCAGATGACCTGTGCGCCGAAGCAGAATCCTCATTCGAGCCGGTCGATATCCTGACGCATTGCCTGCCGCGCATACTTTCAGAACTTGCTCCGGAAGACCGCGAAGCAATCACGCTGTGCGACCTGAACGGACTGTCGCAACAGGCCTATGCGACGCGCCTCGGTCTTTCCTTGCCGGCAGCCAAGTCCCGTGTGCAGCGCGCCAGACAACGGCTGCAGTCGCAGCTGGTGAAGGCCTGTCAGGTGAAATTCGACGAAGCCGGCAAGGTCTGCTGCTTTATTCCGCGCCCGCCGCTGAATCCTGAAGAATAAGTCGGTGCCTAGAAAGAATTATCTTGTTAAACGCTTGTGCGTTAAATGCAACACGCCGAGAAGTCCGTGCTTAATCATGGACAAAAAAAGGCCACTCGAAAGTGGCCTGATTGCGGCATTCAATGATGCTATCGCTCGGCACCGCTGAGCGACGGTGAGGCTTAGGCGGCAGTCTTGTTGCTTTTGATCGCCAGAATCACGTCAAGGGACTTGCCACGCGCCGGTCCGATGTCCCGGGGCATTGCCGAGAACTCTTTAATCTCGGCGTCACTGGCTTTTCCGCTCTTGATCAGACGCATTAATTCCCGGCAACGCTTGTTAAGGGTTTTCAATTCTATGGCCGCTGCACTTGCATTTTTGACTACCATTGCCGACTCCTCCATTGTTTCGTTTGCCTGAACCCGTCAGGCTGCGGATTTTTCATGACACCACCTCGGCAACGACTTTCAGTCTGTCGAGATAGTCTGCGCACGTTCCTGTATCAGAACTTTACGCTCCTTACGAGCTTTCGTGTGGGTGAAAACCTAGCTCGGGGATTGCCCAAATAGTGACCAACAACAGGCATTTTGCGCCGCTTACAGCGCACCAACACATCGATTAATCAGAAGAAACGCCGGCTACTTGTAATCGCAGCGCATCTGCTCGGCAATGGTATGGCCCTGGCTGGTGGTTTCGCAGGCCCCCGCATACGATGCCAAGGGCGGTGGGAGCGGCATGCCTTCGGACAGCAGACGCTGGTTATCAAACAACATCCCCAATTCCGAAAAATCGCCATAGGTACGGATCGCGCGGAGCATGATGCGCCGATTACAGGGGCCGAGCAAATCGGCAAACTGGTCCTGCATTTTGGCGATTTCTTCAAACGGCTTGCGCTGATAATCCGCCATGGGAGGAAGGCCCATGGCTCGGGTCGCACTGACATCAACCTCACGGAAAGAAGAGGCGCGCTCTGGCCCCGACGAGATATGGTAGGCGTCGTACGCCAATTGCGGCTTGTCGAGCAACAGATGCAAGGCCTCGGCACAATAATCGACAGGAATCACGTCAATGCGCTGATCGAGCTCGCAAGGGAAGCTGCGCAATGCACGGCCAAGGCGGAAGACCCAGTAGATACTCCCTGAGGCCTGACATCCCAAACGGGTATGTCCGACGACGATGGAAGGGCGAACGATAATCAGCGGCAGATCCGGCAGCTCTTTTTTCAGGCGCTTTTCGGCGGCGTATTTGCTGGCGGTGTACTCGAGAAAATGCTCCGTATCACTACCGGCATCGTAGCCTTCCGGAACAAAATCAGGAGCCTGATGCCCGCAGGCCATGGCGGTACCGATCTGCAGAAAGCGGCGCAGCTGGCAGCGTCGCGAGAGCACGTGCGCCATACTCAGCACGCCATCGACATTGGTCGGCCAGATGGAGGGGTTATTACCGAAGGAAGCGATCGCCGCAGAACTGATGACATCTTCTATGGATTCAAGCCGCGGGTCATTTTCCCACTTGTCCACGAAATTCAGATCACCGCAGAGAATTTGTTCCGGCCGCACACGGCTCAGCTGATCTTCACTGACACCGTGCTTACGCAGGACGTCAACCAGTCTGAGTACTCCTGCTTCGTTGCTGTCAGCGCGAATCAGGAATAATGTTTTTTCCCACCGCGAAGTATTTATCAGACGAGCAGCTACAGCGCCCCCAATAAAACCCGAGGCACCGGTAAGCAGAAGTCGGTAATTATTCAAACACTTTCCCCACAGCCAATTGTATTGATTCTGAAACCAAATTCCAGCCAGCTGTTATCTGGAGCAATCACATTCATATAGGCAACATACGAATAGGAAAGTTCATTGAAATAACGAGGGTCTTGAGCTACTAAAGTTGCTTTTATTAGGCACGCTCTGTACAAAACCGAAGCACGACATCATGAACTGGTGGGCGGTACTGGGTTCGAACCAGTGACCCCTGCCGTGTGAAGGCAGTGCTCTACCGCTGAGCTAACCGCCCGATAGTGGGTGCGCATTTAACCACATCGGTGTCAATCGGTCAATTCTTGCTGCGCATCCTTTACAATAGACGCTTTCCGCATACTGGCCTGAATTCATGATCCGTACTCGCTTTGCCCCCTCTCCGACCGGCTTCCTGCACATCGGCGGCGCCCGTACCGCCCTCTTCTCCTGGGCTTTCGCCCGCCATCATGGTGGAACCTTCATTTTGCGCATTGAAGACACCGACGTCGCCCGCTCAACGCCGGAGGCCGTACAGGCAATCATCGACGGCATGAACTGGCTGGGCCTGACGCACGACGAAGGTCCGTTCTACCAGATGCAGCGAATGGACCGTTACAAGGCCGTTATCCACAAGATGCTCGAAGCCGGCACCGCCTACTTCTGCTACACCTCGACGGAAGAACTCGAACAGATGCGCGAGGAACAGCGCAGCAAGGGCCAGAAGCCGCGCTATGACGGCACCTGGCGCCCGGAACCCGGCAAGGCCCTGCCGACGCCTCCGGCAGGCGTACAGCCGGTCGTGCGCTTCAAGAACCCGAGCGACGGCGTGGTGGCTTGGGACGACCTGGTCAAGGGCCGCATCGAAATCGCCAACGCCGAACTCGACGATCTGGTGATCGCCCGCACCGACTTCACGCCGACCTACAACTTCTGCGTGGTGGTGGACGACTGGGAGATGGGCATCACCCACGTCATCCGTGGCGACGACCACGTGAACAACACGCCGCGCCAGATCAACATCCTCAAGGCACTGGGCGCCGAAGTCCCGCACTACGCCCACCTCTCGATGATCCTCGGTAACGACGGCCAGAAGCTCTCCAAGCGCCACGGCGCGGTCAGCGTCATGCAGTACGACGACGACGGCTACTTGCCCGAAGCCGTACTCAACTATCTGGCGCGCCTCGGCTGGTCGCATGGCGACGATGAAGTTTTCTCAATGCCCCAGTTCTGCGAGTGGTTCAATCTCGACCACATCACCCCTTCAGCCGCGCAGTTCAACACCGAAAAGCTGAACTGGCTGAACGCCCACTACCTCAAGCTGGCCGATAACGCCCGCCTGACCGCGCTGGTGCAGCCGCGCCTGGAAGCCCGCGGCGTCACCGTCACCACCACCCCGTCGCTGGAAGCCATCATCGGACTCTACAAGGAGCGGGTAAGCACCTTGAATGAACTCGCCGATGCCGCTGAAGTGTTCTATATCGACCTGCATCCAAACCCAGAAACGCTGGCGCAACATCTGACCCCGGAAGCACTGCCGGCGCTGGCTGAATTCAGCGCGGGGATCAAGAACGTCGCTTGGGAAGCCCCAGCAATCAATGCGCTGATCAAGAGCTGCATCGGCAATCACGGACTTAAAATGCCCAAACTGGCCATGCCACTACGCGTGCTGCTCACCGGACAGGCACAAACTCCATCGGTCGATGCAGTCATCGCGCTTTTCCCGCGCGCACTGGTACTCAAGCGATTGGCGGCAGCACCGGCGAATTGAAATTCAAATAAATATCGACCGAAAGGGAAAAAGCACTTTACAAGCCTTGGTGACCTCCCTATAATGCGGCCTTCTTTCGAGAGGGGGTATAGCTCAGCTGGGAGA
>JBAXHE010000068.1:0-16495 GCA_037139055.1 Betaproteobacteria bacterium | reverse complement strand
CCAACTTCGTGATGCTTGAACTCGGCCAGCCGCTGCACGCTTTTGACAACACCAAACTCGACGGCGCCATTCATGCACGCATGGCCAGCGCCGGTGAAAACATCCTGCTGCTCAACGAACAGACCCTCGAACTTCAGGACGATGTCCTGCTGATCGCCGACGACCAGCGCCCGGTGGCGATGGCCGGCATCATGGGCGGCGAAGACAGCGGCATTACGCTCGACACCACCGAAATGTTCCTTGAGTCGGCTTTCTTTGCGCCCAAGGCCATTGCCGGTCGCGCCCGCCGCTACGGCTTCGGTTCCGATGCTTCGCATCGCTTCGAACGTGGCGTTGATTTCGGCAACACCCGCCGAGCGCTCGAACGCGCCAGCCAGCTCATCCTGCAGATCTGCGGCGGCCAGGCCGGTCCGCTGTGCGAAGCCGCTGCCACTCTGCCAGCGCGGTCTCCGGTGCGCCTGCGCCCAGCCCGCGCGGCCAAGGTCATTGGCATACCCTTCTCGGCCGAGCAGATTGGCGATTTGTTCGCCCGCCTCGATCTGGCCTTTGTGCGCGACGGCGACGATTTTGTCGTCACCCCGCCGAGCTACCGTTTCGACATCGAAATCGAAGAAGACCTGATCGAAGAGATCGCCCGCCTCTACGGTTACGACAACATTCCGTCACCGGCACCGCATGCCACGGTGATCATGCAGCCGCAGACCGAAGATGCACGCCCGCTGTTCCGTGTCCGTCAGATCCTCGCTGATCGCGGCTTTCAGGAAGTCGTCAATTACGCCTTCGTTGAAGAAAACTGGGAAGCCGACTTCGCTGCCAACGCCTCACCGATCCGCCTGGCCAACCCGATCGCCAGCCAGATGAGCGTGATGCGCTCGACATTAATCGGCGGTCTGGTCGCCAATGTGATGACCAACCTCAAGCGCAAACAGAGTCGTGTGCGCGTCTTCGAGACCGGCCGCTGCTTCTTCCGCGATGCCGCAGGCGCCCCTGTCTCTGGCTTTAACCAGCCGTGGAAACTGGCCGGACTGGCCTATGGCAGCGCCCTCCCCGAGCAATGGGGAAGCACCACACGCAACGCCGACTTCTACGACATCAAGGGCGAAGTCGAACTGCTGCTGGCACCGGCTGTCGCCCGCTTCGAAAAAGCCACCCACCCGGCCCTGCATCCTGGCCACAGCGCAAGCATCAGCGTTGACGGGAAAATAATTGGTTATGTCGGTGAACTACACCCACAATGGCTACAAAAATACGACCTGCCGCTGGCACCAGTGGTTTTTGAGCTCGACCTCGACGTGCTGAAACTGGCCCGCTTGCCGAAATACGTCGAAGTCTCACGCCAACCGCCGGCCATCCGCGATCTGGCGATTGTGGTCGACCAAAAACTTGAGTTGCAACAGCTGCTCGACGGCATAAGCAACAACCGTCCGGCACTGATCCAGGACATCAAACTGTTCGATGTCTACTCCGGAAAAGGAATCGAATCCGGGAAGAAAAGTCTTGCCTTTCGTATAGTTATGCAAGATACTCAAAGGACTTTGCAAGACGTGGAAGTAGATGCCGCTGTGCAACAACTGATCACTTATCTGAATCAGACTTATGACGCACAGCTTCGTGTCTGACAGGGAAAAAAAATGACGCTAACAAAAGCAGAACTCGCAGATTTACTATTCGAAAAAGTCGGCCTGAATAAACGCGAGGCCAAGGACATGGTTGAGGCTTTCTTTGAAGAAATCCGCAACACGCTTGAACGCGGAGATGGCGTAAAACTCTCGGGTTTTGGCAATTTTCAGTTACGCGACAAACCGCAACGTCCAGGAAGAAACCCTAAAACCGGCGAAGAGATCCCGATCACTGCGCGGCGCGTCGTTACATTCCACGCCAGCCAGAAGCTGAAGGATGAAGTGGAGCTTTCGTACGATGGAACCCAGTCCTAAAGATATCGGGAAAGAACCCCTCCCCCCCATCCCGGCAAAACGCTACTTCACCATTGGTGAAGTCAGCGAACTCTGTGGTGTAAAGCCGCACGTCCTGCGCTATTGGGAACAGGAGTTCACTCAGCTCAAACCAGTCAAGCGTCGCGGCAACCGACGCTACTACCAGCACCACGAAGTTCTCCTGGTGCGCCGCATCCGCGAATTACTCTACAGCCAGGGCTTCACTATCAGCGGCGCACGCAATCGTCTTGACGATTTGCACGAGACTGGAAAACCCACATCGCTTACCCCGGAAATTCTACGCGCGGAACTAAAAAGCATCTCCGAATTGCTGCAAAACTAAGCCCACACACAGTGATATGGTTTATAATGCCCGGCTTGTCGGCGTGTAGCGCAGCCTGGTAGCGCACTTGTCTGGGGGACAAGGGGTCGCAGGTTCGAATCCTGTCACGCCGACCAATAGAATCAAGCCATTAGCCAATCCTTCGGGGTTGGCTTTTTGCTATCTGCGCCCCGCGCGCACGAAGCGAACCACGACCATAACGTTCCTATGGCGAGGATGCGGGGCGTCGAACAGTACAGAATTACGGCGAAGACCACTAGCGTGTCAGCATCTGAATTTCACCGTAACAGCTTTCAGAAACTCGCTTGTATTCCTCGGGAGTATCGATGAGTGCCTGCGCCGATTCCACACGCCCAATTTCTCGCTTGATGTACGGCATCCAACGCTCTTGCATTTCCTTCTCCAGCAGAACGAAGGTTTGTCCAACCGGGCCGCGCCATGGTGTTCCTGTAACAAAACGACGAGTCAATGCCTCGGTGATATCACGCTCAATGCTGACTAGATGATCTTGGTAGGTTTTGACATGTCGGAGTTCATGCTGGATAACTTGATTGTAGGCACAGCTGCCCTTGGGAAATTCGCGGGCGATATATACCATCATCGGGCTGAAACCATACGTCACCTTGATTTGAGGGCTGATACATTCCCATCGTCCGGAGGGATCAGCGAGGGAGGATGACTGGATTTCGAATTGAACGGAAGCCTCCCCCCGGGTCAGTCCAAGCACCCGCTGTGCAGAGTGGTACTCGGTTGCCCCCAAAACAGTGATCGATTTGTAGTCGTAGGTGGTATTGAAGCTGACAGGTTCTTCAAACCGTTTCACGGTGACCGAGGGAAGCGGCAACCGACTACACTCATCCGCCCTGATGGGGCTGTATAGTAAAACCAGCGACATGGCAAACACATATTTCATTGATCTATACCCAGTGGAGTAGTCTAGGCTCAAGCATAGTGATGGTGCCGCCATCAGCTATCGCGACTACTTTTCCTTGAATATTTTCCGCCGACACAATGTATTGCCAGCATATATTGATGCAACTCGAAACTTTCCCCACAGCCATCCAATCAAACCCTGACTAGATGAGGTTAACCACATATCTAAAGTCTGATGCTTAGATCGCTGACCGACCGGATGGGGTCTATTTGAGTAATTGGGGTCGTCATATGTAACGCACTCATCTATCTTTTACGGATCGCAGAACAGCATTTATTGCAACTACAACATACGTGGGATCTGTGACGAGTGGTGCTGGAGAATCGGAGCAGGTAAACTCAAATCGACGACATAACTGAACCGTGCTTCGAAGCTCAATAATTCACCATCAATCGCGAAACGCCAGCAATAGATGCCGTGCATGGAATAAATTTGTTTGCTAAGCGGTATGACACTCAAGGTCTTTTCGTGCAGAGCAATGCTGAGTTCATCACGCGAACATAGTTTCTCGAAATACTCGCGGATACTTTCGTTTTTGTTGAGCAAGCGGTTGGAAAAAGTTGGAATCAAGACGGCTCGAGAATCGTAGAGTGCCATCAGCGCCTCGACGCTTCCCTCACCGACAGCCAGCATCCACTGGCGCAGGACTTGTTCAGGTTTTTGCAATTGATGTTCCTTTGTAAGTTGAAAAATGACTGCCTGTGTAAAGCTCACTGCTTTCAGACGTCGAATTTGGTTGTCCGTGATTCAATCGCGAGCACCACGACACCAAGGCAATCCAGACTTCCTCGAGTAAGCTATTCAAATTCGATAATCACTTGGTCGACGCTTAGATTTTCCCCCTGCTCGGCAACTACCCGTTTGATCTTGCAGTCCTTTTCGGCCTTGAGGATATTTTCCATCTTCATTGCCTCGATGACAGCAAGTTTCTCTCCCGCACGTACTGATTGCCCCGGGTGAATTGCGAGCTCCCGAAGCAATCCCGGCATCGGTGAAAGCAAATATTTCGTCATGTCAGGCGGTGCTTTGGCCGGCATCCTGGCCCGCAACCGGTCAGCTTTCGCCGTCATCACCGTGGCCTTGAGCTGCTTTCCGAGATGCGTGATGCGGTACTCCAGTCCCGATCGCTCGAGTTGCATGCAAATGGGTTGGCCGTTGCAAGTCCCGCGAAAAACCAGGTCACGAAATTGCCAGGCAGAGACGATGCGGTACTCTTTGTCGGCATGTTGAATCGAATAGCCACCTGGAATTTCAACCAGAGTCACCGGATAGTCAACACCCTCGATGAATACTGCCCAGTTCGCCCCCACTTTACGTTCGTGCCCGGGCATCCGGCCGCTGATCTTGATGGCGCGATCGATGTACTGCCGCCTCGCAAAGGCGGCAACAGCCGCAAGCAGACCGATATCGTTATGACTGACAGCCGATGAAATGAATCCCTGAGGATATTCCTCAGCGATAAATGATGTTGTGAAAATACCCGAGACGAATCGCGGGTGCTGCATCAGTGATGACTGAAACTGGGTATTCGAACTGACGCCACGGATCAGGAAGGCGTTCAGTGCTTCACGCATGCGCTCGATGGCCTGCTGGCGTGTTTCACCGTGGCAGATGAGCTTGGCGATCATCGAGTCGTAATGCATGGAAATTTCCCCGCCCTCATAGACACCGGTGTCAACCCGCACTTTGCCTGATTCTTCCTCGGGTGGCTGAAAACGCACCAGGCGTCCGGTTGACGGAAGGAATCCACGGAACGGATCCTCGGCGTTAATTCGGCATTCAATTGCCCAACCGTTCGGCTTGATGTCCTCTTGCCTGATCGGCAGGGTTTCCCCTGCCGCTACGCGGATCATCAGTTCGACGAGGTCAACTCCAGTAATCATTTCGGTGACCGGATGCTCAACCTGCAAGCGGGTGTTCATTTCGAGGAAGTAAAAAGACTTGTCAGCGCCGACAACGAACTCGACCGTGCCAGCGCTCTGGTATTGGACAGCCTTGGCAAGCGCAACAGCCTGTTTGCCCATGGCCTGGCGAATTGCATCATCGATAAAAGGCGACGGCGCTTCCTCGACGACCTTCTGGTGCCGGCGCTGAATAGAGCATTCACGTTCAAGCAGGTATACCGTATTGCCGTGACTGTCAGCAATGAGCTGGATTTCTATATGGTGCGGCCCTTCGACATATTTTTCGATGAACACGCGGTCGTCACCAAAGGCAACACGTGCCTCGTTGCGGCAGGAATCAAAACCCTCAGTGCATTCATTATCATCCCTGGCGATGCGCAGTCCCTTGCCCCCCCCACCTGCCGAAGCCTTGATCATCACCGGATAGCCGATGCGACGAGCTATTTCGACGGCCTGGACGGCATCTCCAATTGCATCGTTGACCCCGGGGATGGTGCTGACCCCCGCCGCTGCCGCCAGTTTTTTCGATTCAATCTTGTCGCCCATTGCGGCAATCGAATGGTACTTGGGGCCAATGAACACGATGCCGTTTTCTTCCAGACGTTTAGCGAAGTCAGCGTTCTCAGATAGGAAACCATAGCCTGGATGAACGGCCTCCGCGCCAGTTAGGCGACAGGCATCGATAATTTTGTCGATTGACAGATAGGACTCTTTAGACGAAGCGGGGCCAATACAGACCGATTCGTCAGCCATCTCAACATGCAATGAGTCTTTGTCAGCCTCGGAATAGACGGCAACCGTTTTAATGCCCATCCGTCGGGCTGTTTTGATAACGCGGCAAGCTATTTCCCCGCGATTGGCAATCAAAATTTTGGTAAACATTCGATCTCCATGAGCCGGATGCGAAACATAACTGGCCAAATGGGCGCCATCACATTTCCGGACAAATTGTTTTAAAACAAATGTAATATTATTACAAAGGTATATTTCCGTGCTTGCGCCACGGGTTCTCAAGTTGCTTGTCGGCCAGCATGGCAAGCGAGCGGCAGATTCTCTTGCGCGTCTCGTTCGGCATGATGACGTCGTCGATGAAACCGCGCGCTCCGGCAACGAAGGGATTGGCGAATTTGGTCTTGTATTCGGATTCGCGCTGCGCCAGCTTGGCTGGATCGTTTTTTTCCTCGCGGAAAATAATCTCGACGGCACCTTTCGGACCCATGACTGCGATTTCTGCCGAAGGCCAGGCAAAATTGACGTCGCCTCGCAAATGTTTCGAGGCCATCACGTCATAGGCGCCTCCATAGGCTTTGCGGGTAATAATGGTCACTTTAGGAACGGTACATTCGGCGTAGGCATAGAGCAGCTTGGCGCCATGCTTGATGATTCCACCGTACTCCTGAGCAGTTCCAGGCATAAAGCCGGGGACATCGACAAAGGTGACAACGGGAATGCCAAATGCGTCGCAAAATCGGACAAAGCGAGCTGCTTTCGTTGAACTCTTGATATCGAGGCAGCCAGCCATTACCAGGGGTTGATTGGCGACAAAGCCAACCGGCGAGCCATCCATGCGCCCGAAACCAATCACGATGTTACGTGCGTAGTCGGATTGCAACTCAAAAAAATCGCCGTCGTCGACGACTTTCAGGATCAATTCCTTGATGTCGTAAGCCTTGTTCGGATTATCCGGCACCAACGTGTCGAGCGAGAAATCGAGGCGTTCGGCCGGATCCTGCGCCGGCCAGGTTGGCGGCTTGACCCGGTTGCTGGCGGGCAGAAAACCGAGAAAGCGACGAATGACCATCAGCGCCTCGACATCGTTCTCAAAAGCAAGGTCGGCAACCCCCGATGTCGTGGTGTGGGTAATGGCTCCGCCCAGGTCTTCGGCGCTAACGTCCTCGTGAGTCACGGACTTGACGACTTCCGGACCGGTGACGAACATATAGGACGAGTCTTTGACCATGAAGATAAAGTCAGTCAGAGCCGGGCTATATACTGCACCGCCAGCGCAAGGCCCCATGATGAGCGAGATCTGAGGGATGACCCCTGAAGCCAGCATGTTGCGCTGGAATATTTCGGCGTAACCTCCCAGTGAATCGACGCCTTCCTGAATGCGAGCCCCGCCGGAATCGTTAATGCCAATAACCGGAGCGCCAACCTTGATCGCGTGATCCATGAGTTTGCAGATTTTCTGCGCATGAGCTTCCGAAAGCGAACCACCGAAAACGGTAAAATCCTGAGAGTAGACGAACATCAGGCGGCCGTTGATCGTGCCATATCCGATAACCACGCCGTCACCCGGAACCTGCTTTCCCGACATGCTAAAGTCTGCACAGCGGTGCTCCTTGAACATATCCCACTCTTCAAATGAGCCGGTATCGAGAAGCAGCTCTATCCGCTCACGCGCTGTTAATTTGCCTTTCGCATGTTGGCTGTCGATGCGCTCTTGTCCGCCCCCCAGGCAAGCAGCTCGTCGCTTGTCGGCCAATTGGCGAATGATGTCATGCATGAAAATACCCCCTGCTGGAAATAAGTCATATGAGACTGAAGAACATGAATTCGGTTCAATTTCTTACCAGTCTCTTCAAGTCGATAAACTGGACAATGCGAAGCTCAATACTTACGCAATTAAGCATAGACGGTTTGACACTGACATGCTTTCTGGTGCCATGGCTGCTGCTGTAGATGCCTGCGGTTAAAGCGTCGAAGAGATAGACGCTATGAGTCTTCAGGAGGCGTCAGCTGAACGGAAAAGCTGACTTGCGTGATGAATTAACAACCAAGGCCGGTTAGGATTGGCGCATCGCTGACTAGGTTGGCACGAAACGCCACCGGTCGTTTTGGTCGAAAAGTTGACACATCCCCATGGCAGTCCAGGGGAGTTCTAGCGCTACTTTGTCCTAACGGTACGCACAGTGATAGTGAGTGGATCTGCAATACCTATAGCAAGTGTCAGAAAAAATATGTCATTGGCTTTGTACATACGTGACTCTTACAATGCGTTACGAAAAGCACTCAGATTCGCAACAGACACGATAATCTGATTTCATTAAGATTCAAGCGTTGCTTCAGCGTCCCCCGCTGGCAATGTTTGACCCTCCCTGATCCATCGCAACGATGGTATCTTTGATCCCACACCCAACCGGTGTGGGATTTTTTTATGCCTTACTACACATTTAATAAGCGGATAAATCGAGGCAACATCATAAAGATAAGAAGCCTTTGCTAGTATCGCCCATTCTCGATCTAAAACTACTACCTACAGGGTCGAAACATCTTAGCGTTTCGTCATGCGTTTTATGGCATATCAACATTCCTGAGTTTGTTCAATGAAACAGGCGATAACCCGGCTCAAGCTCTCCTTCACCACGGCCATAGATCACTTTCGTCAGCTCTCTCGGCGCGACATGCTCCGTTTGCTGATGGTGTTGCCTGCCCTGATGCTGCTTTATGTATTAATCCTGATTCCATTTACCCCGAGCATCAGTGACATCCGCAAGGTTTCTTCAGAGCAGCCGGCACAAATTATCTCAGCCGATGGCAAGAAACTGGCCGAGTTCAAGCAATCCAACCACGAGTGGGTCAAACTGTCAAAAATCTCACCCCATGTGATTGACGCGCTGATCGCTACGGAGGACCATCGCTTTTATGACCATTTCGGTCTGGACTGGCGACGCACTGTGGTAGCGGCGTTGAATACTTTCCACGGCGACCGTCAGGGCGGTTCAACGCTCACTCAACAACTTGCCCGCAATATCTATCCTGAGGAGATAGGTCGCGCTCCAACAATGACCCGAAAGATCAAGGAAGCCATCACGGCGTTGAAGATCGAAGCCTTCCACTCCAAGGACGAAATTCTTGAAACTTATCTCAACACGGTGCCTTTTCTCTATAACGCTTTCGGTATCGAGATGGCGGCACGCACCTATTTTGGCACAACAGCCGATGCGCTTGATGTAGTCCAAAGTGCCACGCTCGTCGGCATGCTTAAAGGCAACAGCTACTACAACCCGGTACTCAATCCTGAGCGCGCCTTGCAGCGTCGTAACACTGTACTCGGGCAGATGGTCAAGCACCAGAAGTTGCTTTCGTCAAAATTCGAGTTGTTAAAGAAGATACCGCTGCGTCTCGACTTCGAACGGCAAACCGAAGCGCCGGGAGCGGCGCCGCATTTTTCTCAACAAATCCGCAAGTGGCTTATTTCATGGGCTGACCGCAATGATTACAGCATATTTACTGACGGCTTAGTCGTCCGTACTACGCTGGATTCACGACTGCAAAGCCAGGCCAATCAGGCCGTCGCACGACAGGGAACCCAACTCCAAAACATTGCCGACTCCGATTGGGGCGGGAGGACGAGATGGAATGCCAGCAATCATCTGGTCCAGATGTTCATGCGCGAATCGCCGGAATACCGCACCGCTCTTGCTAAGGGACTTAAGCCCGACAAAGTCATGAAGAAGTTGCAGTCCGACACGGTTTTTATGCAAAAGCTGTGTCGGCAAAAGACTTCAATTCAAGCCGGTTTTGTTGCCATTGATCCGCGTAATGGCCATATTAAGGCTTGGGTCGGTAGTCGCAATTTTGAGCAGGATGCGTTTGACCATGTGCAGATGGCACGTCGCCAGCCCGGCTCAACGTTCAAGCCTTTCGTCTATGGAGAGGCATTCCGCCAAGGCATCAGCCCGGAAGACACGCTGATTGACCAGAGTGTTGAAATTGCTGTTGGTCGTCGTGAGGTATGGCGGCCCACCGACGACAAACCGCCGAGTGGGCAAGCCGTCAGTTTGCGTGATGGGTTGGTGTATTCGAAGAACACGATCACAGCACAGCTGATACAAAATGTAGGGCCAGCCAAGGTGGCCCGGCTCGCCCGTGCGATGGGCGTGCGCCAGAGCAAGCTTGACGCTGTGCCTTCCCTCGCGCTTGGTACCAGCGCCGTGTCTCTAAAGGAAATGGTCGCAGCCTACGGCACGATAGCTAATGGCGGCAGTTTTATCGAGCCGGTACTTATCACGCGCATTGAAGACCGCAATGGCCGACTCCTTGAAGAATTTTCTGCCGTCACCCCGGAAAGGGCGCTCCCAAGCCGCATCGCCTATACACTTCTCGATGTTATGCGGGGCGTGATTGACAGAGGAACAGGAGCCGGTATCCGCACCCGCTTCGGCATCACCGCAGACGTTGCCGGAAAAACGGGGACCACTCAGGACCATGCCGATGGCTGGTTCATCCTGATGCATCCGCAACTGGTTGCCGGTGCCTGGACCGGCTTTAACGACAGCCGCATCACGCTGCGCAGCGACTACTGGGGTCAAGGAGCCCACAGTGCATTGCCGATAGTCGGGGATTTCTTTGAGAACGCTCTGCGTACCCAAATCCTTGATAAACGCATTCACTTCGAAGCGCCTAACGAAACCAGTCTGATGCAACAAGTATATGGAAGCATCAAGGACTGGCTAATGAGTTTGTTCGCTTCAAAGCCACAACTGAAAAACAAGCCTCAACGTTCCTCAACGACAATACCGTCCGTGGATACTCCCCCGCAGCAACTGAGCGAGCCGGATCCGCTGCAGGAAAAGATCGATCAGATCATTGAAGAGGAAAGAACAAAGGAATCTGCCGAAGAATCGTCCGCTTCGACAGCACAAAACGATTAATTCTCTCACAGGCCATGTCACAGCCAAACCCCACCCCACCTCTCTGTAATCGCTGTGCTCATTACTTCATTACCCACGACACTTCGTTCAGGTATGGATGCCGCTCGCTGGACTTCAAAAGCCGACGACAACCAGCCCTCGATGTCATGGAGGCTGCAGGACAGGCTTGCCTATTTTTTTCTCCGAAGGAAAAACGGAAGTCATAGCTCACATCCTGATTTCGCCAGGAGCAAACGATCCACTCCTATGCCTCGCGCTCTGGCAATGAGCAATCGAGTATGTTCGGGACTCTACAGATCATGCTCGACAAAGGAAAAGAGCTGGACTGGTTTGCATCGATTGAAATCAATGTTTTGGGTCTGGCGGCGTTGGTTGGCTTCGTTTTTTTCTGATATAGGAATTTGCAGAAGAGCATCCCGTGGTCGATCTATCCTTGTTTATTCACCGCAACTTCTGGGTAGGTTCGCTCGGCTACGGTACTTTCTTTGGCAATGTGTACAGATCCCCTTGTGGCTCCAACAATATATGAGCTATACCGCAACCGGGGCCAGTTTCATCATGGCAGCATAGGGCCGCTTCAAGGCAGCCGCAGCGCGTAGTTTCAGTACATTGATTTCTTTACTTGCAACAGACAGAAGGCCATTGCCTTCTCATCTTCTGCAGACAATGTCGGATCGCCGTGCATAAAATGCAAACGGAAAGCTTGAATTGATGCTTCAGGCGTTCTGGGATCGTAGCCGATCGCCGTGAGCGCAAATTCAATGTCAAAGCCCATTGGTGCTGGAACCAAAGGCGCATCACACCATAGTCCAAACCCCTGACCAGCCAATCTCTGCCAAGGAAAATAGGCACTCGGGTCGTTTTTGCGCGTAGGGGCAACATCGGCGTGACCAATATAATTCGCGGCGGGAATGTGATAACGCTGGCGAATGTCGGCCAACAACGTCAGCAGTGCATCAATTTGGGCGTCGGCAAAAGGCTCGGAGCCATTGTTATCAAGCTCGATGCCTAGCGATACCGAATTAATATCGGTGATACCGCCCCACCACGACTTACCTGCATGCCAAGCGCGGGCATTTTCGTCGACCATTTGAACGATATCTCCATCTCGCCCAATCAAGTAATGGGTGCTTACCTTAAGCACAGGTGATGTGAGCGTACGTATGGCTTCACCCATCGTTGCGTCACTGGTGTGGTGAATGATGACCAGGTTTGGGCGACGCTCATCGAAATTGGGGGAATTCTCTCGGCTTACGTTCAACGTTGTACGAGGTTGAATTGGCGCACAAGCGGCTAGCAGTGACGCCATTACCGCAGCAAAAAGACAAGCACGAAATGTAATTATCATAATCATGGAGACAACATAATGAATACGGTAGTGAAAAATAAAGCTACCGCAAAGATGTCTGGAAATCCGCATCCAGAATAGTGCCGAATACGAAACCATCCATAGTTAGATGTGTAATGATCTCGTCGAGTTTTTTCACCGTATTCGGATGAATATCATGCATCAAGACAATACCTCCGTTGCGCGCGCGAGCAGCAGAAATGACATGCCCCACATAATCATCGTGATACTGCGAAAGAACACCACAAGAAATGGCTTCCTTGGTATCCACTGAGCCAGTTTTGTCGAATGCCCAATCACACGAATCGATGTGCCAACCAACGATCCTATAGCCACGTGACCGAACCAGTTGGTTGGTTTCACAAGTCGAGTTGCCGAAGGGGTAACGAAACAGTTTCGGTTGAAGATAGTTGGACAGAACAGCTTCGCTTCGAAGCACTTCCGCGGTTTGCTCGGCCTCGCCGATATCATGGAAATTCGGGTGATCCCAGGAGTGATTGCCAATAATCAGATGGCCTGCCGCATGAACCTTCTCCACGAGATCAGGGTATTGCTTTGCCTTTCGACCAATCATAAAGAAGGCTGCGGAAATGTTGTGCTTTTTTAGGATTTCCAGAATGAGCTCGGTTTGACCAGGTTCTGGGCCATCGTCAAAAGTCAACGCAATCTGCTTTCTTGGTGGTGCGGTCGAAATTTCTGATACATATCGGCAGGTCTGACGCAGAACTATTGGATCTGTTGTCAAGCGAGCATTCAGGCGACTCAGGTGATGCTTGCGGATATTCGCGACCGCCTCTTCGTGACTGTGACCCATGATTGGCGTGGGTTGCGGATCGCTACCCACAGGGGAAACCTCACCGGCAGATGACGCACTGCCATATAGAGCAAACGCTATCAGAAGACTCCTGGCAAATAGCCAGATGGAGCGAACAATTTCGGATTGTTCAAAAATACGGCACCAGCTTTCAGAAAATATTTGTTGTTTCATGTCATGTTTATTGTGGTGAACAAAGCAATGATCGGGGATATTAGAACAAACGCTTCTGTTAACTCTATGTCGTGCAACAAACTTTCTTGTACTCCGCTAAACACGAGCTTCCGTTTCCTCAAATTAATTCGCATGATAATCCTGTATCACCTAAGAAAAGCAAACATCCTGAACAGGAACTGACCCACACATTGGTGGTCAGAATGCGGTCCCAAAGGGAAAGAACGTCAATGAGTACATCCCGCAATCTGACAACAGTCCAAAAATCCACGGCGTATGAGGCAGTTTCTCGGATCAGCAACGAGATTTCAGGTCGACTTGCAGAACGCTTACTTTCCGAGACCCAAGGTGAAGTGCTATTTCAGGCCGCTGATCGCGGTCGCTATGCGACTGATGCGTCACTCTACCAAATCATGCCGGTCGGCGTATTCGTACCCCGTGATGCGCACGATATCTGCCTCGCGCTGGATATCTGCCGTAGCCTGAAAGTTCCCATCGTGCCACGGGGTGGAGGCACAAGCCAGTGCGGACAGACGATCGGCACGGGACTGGTGATAGATCATTCCAAGCACATGCGGAACATCCTTGATATCGATGTCGAACAGCGAACAGCCAAGGTCGAACCCGGATTGGTCCTCGATCACTTAAACGCTGCGCTACAGAAGCATGGCCTGTGGTACCCGGTCGATGTCTCGACAAGCGCACAAGCCACCTTAGGCGGCATGGCCGGTAATAATTCGTGTGGCAGTCGGTCGATTTCCTATGGCAACATGGTGCACAACGTGCTTGGAGTTCAAGCATGGCTATCCGATGGCAGTCTTCTGGATTTCGGTCCCTACAGCACATCCACAGGGCGAGAACGTGAACTTGGTGATTTTCTGTGTTCACTTGCGCAGACACACCGTTCTGAACTCGAGGCGCACTGGCCTAAAGTTCTCCGACGCGTGGCGGGCTACAACCTCGACATTTTTCACAACCAGAACGAGAGACCTTACACATCCAATGGGTCCGTCAATCTAGCTCAGCTACTGATTGGTAGCGAAGGAACGCTAGCCCTGACACGCTCACTGGACCTTCGCCTGGCCGAACTGCCGCGTGCCAAAGTTCTCGGAATAATAAACTTCCCGAGCTTTCTCAAAGCCATGGATAGTGCTCAATATATCGTCAAATTGGGCCTCAACATGCTTTCCGGGTCACTTACTGCGGTAGAACTGGTTGATCGCACCATGATCGAACTCGCGCTAAAGAATCCCGCATTCGCCGAAACGATATCTACAGCCCTTCTTGGAAAACCAGAGGCGATTTTGCTGGTTGAGTTTTCAGGAGAGAACAAAGCTGACATTGAACCCAAGCTTAACGAATTGGCTGAGTTGATGGCGGAACTGGGTCTTCCTGATAGCGTCGTGCGCATGATTAACGACGTTCAGCAAAAAAACCTTTGGGAGGTACGCAAGGCCGGCTTGAACGTCATGATGAGCTTGCGCGGCGATGGAAAGCCAGTAAGTTTTATTGAAGATTGCGCCGTGCCGCTAGAGCATCTGGCGGAATATACCGAAGCCCTATCAAACGTTTTCATCAGACACGGTACCCGTGGCACTTGGTACGCGCATGCTTCAGTCGGCACACTGCATGTGCGCCCCATTCTCGATATGCGTCAAGAAGGCGCACACGGTGGCGCCGCCAAAATGCGCGCTATTGCTGAAGAAGCCAGTGAACTCGTACGAAAATTCAAAGGAGCTTATAGCGGCGAGCACGGAGACGGCCTATGCCGTGGCGAATGGATTGAATGGCAATTTGGCCCGAAATTGAATCAGGCATTTTCCGAAATAAAGCAGCGTTTTGACCCTGATGGATTACTCTGCCCACACCGCATCATCAACCCTCCGAAGATGGATGACACACGCCTGATGCGCTTTCCACCAACCTACCGCGTGACGCCTATTCACCCGGTACTTGACTGGAGTTCTTGGAACGTACAGAACGATCCGATAACTGAAACAACCACAGCCATTGGTTCGGGTGGCGATCCCGCTTTGGGTTTGGCCAAGGCCGTTGAGATGTGTAACAACAATGGTCATTGTCGAAAATTTGACTCCGGAGCCATGTGTCCAAGCTATCGCGTCACAAGGGACGAGCAACACAATACGCGTGGACGCGCCAACACGTTGCGTTTGGCGCTGTCTGGGCAACTTGATGGGGTGCGTGGCGAAGACGCGTTGACCAGCGAAGCCGTGCGTCAGGCGATGGACTTATGCGTCAATTGCAAGGGTTGCAAGCGAGAATGCCCAACCGGAATTGACATGGCTAAGCTCAAGATCGAGTTTCTACAGCATTACAAAGCCAAGCATGGGCACACCCTGAAAGACCGCCTATTGGGTCAGCTCCCCGATTATGCAAAATATGCGGCACACTTTGCTTTGTTGTTAAACCTGCGCAATCGTTTACCTCTATTGGCGAAGCTATCCGAGAAACTTCTAGGACTATCTTCCCGACGAATGCTGCCAGAATGGAGGCGCGATCATTTTTTCAATTCTCCGCTTCGCTCCTCAACGCGAGAAGAAATCTTGACCGCTTCAAAACCGGTGGTTTTATTTGTCGATACTTTTAACGGCTTCTTTGAGCCTGACAACGCTTTTGCAGCCTTCAAAGTGCTCAAGAGTGCGGGATATACCGTTCATATCGCAACAAAAAAACGGGTCGATGGAAAGCATCTCTGTTGCGGGCGAACATACCTTTCAGTCGGCATGGTCGAAAAAGCGCGCGCAAAAGCGGGCGAATTAATTGACAGCTTGCTGCCTTTTGCAGAGAGAGGTATTGCCATTGTTGGCCTCGAGCCATCTTGTCTATTGACGTTACGTGACGAGTTTCTCACTATGGGTCTGGGCAAACCGGCTGAAGTTGTTGCTCAACAAGCTTTATTGTTTGAAGAATTTTTGGCGCGGGAAAAAAAGGCCGGCAAGCTTGACGCTTTAATCATGAAACTTAAGCCGGCTCTCCACACCGTATTGCTGCACGGTCACTGCCACCAGAAAGCATTTGATGCCGTCATGCCGATCATGAACGTCATTCGGATGATCCCTGAGGTTAAGCTTGAATTGATTGAAAGCAGTTGCTGCGGCATGGGAGGGAGCTTTGGATATGAAACAGAGCATTTCGATATCTCCATGCAGATGGCCGAGGCCAGTTTGTTGCCTGCAATCCGTGCAAATCCCGAAGCAAAAATTGTCGCAGATGGCACCAGCTGTCGCTACCAAATCGCAGATGGGACAGAACGCGAAGCGCTTCATGTGGCGCGACTATTAGCAGATCAGCTGATGTAACGAGGCATTTGCGTATCTAAATAATCGTTCATCGCGAAGCGGTGCGCCAAACGAAAACTATGCGCGG
>JBAXHE010000067.1:0-16694 GCA_037139055.1 Betaproteobacteria bacterium | reverse complement strand
AAGGGCTTTGAGTTTTGCTTCGCTGACGATCAGGAAGCCGCCGATCTTCTGTGCTTCGCTATCTTTCTCTGAAGCTTGCAGTTGCAGGCTACCCTCTTCGAGTACGCCGGCTTCTTTCAAGGCTTGGGTGATTAGCGTGGTGCGCTCGGCCAGGTGCCGGTATTCGGACTGAAAGGCCATGATGCCTTTGAGTTGTTCGCCGGGTTGACCGTCGGCGCTGAGCAAGGGCTGGCCGCCGCTGGCCTTGAAGTCTGAGGCGTTGGGGTCAAACGCCAGGATCGGCTCGGCGGTTTCGCTGGGGCGAATGGCGATGAAGGGATAGCCGCGCACATAGGCCGGGATGTAGGCGCCGGGGCGCCATTCGCCGCTGGCATCGACAAACTGGTTGCGCCCCCCGGCCAGCCCGGTCATAGCCACCAGCGCCACAGTTTGGCCTTCGACGACAAAGACTATCGGGTAGTGCTGCAAAGCCACGGAGACTTCGGCAATGGTCAGCGGCAACAAGGTGGCCTGGCCGGCAAAGGCAAAACCCTGACGCTGCACCGGCAGGGTCAATTGGCGATGAACCTGGGTATCAAAAGGCACCAGATCACTGAAAAACAGCGGGCGTGGAGTAGTCATCAGCGGATTAGCCAAAGTTGAGGTGGATAAGACGGCGCAGGTCAGGGCGACGAGTAGGGAGCGAACGGCCGACGTCCACCGCAAAGGCGCAAAGATGCAAAGAAAACGCAAAGGAACCCCTTTCTGGCAAAGATTTTCTTTGCGGAACCTTTGCCCCTTTGCGTCTTGGCGGTAGACGTTAGATTTTTCCATTTCATCCCACATCAAAAGAACGCCACGGCGGTGAGCCAAAAGCGGGTTCGGTCGAGGCTGCCGTCTTGATCTTTGCCGGTGAGTATTGAGCGCAGCGGGTTGTCGCCGATGCGTCGGGCGACGCTGGCGCGCACGGCAAAGCTGCCGGCTTTGGTCCAGTTCACTCCGACTCCGGCACCTTGCAACGCGGCGGTTTCCGGGTTGAGTGCGCCGACGTAGCGGGCGTTGTGGTCGCGGCGAATGCTGCCGTAGTCGTAAAAGGCGGTCAGTTGCACTTCGCTGGTGGCGCTGTAACGGCTTTCCAGGGTGGCCACGTAACCGTCGTCACCAATGCCTTCGAGCACCGGGTAGGCACGCACGCCGGACGGCCCGCCGAGTGAGAGCTTTTCGGAGGAGTCGAGGTTCTTGCCGGCCACCTGGCCGTTCACCGCCGCCCATAGCGTGACCTGGTCGCTCAGGCGTTGCAGACGGGCCAGGTTGCCGCCAAGTTTTTGGTAGCTACCGGCGGTACGCGCGCCGTTGTTGTCGGAGGATTTATTGACCGTGTTGCCGGAAAGATCGACGTTGCCGGTGGTGAGGTTGACGCCCCACAAGGTCATGCCGCCAGCGCCGAGGCCGTCGAGTATGTCGCCGGTGAGTGACAGCAGGCCAACGTGAATCAGCTTGGTCGAGGTGGCCACGGCGTTGGCTTCGTTGTAGTAACTCTTGCGATCAAAGGCCGCCGCGATGGAGATGTTGCGGGTGCCGCTACGCAACAGCGGGTAGTTGCTGTTGAATCCGACGGTCTGGGCGTCGCCCTTGGATTTGAGGGCGGCAAAGTCGGCGCCGACCAGTTTGTATTGCAGTGCCGAGGCGTTGACGCCGACCCGCAGGCCGTCGTTGCCAACCGCTAGCGAATAGGCCAGTTTGAGGTAGCTACTGCCTTCGCTGGCGTTGGCGTTGGCGCTGAGCTGGTCGCCTTTGCCGCCGGGGTTGTCGAGTGTGGCACTGAGGCTGAGTTTCTGATCGCCAGTGGAGCGGCTGCCGGTGTTGTCGAGCTGGGCGGTGCCGGTGAACAGCGGCTTATCTTGCACCTTGATCACGGCATCTGATTCAGCCAGGGTTTTGCCGGTGGTGAGAATCGTGGCCACGGCCACGCCCGGCGTGTCGTTGAGGATGTTGCTACTGCGTTCGAGGTCGTCGAGATTGAGCGGGTCACCCGGCTTTTGGCGCGCCGTCATGGTGTCGCTGACCATAGTTCGATCAAGGCGCAGCTCCTTGCCGCCGTCGTCAATGCGAACTGCGCCAAGCCGGCCTTCAAGGATGTTGATGAGGATCACGCCGCTGCTGACATCCTGCGCCGGCAGTTGCGGGCGGGCAAACCAACCACGCTTGCGATAGGCTTCGGCGATGGCGTTGGCGGCCTTTTGCAGTTCGCCAAAGCTGACTTCGCGACCGACCCACGGGGCCAGAACGGCTTGCAGTTCCGGCTCGGCGATCAGGGTGTTACCGCTCAGTTTGAAGGCCTTGACGGTAACCCGCACAGTATCGGCCGCTTCGACCACCGGAGCCTGCGGCACGGCCTGCGGGCCGGGCTGGGGAAGTTGGCGCGGCTGGCGTTCGATTTCGCGCAGCAGGGAGCCGGCATCGGGGGCGGTCTGGGCATGAACGGAGAGTGTGGCGAAGGCCGTAAAAGCTCCCGCCAGGAGCGAATATCGAAAGGAGGAATTCATTGGCTTCTGACAAAACAAGGGTGTCAGGTATCGTATGAAAAGTGTGCCGCCTTAGGCGAATGGTGTTACATGTATTCGTGACTTTGTTATACGAAATCCTGCGCAATGTGATTTCAGGAGGGTGGTATCGCGTAGACTTGTCTTATGAAACCACTTCCCCCCAATGAACTACTCAAGTTTTCGTGGTTGCTCACGCCAGATAGTGATGATGTGACACTCGACAGAAGTGGCCAGGATCTTCAGCGCATGCCCTATGCCATCCCCGCTGAAATCGGTGAGGCCTGGATCGATAGTTTGGCGTTTTCTGACGGCATCATTCTCTATCGAGCCGTACATGCGATGGAACCCTCGCCACGAGGCCAGCTGATACCACTGCTGGATGTGGATAGCATTCCGCAAGAACCCATGTTCAACGCCCAAATCTGGCTTTCCGGCTTCGGCTGTCATCATGAGTATTGGAAAGGGCGCAACTCACCTCCAGTCGAGATTGTCGCCTTTCCCGGTCGTGACACCTTTCGTCACAAGAAAATTTGGCACGCGAAAGTACTGGTCGAAGGCGGCGTGACCTCGGAGATGAAATCGGTCGTCGTTCCTGATGCAGCCATGAGCACGCTGTTGGGAGAGGATGCCACGGAAATCCTGCTCAATCGTTTAGGCTTGAGTGCAGAACGCCAGACGGTGGTGCTGCCCATGCCTCTGCACGTCAGTGCCCCGTTGCGAGACGCCATGTCAGGCCAGTTTTCAGGGGCTGCACGAAAACTGTTCGCACAGGCACGAATACTCGATTACCTCGCCGGGCTGCTGAACTTTGTTTTATCAGAGGACGCGCTACCTTCACAACCTGCCTCCGACAGAAAAATTGAAGAGTTGTACCATTATCTGATCAGTCTCGAAGGTCACATGCCGACCCTGATTGATCTAGCCAAGGAATTCGGAATGCCAGTGCGACGGATGAATGCCGATTTCACCGCGAAATTCGGGCAGTCGATCTATGGTTTCGTCACGGGACACCGCCTCGCGCAGGCCCATGCCATTCTGTCGAGCGATCCGGTTCCGATGAAAACTCTCGCCGTACGACTCGGTTATTCGCATGTCAATCACTTTAGCGCCGCGTTCAAGAAGAGGTTTGGTTACCCACCTGGAAGTCTTAAACTGCGGCGGTAGGAAGCCGTTGCGATGAGTTGTCTATCAAGAAATACGCTTGGCATTGCACCACGGACAGCCTGATTCTACGAATCGTGTCGGCAGGGTGGTATCGACGAAGTCGATCGGCGCACCGCCTACAGCTACTTGTGGAATAGCCACATGGGGCCAGCTCACGAAACGGAAAAAAACGTACGCGAAGCTTTTTAATCCTCGGGACTGTTCCAGGGATTTATGGTCAGAACACCGGTAGGCTCAAAATCGGCCACATTGCGAGTTACAACGGTCATGCCATGCACCAGCGCCGTTGCAGCGATAAGCGCGTCACGAACTGGGCGTGGGTCTGGCACATGCAGCAAAGCGCTGCGTAGAGCAACAGCGGTATCGACGGCCAAGATGCGTCCAGCGAAGGCAGGTAATACATGAGCGTTCAGCCATGCTCGAAATACCGCACCTTGCGATGGGTCACGGCGTTCAGCCAGCAGAACACCAATCTCCAATTCCTGGATGGTGATCACTGACAGATACATATCGGCGGCATCCATGCCGTCGGCCCAAGCAGCAACATACCCATCCGCTTTCCCAGCACGGATCTTTCTCAGTTCGGACACGACATTGGTATCGAGCAAATACATCAGGAAAAATCCGCCGGCTGGGCGAGGTCGCGCAATTGTGGGATATCAAGCTTACTATTCTCAATGCCGGGCATTGCCAGTAAATCGGCGATCTTCGTATGTTCGCCAGTGATCTTCTTGTAGTCGGCAAACGTCAGTAGTACATGCGCCGGCCGACCACGATCAGTGATGAACACCGGGCCAGCCATAGCCGATTTTTTGGCCTTGCTGGCGTCCTGGTTGAACTGGCGGCTGGTAAGGGTCGTAATGGTCATGGTGACACCTCGATTTTGCAGATGACAGGTATTTGTATAAACGTTACTACAAGCGTGCTCATCGTGCAAGAAAGTTTAGGCATCTTCAGACTTGGCGAGAATGTAACGTCAAGTGTATGTACAAAAAAGATTGACGGCCCACAATTGTGTGCATACAATAAATGGCGTGGAAATCACTTACGACCCCTCCAAGAACGCCAGCAACATTGAGTTGCGTGGCTTGAGTTTTGAGTTGGTGGCAGACTTCGATTTCCAGACGGCGGTCATCTGGATTGACGCCCGGAAGGCCTACCCCGAAGTGCGTGTCTCCGCACTGGGGTTTTTGGACGGCCGGGTGTATGCGCTGGTCTTTGCCGAAACAACCAACGGAATTCGGGTTATTAGCTTTCGCAAAGCGAACAAACGCGAGGTAAAACGATATGAGCAAAAAACCCAATCCTGAACTGATCGACAAAGAAAACCCGGAATGGACGGACGAAATGTTCAAGCAGTCCGTGCGATTTGAGGCGTTGCCTGAATCGTTGCAGGCCAAGCTGCGTGGTCGCCCCAAGGCTGCCGTCACCAAGGAGCGCATCACCATCCGCCTGTCGCCAGAGGTCGTGGATCGATTCCGGGCCAGTGGCGAGGGTTGGCAGACGCGTGTCGATGCGGCCTTGAAAGACTGGCTCAAGACCCACTCACCGGCGTAAAAATAGGGGGCGCCTTTAGAGGGGAATTGAGACTGCCCCTCTTTCTTACAAAAAAATATTAACCACGGAGTTCATGGAGGGCACGGAGAAAGGCAAGAATAAAATATTGTTTGTCTCCGTGATCTCTGTGTTCTCCGTGGTTGAACCGTTATTGCATTAAATCTCCGCGCCGATCAGTGCGCCGTTGGCTTCCATCCAGGCGCGGCGTCCGGCGGATTCGTTCTTGGCCATCAGCATGTTCATCACCGGGTTGGCTTCGTCGGCGCCGGGATGACGGATGCGCATCAGGCGGCGGGTGTCGGGCGACATGGTGGTTTCCCACAGCTGTTCCGGGTTCATCTCGCCGAGACCTTTGAAACGCGAGAGCACTACCGCTTCAGGCTTGATGCCTTCGAGCTGCAGACGGTCGAGCATGGCTACGCGTTCGTCGTTGTCGAGCGCGTAGAGCTTGCGCGGCGGGCGCTTCTTGCCCTGTGCCGGGACGTCAAGGCGATACAGCGGCGGCTGGGCGAAATACAGATGGCCGTGTTCGATCAGTTTGGGGAAGTGGCGGTAGAACAGCGTACACAGCAAGACGCGGATGTGACTGCCGTCGACGTCGGCGTCGGTCATGATCACCACCTTGCCGTAACGCAGGTTGTCGAGCACGGAATCCTTGGCTCCCGGGGGGTGCGGGTCAATACCCAGCGCGACGGCGATGTCGTGCACTTCGCGGTTGGCAAACAGGCTGCCGGCTTCGACTTCCCAGGTGTTGAGGACTTTGCCACGGAGTGGCAGGATGGCCTGCAATTCCTTGTCGCGACCCGATTTGGCCGAGCCGCCGGCCGAATCGCCTTCGACCAGGAAGAGTTCGTTGCGCCGGATGTCCTCGCTCTGGCAGTCGGAGAGTTTGCCGGGCAGGATGGCGACGGCCGACTGCTTGCGCTTTTCGACCTTCTGTCCGGCGCGCGAGCGGGCCTGCGCGGCGCGGATGGCCAGCTCGGTGATTTTCTTGGCGTCGTCCGGGTGCTCGTTGAGCCACAGTTCGAGCGGGTCGCGAACCATGCGCGAAACCAGCGCGACGGCGTCGCGCGAATTCAACCGCTCCTTGGTTTGCCCCTGAAACGACGGGTCGAGCACGCGGGCGGCGAGCACGTAGCTGGCGCGTGAGAAGACATCCTCGGCGGCGAGCTTGACGCCCTTGGGCAGCAGGGCGTGATGTTCGGCAAAACTCTTGATGGCGTCGAAGGCCGCCTGGCGCAGGCCGGTTTCATGCGTGCCGCCGGCCGGAGTGGGGATCAGGTTGACGTAGGATTCGCGTGCCAGATTGCCTTCGTTGCTCCAGCACAGCGACCAGGCGGCGCCGGAACCGACGGGAAAATTCTCGTCGCCCGGCGCGGCGAATTTTTCGGCGGTGAACAATGGCGCAGTCAGTTCGCCTTCAACTTGCTCGGCCAGGTATTGCTGCATGCCGTCGCTGAAACACCAGCTGCGGGTTTCGCCATTCTCCAGCGTCAGCGAAATTTCCAGACCGGGCAGCAGTACCGCCTTGCTGCGCAGCAGGCGTTCGAGTTCAGCGACCGGAATCGTCGCTGAATCAAAAAATTGCGCATCGGGCCAGGCGCGGATGCGCGTGCCGCTGGCTTTTTTTGGCGCGTCGCCAAGGCGTTGCAGGGGTTCGATCACCGCGCCGCCGGAAAAGGCCAGCTGGAAACGGCCGCCGTTGCGTACGACTTCAACTTCCAGGCGCGTGGATAGCGCATTGGTTACCGAGACGCCGACGCCGTGCAGGCCGCCGGAGAAACGATAGGCCGAGGTGCCGTCGCTCTTGTTGAACTTGCCGCCGGCATGGAGCTGGGTGAACACCACTTCGACGGTCGGTACGCCTTCGACCGGATGGATTTCGACCGGGATGCCGCGTCCATCGTCCTGGATCGATACCGAGCCATCGCTGTGCATGATCACCGCAATGCGCTTGCAGTAGCCTCCCAGCGCCTCGTCGGCGGCGTTGTCGATGGCTTCCTGGATGATGTGTAGTGGACAATCGGTCCGCGTATACATGCCGGGGCGGTGGCGAACGGGCTCAAGCCCCTTGAGGACGGAAATGGATTCAGCGGTATAGGTCATCGGTGTGGGCGTGTGATTCAGTCATTCCAGAAACAACAAAGGTCAGACGAATCTGACCGTGCGCGGCGCAATGGGCGACAGTTTACTACCGAATGAACGGCGATGGTGTTTTACCCGTTGCCCCCTGAGTCAGCAGGTTTTATATGGCGTCAATGCGAAGAAATGACATTGTCAATCCCTGGGGCGGCGTCTGTCTGCTATACTCACTTCCTTGCCGTCTCTGGCGGTTGTACAGCAACTCAGCGAATTCATTGATTCTGACCATGTCCTTTCATCCTCTTTTCTGGCGGCGCCTGATGACCCATTTTTTGGTCGTGGTGGTACTCGTCCTCGGGATGACGGATACCGTTCTGGCGCTGACTGACTCGCATGATGGACGACTGCCTGAGCGCTGCCTTGCTGTGTCACATGAGGCCTGTCAGGTCAGTCTTGATGTTTTTTCGATCCCCGATGCCGGTGATGAATCCGCCGATCTGGATCAGCTGCTGCGTTCTCCTTCGTGCAGCCCTTTGTCGGTTCTGTGTGCAGGACGGGCTACTCCCCATCTCAGGGCGCTGCTTCCTCAGCTCGCCGCCCGACCCTTGTTGCGGCCGCCGTCATTGAGCGCTTGAAATTAGCGCCAGAAGACGAATTCTCTCATCTGGCTTAATATTGGCCTTAGTCCCACAAGGTTCTACTGCTTTTTGCACCATCCGCGGCATTCCCGTTTGACTGAAAATTATGATGAAACACCATACGCACACCGTGTCGTATTTCCGTTCGCTTGTTTACTCAGGCGTGTTGGCTTGCGCCCTGGTCGTGTGGCCCGTGCTGGTCCTCAGCCAGGAAAAATCACCTGTCCGCTATTCGCTGAAACAACTGACCGCGCTGGCGCTGGAGAATAACCGCAGCCTGCAGGCTGCGACCGATCAGGTGTTAGCGGCGCGTGCTGGCATCGATACGGCGCGGGCATTTCCCAATCCCGAGCTGGAGATGATGCGCGGCTCGCTCAAATCACGACTGCCTGGAGTGACCGAGGGCGATAGCCAGGCGGTCTGGCTGTCGCAACGTATCGACTATCCGTGGGTGCGCAGTGCGCGCATCGATGCCGCCGACGCCGGGGCCGATGCGGCGCGTGAAGGGCAGAAGCTGTCGCGCAACGAGCTGCTGGCGCGCCTGCGTTACCGCTTCTACGAACTGCTGCGCCAGGATGCCGATTTGAAGGCGACGCGCGAAGACGAGTTGACCATGCAGCAGATCGCCTTTCGTATCAAACTCAAGGTGGAAACCGGCGAATCGCCGCGTTTCGAGGCGATCAAGGCCGATACCGAATTGCTCAGCGCACAAAAACTGGTGCAGACCGCCGAATTGCGCATTCGCCAGACGCGATCGAATCTGCGTCAGCTGGTCGGGACCACGCTCTCACCTGATTTCGATGTCAACGGCAGCCTGGAGGATGACAGTGCGCTGCCGCCGCTCGAGGTGCTACGTAGCGAAATGCTCGAACGCAGCCCCGAACTGGCGCGCTACCGGGCGCTGACCCGCCAGGCGGAAAGCCAGCGCAGTCTGGAAAAGAATCTGCGTTGGCCGGCGCTAGCCATCAAGGGCGGCTACGACCAGAACCCCGACAGTCGGGATAACCGGGTTGGCGTGGTGTTCACCCTGCCGCTGTGGGATCGGCGCAGCGGCCCGGTCGCCGAGGCCGAGGCGCGGCTGTCGCGGGCGCGCAACGAAGAAGCGCTGCAGACCTTTTCCTTGCAGCAAAGCCTGGAAGGCTCGTGGCAGCAATGGCAGATCGCCAACGCCCAGGTGACCGCGCTGCAATCGGGCATCGTCAAGCAGGCCGCCGCGGCGCTGAAAGTGGCTGAAGCGGCATACCGTTATGGTGAGCGCGGCATCCTCGAATACCTTGACGCGCAGCGGGTTTATCGCTCGGCGCGTAACGAACTCATCGCTGCCCGTTTTGAACGGCAGGTGGCGATTATCGAAATCGATCGATTGCGCGCGGCTCAGGATGGGGCGTTCGCGGAATCCCAAAGGGAGTTTCAATGAGCACGAATAAGCGGCTTCTGCCCTGGTGCGTTGCCCTCTTTATGGCGCTGGCATTGGGCCTGTCCGGCTGTGGGAAGGAAAAACGTGAGGCCGTGAGCAATGCGCCGGCACCCGATTTCAATCTGGTTGCTGCCCCTGACAGTCTGCTCAGTGTACTCAAAGTGGCCCCGGTCGAGACGGCCTTCGTCAGCGAAACCCTGCGCGTCGCTGGCCGGGTCGATTTCGACGAGCAACGCGTGGCGCGTATTGGCGCACCGGTCACTGGTCGGGTCGTTGAACTCCTGGTTGATCCGGGCGCGACTGTTATTCAGGGGCAGGCCCTGGCCAAGCTGCATAGCGTCGAGTTGGGCAACGCCCAACTGGCTTACGTCAAATCGGCAGCGCAGGCCAAACTGCAGTCCCAAAATGCCGAACGCGCACGACTGCTGTTCAGTTCCGATGTGATTGGTGCCGCCGAACTGCAGCGCCGCGAATCCGAATATGCGATTGCCCGCGCCGAGCAGCAGGCCGCGGCCGATCAGTTGCGCGTATTGGGCATCTCGGCGAAATCGCTGGAAACCCTGGCGCAAAGCGGCGGTATCAACTCGGTCGCGCCGGTGGTGGCGACGCTCTCCGGGGTGGTCGTCGAGCGCAAGGTGGCCAAGGGGCAGGTGGTGCAACCGGCCGATGCGCTGTATACCGTCGCCGATCTTTCGCGGGTCTGGGTCATTGCTCAGGTGCCTGAAGCCGAGAGCAGCGCGGTCAAGCTCGGGCAGAAAGTCGAAGTCGAGGTGCCGGCTTTCGGCAAGGAGTTGTTGATCGGCAAGCTGATTTTTGTCAGCGATATTGTCAATCCGGAAACTCGAACGATTACCGTGCGCACCGAAATGGATAACGCCGGACGCGAACTCAAGCCGGCCATGCTGGCGACGATGCGCATCCAGTCGCGGCCGCAGGAACACCTGGTGGTTCCTGCCGCGGCGGTGGTGCGCGAGGATAACAATGATTACGTTTTTGTCGCGAACGGTGAGCGTCTGTTCTACCTGACTCGCGTCAAGCTCAGGGATGACCAGCAGGGCTTGCGCGTCGTCGAGAGCGGCCTTAACCCCGGTGAGAAGGTGGTTGTCGAGGGGGCATTCCACCTCAATAACGAGCGCAAACGCGCCGAACTGGAAGGCTCAACACTGAGCGAAAGCGATTACAAGCGTGCGGAAGCAGAGAGGGCGATCCATGTCGATAGCGAACGCTAGTCTGGCTTTCTTGAGCGGAGTTCTCGATGATTGAATCTCTGGTCAAGATTGCCCTGCAGCAGCGGCTGGTGGTGCTCGTCATGGCTGCCGTGCTGCTGGTTTTCGGGATCAATGCGGCGCGCAAACTGTCGGTCGATGCCTTTCCCGACGTGACCAATGTGCAGGTGCAGATTGCCACCGAAGCCACGGGGCGTTCGCCGGAGGAAGTCGAGCGCTTCGTGACCGTGCCGCTCGAAATTGCCATGACCGGTTTGCCCGGTCTGACCGAAATGCGCTCGCTGAACAAGGCTAACCTGTCGTTGATTACCCTGGTATTTACCGACAAGACGGATGTCTATTTTGCCCGTCAGCTGGTCATGGAGCGCCTGATGGAAGTCGGCGGGCGGCTGCCTGCCGGGGTCACGCCGGTGCTTGGTCCCTTGTCCACCGGACTGGGTGAGGTCTATCAGTACACCCTCGACCGGCCGGATGACGGCAAGCGGCGGCTGACCGAAAAGGAGCTGACTGAGCGCCGCATCGTCCAGGACTGGGTCGTTCGTCCGCTGCTGCGCTCGATTCCGGGGGTGGCCGAGATCAATTCGCAGGGCGGCTTTGAAAAGCAGTATCAGGTGCTGGTCAGTCCGGATCGACTGCACCATTATCACTTGAGTATTCAACAGGTTTTTGATGCGCTGGCCCACAACAACGCCAATTCCGGCGGCGGGGTTCTGCCGCATTTCGCCGAGCAGTACCTGATTCGCGGTGTCGGCCTGATCCGCAATCTCGACGATATCGGCGCCATCGTGCTCAAGGAGGTCGGTGGGACGCCGGTTTATGTCCGCGATGTGGCTGAAATAAAAATCGGCACCGGCAGTCGTGCGGGTGCGGTGATCAAGGATGGTGTCACCGAGTCGGTTGGCGGCGTGGTGATGATGATCCGCGCCGGCAACGCCAAGGAAATCGTGTCTCGCATCAAGAAACGGGTTAATGAAGTCAACGCCAAAGGCATGCTGCCTGACGGTCTGCGCATCGTGCCGTATTACGACCGCTCTGAGCTCGTCGATGCGGCCATGACCACCGTCGTCAAGGTGCTGATTGAAGGCGTGATCTTCGTCATTGCCATTCTGATCATCTTCCTCGGCGATCTTCGTTCGTCGCTGGTGGTCGTCGCCACGCTGGTGCTGACGCCCTTGCTGACCTTCATGGTGATGAACTACTACGGCCTGTCAGCCAATCTGATGTCGCTCGGTGGCCTGGCCATTGCCATCGGATTGATGGTCGATGGTTCGGTGGTGGTGGTGGAGAACGCCTTTGCCCACCTCGGGCGCAATGTGCATGGCGAATCACGCTTCCGGGTGATCTTCAATGCGGTCAAGGAAGTGGCGACGCCGGTGATTTTCGGCGTCGGCATCATCATTCTGGTTTTCCTACCTTTGATGACGCTCAAAGGCATGGAGGGCAAGATGTTCGCACCGCTGGCCTATACCATTGCCATCGCCCTGTTTGTTTCGCTGGTGCTGTCGCTGACCCTGACGCCGGTGCTCTCGTCGTACCTGCTCAAGGTTGAGGTCGGGCATGGGGATCATGATACGAAGGTGATCGCTTGGATGAAACACGGGTATCTCGGGCTGCTCGCCTGGGCCTTGAAGCATGAACGTAAAACGCTGGCTTCGGCGGCCGGTCTGTTGCTGTTTACGCTGGCCATTTTCCCCTTCCTGGGCACCGCATTCATTCCCGAAATGAAAGAAGGCTCGATCGTTCCGGGAATCAATCGCGTACCGAATATCTCGCTGGATGAATCGATCAAGATGGAAATGGAAGCCATGCGTCTGGTGATGCAGGTGCCGGGCGTCAAGTCGGCGGTATCCGGCGTCGGGCGCGGCGAATCGCCGGCCGATCCGCAGGGGCAGAATGAATCGACACCGATTGTCAGTCTCAAGCCGCGCAGCGAATGGCCGCGCGGCTGGGATCAGGATGATATTGCCGATGCCATGCGCGATAAGCTCAAGGTGCTTCCCGGCGTACAGGTGGTGATGGCGCAGCCGATCTCGGATCGGGTCGATGAAATGGTCACCGGCGTACGCTCGGACGTGGCGATCAAGGTTTTTGGCGATGATCTCGACGTGCTCAAGAAAAAGGCCGAGGAAATCGCCAAGGTCGCCCAGTCGTTGCAGGGCGCCGAAGACTTGCGCGTCGAGCGGGTCACCGGCCAGCAGTACCTGTCGATCGATATCGACCGTCAGGCGATCGCACGCTACGGACTCAACGCCAGTGACGTGCACAATGTGATCGAGATGGCTATCGGCGGCAAGGAGGCGGTGCAGATTTTCGAGGGCGAACGCCGCTACGCCGGCGTGGTCCGTTTGCCGGAGGGCTTTCGCAACAGTCTCGAGGCCATCCGTAACATGATCGTTTTTGCCCCCAGCGGAGCGCAAGTCAATCTGCAGAACATTGCCAGCATCAAAATCGTCGACGGTCCGGCACAGGTCAGCCGCGAAATGGCCAAGCGCCGCATCGTGATCGGCGTCAATGTCAAGGGCCGTGACCTCGGTGGTTTTGTCGCCGAATTGCAGCAGCGCGTCGAGCACCAGATTAAATTGCCCGAAGGCTATTATCTCGAATGGGGGGGGCAATTCCAGAACATGGAGCGGGCGCTGGGTCACCTAGCGATCATTGTTCCGGCGACCATTGCGGCGATTTTCTTCCTGCTTTTCCTGTTGTTCGGTTCGGTCAAGATGGCCACCCTGATTATCCTGGTGTTGCCTTTTTCTTCGCTCGGCGGAGTGATCGCCCTGTTTATATCCGGGGAATATCTTTCGGTTCCGGCCTCGGTGGGCTTCATCGCCCTGTGGGGAATCGCCGTGCTCAATGGTGTGGTCCTGGTCAGTTATATTCGCAGTCTGCGCAGCGAAGGCTATAGTGTCGCCGATGCTGTCGTGCATGGGGCAACCCAGCGTTTCCGTCCGGTGATGATGACCGCCACGGTGGCCCTGCTCGGCCTGATTCCTTTCCTGTTTGCCAGCGGTCCGGGCTCGGAAGTGCAGCGTCCGTTGGCCATCGTGGTCATTGGCGGTTTGATTACCTGCACCCTGCTGACGCTGGTGATGATTCCTACCCTGTATAAATGGTTCGACGAAGAACCGGTAGAAGCCTGATGAGGATTTTGAGGAGTGTCTGAATGAAAGAAATCAAGGCCGTCATTCGGCCCAACAAGCTGCCAGCGCTACGTGATGCCCTGCGCGACCTGCCCGGTTTTCCGGGGATGACCGTGAGCAAGGCGGAAGGGATTTCGGCGCCATCACGCGTGGCCCATGCCAAGCCGGCGAATTCGATCAAGGACGTGTTGACCGACTATACGGCCAAGGTCCGGATTGAAATCGTGGCGCCGGATGAGCTCGTCGATCAGCTCGTCGAGGTGATCGTCAAAGCAGTCAATACCGGCTGTGTTGGAGACGGTCTGGTGTGGGTCAATACCGTTGAACGCGCCGTTTTTGTGCACAAGATCATGCCGGGTGCCGAAGCGGTCAAAGACTACCCAAAGTAGCACGGCGTGCTCCCTGATACATTCCATGAAATTCATCGTTCGCTACTGGTCTTCGCTACTGCCAGAAGAATATATTTCATCGCGGGTTTGCCACACACCGGACGGGTGTCACTTCTGGGTCGATTATTCAATTCATCCGGCCAGCAAACTGGGATTGCACAACGCGCTGCTGGCCGCCCATGACCGCAATGAGATTCTGGCCCTGCATGGAGGGCGATTCGAATGTGCGGTGTTCGTGGTAGAAGGCGGCGGCGCCAATCAGCTCTCAGCGGAAGCCGCTGATGCGTTGTTTTCTACTTTGCCGCGCGGCGAGGTGAAATGGCTCACTATCCACGATTTTCTTTTGCCCCAGACGATGGGAGAGGCTCCGGATGCAGCCGCTTCTAGTGAAGCAAAGGGGTTTCAACTATCGCTGTTTGAGCACGTGCATACGCCTTACGATGATCTCGACGAGAAGCCCCATTCGCTGGATATCGACGTGTGATGATCAGGAAGATTTGAGTTGAAAGTGCTGTTGCCTAATTTCTTCCCGCTGGCCACAAAAATTACAGTTCTTCCATTTTTCGAATCAAGGTGTGCTGAAATATCAATTGATGGCGCTGCCCCTGGAGAAAGATTGATCTTTAAAATGTTGGGTTTCTCTTCGTCCGGATGCGCTGAATTCAAGGGAAAGCTTGGCGAGGCAAGTGGTAGCCGAGGCCGGCTGAGGTTTTAAAGCGGAAAAGTGCTTGTTGCGGAAACGGAATGTTTTTACCTGCGGCAAAAAAAGAGTGTCGTGGCGGTCGAGATATTTTTGCTGAGATGTCCGTTCGATGCAACCAAATCGTGTGCGGGTTGTCGCATACCGCAGTGTTGTAATTCCAAGGTTCTGCACACACACTGAATTGCCGGAAACAGGTTGATTGATAAATCATGTTTGGCTACAACAGCTTAGAGAGTTTCTCTTTATTCGCCACGCAAGGAACGTATTTTGCTGTAACAAGACTTAAGAAAGACAACAAACCCCATTTTGGGCGCACACTGAAACCAAATTGAAACCCGGTTTGAAACAGAATGGAATGTTCTTGGAAGTTTTTTGACAATCCGCAGGCTGAAGATGGGTCAATGTGCATCCCGTCAAAGTCCTGTGCGTGGCAGATCGCGTAATTTACACGGAACGTCATGGTTGCTTGACGTAGTTATTGACCCAGAGACAGGAGTTCGAACGCTAGTGAAACCAACAAATATCGACAACCCCGAATATTTTCATAAGGTCGTGGATTGTCAGTGGGCCTGCCCTGCACATACCCCTGTTCCCGAATACATCCGGCTGATTGCCGCCGGGCGTTACTCGGAAGCTTACATGATCAACTGGAAGTCCAATGTCTTTCCGGGCGTGCTCGGACGGGTGTGCGATCGCCCCTGCGAGCCGGCGTGCCGGCGTGGCCGGGTGGACAAGGAACCGGTCGCTATCTGTCGCTTGAAGCGCGTTGCCGCTGATCTCAAGGAAGACATCCAGACCTACATGCCGGTGGCTCCGTCGAGCAAGAACGGCAAGCGCGTCGTCTGCGTTGGCGCCGGTCCGGCGTCGCTGACCGTGGCACGTGATCTGGCAGTGATCGGTTACGAAGTGACCATTCTCGACCGCGGCGCACAGCCCGGCGGCATGGTCCGTACCCAGATCCCGAAATTCCGTCTGCCCGACAGCGTGCTCGATGAAGAGTGCGGTTTCATTCTCGATCTGGGCATTGATGCCCGCTTCAATCATTCGGTCAGTAGTCTGAAAGAATTGCTGGCCGAAGACTGGGACGCCGTTTTCGTTGGCACTGGCGCGCCGCGTGGCCGCGACGCCAACCTTCCGGGCCGCCAGGAAGCGGCGGCGCATATCCATGTCGGTATCGACTGGCTGGCCAATGTGGCCTTTGGCCATACCACCAGCGTTGCCAAGCGCGTCATCGTTCTCGGTGGCGGCAATACCGCGATGGACTGCTGCCGTTCGGCGCGTCGTCTCGGTGGTGAAGAGGTCAAGGTGGTGGTGCGCAGCGGCTTCCATGAAATGAAAGCCTCGCCGTGGGAAAAGGAAGATGCGATTCACGAAAGCATCCCGATCATCAATATGCGCGTGCCGAAGGAGTTTGTGCACGACAACGGCAAACTGATCGGCGTCCGCTTCGAGATCGTCGACGCGGCGTTTGACGAAAAGGGTCGTCGCAGCCTGGTTCCGACCGGCCAGCCGGATGAAATCATGGAGTGCGACGAAGTGCTGGTGGCCATCGGCCAGGAAAATTCCTTCCCGTGGATCGAGAAGGACATTGGCCTGGACTTCGATACCTGGGGCTTGCCGATTCTGACCAAGTCAACGCTGCAATCGACGTTGCCCAAGGTCTTCTTCGGTGGCGATGCGGCCTTCGGTCCGAAGAACATCATCACCGCTGTGGCGCAGGGGCACGAGGCGGCGGTTTCGATCGATCTGTTCTGCCAGGGAAAGGATGTGCAGGAACGTCCGTCGCCACTGTTCAATCTGGTCAGCCAGAAGATGGGTATCCACGAGTGGAGTTACGACAACCAGGTGTCCGAAGA
>JBAXHE010000066.1:0-16730 GCA_037139055.1 Betaproteobacteria bacterium | reverse complement strand
ACGCCGTTGATGCCGGCGATGTAGGTGGCCGTCTGGGTGCCGGCGGTGCCGATGCGGATGGTGCTGCCTTCCCCGGCCACACCGGCGTGGCCGATGTCGATGTTGTTGCTGCCGGTGGTCAGGGCCGAGCCGGCCCCGGCACCGAGGGCTGTGTTGTTGGCGCCCGTGGTGTTGGCACCCAGTGAGTTGTAGCCCACGGCGGTGTTGGTGGCGCCGGTGGTGTTGACATCCAGGGCCAGGGAGCCCACGGCCGTGTTCTGGGCACCGGTGTTGGTGTAGAGCGCGGTATAGCCCACCGCCGTGTTATCCGCGGAGGTGCTGTTGCTGTAGAGGGCCTGGGAGCCGATGGCCGTGTTCTGGGCCCCCGTGGTGTTGGTGAGGAGGGCGTAGTAGCCCGTGGCCGTGTTGTTGGAGGCTGTGGTGTTGCCGAACAGGCTCTTGGACCCGACCGCCGAGTTCTGGGCGCCGCTGGTGTTGTTCTGGAGGGCCTCGAAGCCGAGGCCCGTGTTGTTGGCGCCCGTGTTGACGCTCAGGGCGTAGTAGCCGAAGGCCGCGCTGTAGTTGCCCGTGGTGTTGCCGGCCAGGGCATTGACACCGAAGGCCGCGTTGTAGGCACCCGAGGTGTTGGCCAGCATGGCCTGGGGGCCGAAGGCTGTGTTGTAGCTGCCGGTGTTGGCGTAGAGGGCCTTGTAGCCGAAGGCGGCGTTCACGGTGCCGGTGAGATTGCTGTAGAGGGCCTGACTGCCCATGGCCGTGTTCTGCGCGCCGGTGGTGGTCAGCTGCATGGCCTGGTTGCCGAAGGCGGCGTTGTCAGCGGCGGTGTTGGCATTGAGGGCCGCGTAGCCGAAGGCGGCGTTGTTCGAGGCCGTGCTGTTCAGGTAGAGGGCCGAGGTACCGAAGGCCGCATTCTGAGTGCCGCTGGTGTTGGTCACCAGGGCCTGATAGCCGAAGGCAGAGTTGTTACTGGCGTTGTTGTAGTACAGGGCCTGATAGCCATAGGCTGCGTTGTTGGCACCGGTGCTGTTGGTGTACATCACAGCGTGGCCGAAGCCCGTGTTGCTGCTACCGGTGGTATTGGCCTGGAGGGTGTTAGCCCCAAAGGCTGCGTTGTAGTTGCCTGTGGTGTTGCCTTGCAGGGCCAGGGAGCCGAAGGCCGAGTTGTAGCTGCCGCCGAGGTTACTCAGCAGGGCCGAGGTTCCGAAGCCGGTGTTGTAGCTGCCCGTGTTGACATTCAGGGCCGAGGTGCCGCCCTTGGTGTTGGAGGTTCCGAAGGAGGACACCCCCGCGGCGGTGCCGGTGGTGCTGGAGGTCAGGCTGGCCGGCAGGTCAGCGGCCACCAGGGCCCGGAAGGTGGGGGCACCGGCGGCGCCGCTGGGCGCGGCGAAGACAAAGTTGGCGGTCTGGCTGGCCAGGGTGGCGCTGAGGGTGCCGCTGGTGGTCACCGGCGAGCCGGTGACGGTGAAGAGGCTGGGCAGGCTCAGGCCCACGCTGCTGACGGTGCCGCTGTTGATGGCCACGCCGTTGATGCGGTAGACGCTGCCGGTGGGGATGTTCACATCACCGTTCACGTCCAGCTTGTAGGACGCATTGGGCGTCAGGCCGATGCCCAGGGAGCCGGCCGTGGTCAGGCGCATCCGCTCGGTGTAGCCGGTGCCGGTGGCCGTGGGCACGGAGCCCCAGGTCATGAAAGTGCCGGTGGCATCGGGGATGAAGGTCCGCAGCTCCGAGGTCTGCATGCCGAAGCCGTAGCGGTGCATGTTGCCGCTGGTGCTGGTCTCGTAGAGCAGTACCTGCTGGGCGTTGGTGACGGTCCCGAAGGACAGCAGGGCGCCCGGTGTGGTGGTGCCGATGCCCACATTGCCCGTGCCATCCAGGGTCAGGACCTGCTTGGACCCCATGGTGGTGGTGGCATCCACACCCCAGTTCCAGACATAGAAGTCCAGGGCATTCCCCGCCTTGGCCGTGGCCGTGTGGCGGGAGCGGAGGTTGTTCTGGTAGGTGTTGTTCCCGTAGCCGAAGGCCAGCTGGACATTCGAGTAGGTGTCCGAGTTGTTGCCGTTCCGGAAGAGGGCTGCCGTAGCGCTGCCGGTCGCACTCCAGCTGGCAGGGCCCACATCCAGGGGATAGAAGGGTGCCGCGTTGCCGAGGCCCAGGCGGTGGTTGGTGGCGTCGTAGAAGTAGTAGGACGCGTCCTGGGTGTAGGTGCCGCTGGCCCCGGCGAAGACCGCCGCGCCCTGGGTGAAGGTGGTGGACGATCCGGTGCCACCCCGGGTGACGGGCACCGTGGCCAGCCAGGAGGGGGCGCTGGTGCCACCGGACTGCAGGAGGTAGCCCGAGGTGCCGGCGGCGGTGGAGGCGAAGGCGCTGGTGCTGCCGCCGTAGATGATGCCGCCCTGGCTGGGAGCCGTGACAGTGCCGGTGCCACCCAGGGTGACGGGCACGGTCCCCAGGGTGATGGCCGGCGTGGTGGTGCCGTTGGCTACGGAGAGCGGCGAGGTGGCGGTGACGCTGGTGACGGAACCGGTGCCTGCGCCGCTGGACACCGAGGCGAGCTGCCCATTGGAATCGATGACCACCGTCAAGGGGCTGGAGCCAGCCAGGGTGGCGCCCCGGATGCCTGCAATGTAGGTGGCGGTCTGGACGCTGCCGATGCGGGTGGTGGCTGACTCGCCCGCCGCACCCGAGTTGTTGATGGTGATGTTGTTGCTGCCGGTGGTCAGGGCCGAACCCGCCCCGTAGCCGAGGGCGGTGTTGCCAGAGCCGGTGGTATTGGCGGCCAGCGCGTTGTAGCCCATGGCTGTGTTACTTCCGCCACTCGTGTTGGCCGTCAAGGCGGCGGCACCGAAGGCCGAGTTGGCGGCCGCCCCAAGGTTCCCCAGCAGGGCCGAGGCGCCGAAGGCGGTGTTGTAGCTGCCCGTGTTGGCACTCAAGGCCGAGGTGCCGCCCTTGGTGTTGGAGGTGCTGGTGCCGAAGGAGGCGATGCCCGTGGCGGTCACATTGGTCAGCTGAGAGCCGTCCACGGCGGGCAGCTTGGCACTGGCATCCAGGGCCACCACATTGGTGGCGGCGGTGCCGATGGTGAGGCCCAGGTTGGCCCGGGCCGCCAGGGCCGTGGTGGCACCCGTGCCGCCCTGGGGCACCGAGAGGGCGGTGGTCAGGCCCGAGAGGGAGGTGATGGTGCTGTTGGCTCCCGCCGAGGCGGCGCCCAGGGCCGTGAGGGCGGCCCCGGCCGAGGTGGCCCCCGTGCCACCACTGCCGATGGCGAGGGTGGCCGAGAGGCCTGCGGCGGTGCCAGTGGTGTTCTGGTTCAGGGTGGGGAAGTCTGCGACCACGGCGATGCTGGGCACGCCCGTGGTGGTGGTGTTCTTCAGGATGCCCGTGGCCAGGCCAGCCAGGGCGACGCCGTTGATCTTGCCCACGGTGGTGGCCACGGTGCCGGCGGTGGAGGTGACATCGCCGGTCAGGGCCGGCATGCGGGCAGCGGCGAGGGTACCGCTGGTCAGGTTGGTGGCATTGGCAGCACTGCCGACCGCCGTGGTGACGAAGGCTGTGGTGGCCAGCTGGGTGGTGTTGGTGCCGGCCGTGGCCGTGGGCGCTGCCGGCGTGCCCGTGAAGGTGGGCGAAGCCAGGGTGGCGTAGGCGCTGGCCGCAGTGCCTAGCTGACCCGTGGTCGTATCAACCACCACGGGAAGGGTGGTGCCCAGGCCCGAGGCGTTGGCCACGCCCTTGATGAAGGCCTTGGTGGTCGCGGAGCTGCCGAGCATGGTGGTGTTGCTGCCCTGGCCCGTGGCATTGGCGCCGATGGCGATCTCGTTGACGATGGGCACGCCAGAGGTGCCTGCGCCGGAGGCCCCGCTGTAAGAGCCGAGGTAGAGGTTGCTGCTGCCATACTGCAGGGCGGTGCCCGAGAACCCAGCCCCGGTGCCAACTGCGGTGTTGGAGTTGCCCGTGTTCAGGCTGTAGAGGACGTCGTTGCCAATGCCCACATTGGAGGAGGAGGTCGTGGTCAGCGTGGACAGGGCGGCGGAGCCCATCGCGGTGTTGCCGGAGCCCGTGGTCACGGACCCACCGAGGGCGTAGTGCCCTACGGCCGTGTTCCCCTGACCAGAAGCAAAGCCGAGGGACGCTCCACCAGCGTTCTTGCCATAGAGGACATTGGCCGAGGCCGCATCGATCTTCATGGACCGGAAGCCACCCACGTAGATGGCGCTGGCAGCCGCGATGTTGATATCGCCCGCCACATCCAGCTTGTAGGCCGGGGTGGTGCCGATGCCCAGGGACCCGGCACTGGTGAGGCGCATCTTCTCAAGGTAGGTCGTGCCGGTGGCTGTGGGCACGGAGCCCCAGGTCATGAAAGTGCCGGTGGCATCGGGGATGAAGGTCCGCAGCTCCGAGGTTGCGATGCCGAAGCCGTAGCGGTGGTTGCTACCGGTGGTCTCGTAGAGCAGCACCTGCTGCTCGTTGGCGGCGGTCCCGAAGGAGAGCAGGGCCCCGGGGGTCGTGGTGCCGATGCCCACATTGCCGGCGCTGTAGCTGATGGTGCTGCCACTGGTGGCCCACTGGCTGCTGGTGAGGGCGGACCAGGACACATCCGTGCCGCTGGTGGTCAGGAACCTGCCCGTGTTACCCGTCTGGGTGGGCAGCAGAGCGGTGCGAGCGGCGGCGGCGGTGGTGGCGCCGGTGCCGCCGCTGGGAATGCCCAGGGTGGCCGACAGACCCGCAGCGGTCGTGGCCGTGCTGGCATTGCCCGTCAGGGCGCCGACGAAGCCGGTGGTGGCCGTGAAGGTGGGGGCCGTGACCGTGCCCGTGAAGGTGGGGGAGGCCAGAGGTGCCAGGCTGGGCACATCGGCGGCCACCAGGGACCGGAAGCTGGGCGCGCCGGTGGACCCGTTGGGGCTGGCGAAGACGAGGTTCGCCGCCGCCGTCGCTGCGCCGGTGCCCCCGTTGGCCACGGGGAGCGTGCCCGTGACGCCGCTGGTCAGACTGACCTGGCCCCAGGAGGGGGCAGCGCCGACGCCACCCGAGATCAGGGCCTTGCCGGTGGCCACATCCGCGAGACCCGCAAGGGTACCGGTGCCACTGGCGTAGAGCAGGTCGCCGACAGCGTAGGTGGAGAGGCCCGTGCCACCCCGGGTCACGGGCACGGTGGCCAGCCAGGACGGTGCGCCGGAGCCACCGGACTGCAGGAGGTAGCCCGCGGTGCCGGCGGCGGTGGAGCCGAAGGCCGTGCCGCTGGAGCCGAAAATAATGCCACCCGGATTGGGGGCCGAACCGGTGCCGGTGCCGCCGTTGGCCACGGGCACGGTGCCCGTGAGGCTGATGGTGGGGGTGGCGCCAGAGGTGGCGGAGAGGGGTGCGCTGGCACTGACGCTGGTGACGCTGCCCGTGCTGGTGGAGAGGGGGCCTGACCAGGCGGAGCCGGTGTAGGCGTAGAAGCCGGGGGTGCTGTCGGTCTGGTAGACCAGCAGGCCCGTGGCCGGCGTGCTGATGGCGGCCACCTGGGCGGCGGTCATGCGGGGCACCAGGACGCCCTTGGTGCTGCTGGAGAGGTCCAGCATGGCGCTGGCGTGGGGAGCATCCCCGGTCATGTTGATGCCCACGGACCCGCCCAGCTGGGTGCTGCCCCCGGCACTGGGGGTGAGGGTGACACTCTGGTTGGTGCCACCGGCCGCAAAGGTGAGGGCCCCGCTGCCGGTGATGGACCCGGTGGTGCTGCCGGTGCCACCCTGCGCCACGGTGAGGGCGGTGCTGAGGGCCGACAGGCTGGTGATGTCGCTGTTGGCGCCCGAAGCGGCAAAACCTGAGAGGCTGGCCGGGCCCCACACGCCGCCGCTGTAACGCAGCACCTGACCACTGCTGGCACCCATGCCGGCCAGGTTGGCAGCGGCCACCCCGCCGGTGGCCAGGGTGATGGTGTTGGCCGTGTTGGTCAGCCCCGCCCCAAAGGTGTAGGTGGCACCGCTGTTGAACTGGGACCAGGCCGTGCCGTTGAACACATAGCCGTTCGAAAGGGCGGTGGCGAAGACGGCATCCTTATCGACAGGGGAGGCAAAGGACCAGGCGCTGCCACTCCAGGTGGCAATTTGGTTCACATTACCGCCACCCCAGGCGACGGTGACGATGTAGCGGGCCCCGGTAACGGGGGTTGCCGGGGCCGAGGCGGCGAGGCTCACCACGGATTCTCGCCACACCAAGCCGCCGATGCGGTTGTCCACATAGGCCTTGGTGGCGGCATCGGTGGTCCCCGTTGGCGCAGCAAGGCCGGTGATCTGGTTGCTGTTCATGTTGAGCGTGCCGCCGGCAGGCACTGACCCATCGGCCTTGAGGTAGCCCGCTGCAGCGTGGGCGGTGTTGAAGGTGGTCCAGTCGGCGCTGGATAGGTAGCCGGCGCCGCTGCCGCTGGCCTGGGCGATGCTGATGACCGGCGCAGTGGTGCCGGACACGCTCAGGGGCGCGCCGCCCACGGTGACGCCGGTGACGGTGCCGCTGCCCTTGCTGTTGAAGGTGGTCCAGTCGGCGGCGGTGAGGTAGCCCGCCTGGCCGGAGCCGGCGGCGGCGATGCTGATGGTGGGGGTGGTGGTGCCGGACACGCTCAGAGGCGCGCCGCCCACGGCCACGCTGGCCACGGCCCCCGTGCTGCCGGGGCGCACCCAGGCGGAGCCGTCATAGGTGAACAGGTCCTTCACGGTGGTGTCGTAGACCACCAGGCCCGTGGCGGGGTTGGAGATGCCGGTCCGCTCATCGGTGCTCATGCGGGGGGGCAGGAAGCCCTTGCTGCTGCTGGACAGGGCCAGGAGGGCGCTGGCCTCCGGGGCGGCGCCGATACCCACCCCGCCGGTGCCGGTGGGGCTGAGGGTGATGCTGTTGTTCCCGGCGGCCGCGGCGAGGGTGAGGCCCGCGGCCCCCGTGACATTGCCCGTCAGGTTGCCCGTGACATTGCCGGTGACGGCGCCCGTGACATCGCCGGTGACATTGCCGGTCAGGTTGCCCGCGATGCCGCTGGAGAAGGTCTTGGTACCGGCGATGGTCTGGTCACCCACGGTGTAGACGCCGTTGGTGACGCTGCCAGCGGCGGTGGCCGTGGCGGCATTGCCGGTGGTGTCCTGGTTCAGGACGGGGAAGTCGGCGACCACGGCGATGCTGGGAACACCAGTGACCGTGGTGTTTTTCAGGATGCCGGTGCCGAGCCCAGCCAGGGAGACGCGGTTGAGCTTGCCCACCACCGTGGCGGACTGGGTGCCGGTCACATCGCCGGCAAGGGTGCCGGTGAAGCTGACCGCCGTGGTGGCCGCGGGCACCGTGCCCGTCAGCTGCGAGCCATCGCCCACAAACCGGCCGGCGCTGTCGATCTTGGCCAGCACCGTCGCGCTGCTGTCCTGCCACTCCTGCAGGTTGGCAGACTGACCGCCGGAGGCCTTGATGACGAGGCCTCGCTTGTCGGCCGCCTCGATGGCGATGGCCTGCTCGCCCTTGGTCAGGGTGTTCGCGGCGTTGCTGTAGACGCCGTTGGTGACGGTGGCGGAGTTGCCGGTGATGCTGCCAGCGATGGGGCTGCTGAAGGTCTTGGTGCCGGCGATGGTCTGATCACCCAGGGTGTAGACGCCATTGGTGACGCTGGCGGCCGTGGTGGCCGTGGTGGCCGTGGCCGCGTTGCCGCTGATGTCACCGCTGATGTCCGCGCCGGGGATGGTGGTGGCGGCGGTCATGGCGGAGCTGCCGTTGCCCTTCACATAGCCGGTCAGGGAGGTGGCGCCAGTGCCGCCGTAGGGCACGGTGACGGTGCCCAGGGTGATGACCGGTGTGCTGCCCGTGGTCACGGTGATGGGGCCAGCGGCGGCGGTCACGCTGGTGACAGTGCCCGTGGTGGGGGTGGTCCAGGAGAGCACGCCGGTGCCATCGGTCCGGAGCACCTGGCCGCTGACACCCGCCCCATCGGGCAGGGTGAGGGCTGTGCTGGCCGTGACGGCATCCGGGGCCTTCAGGGCCATGTAGTTCATGCCGGTAAGAGCCTGGAAGCGCTGCTCACCGGTGTGGCTGGCATCGATGGGCTTGAGCACCAGGCTGGTCTGGTTGGTCAGGCCCGTGAGGGAGGTGATGTCGGCATTGGCCCCGGAGGCGGCGGCCCCCAGGGCGGTCAGCGCCTCTGCAGTGGTGCCGACCCCCGTGCCACCGCGGGCCACGGGCAAGAGTCCCGCCCCGATCTTGGCGGCATCCAGCGCGGGAATGTCGGAGGCGGCCAGGCTGCGGAAGCCCGGGCTGCCCGCTGAGCCAGCGGGGGCGGCGAGGACGGTGCCTGCGGTCTGGCTGTTCAGGGTGGCGGTGAGGGTGCCGGCGCCGGTCACCGGGGAGTTGCTCACGCTGAAGAGGTCCGGCAGGGCCAGGCCCACGCTGGTGACCGCCCCGCTGGCCGCGTTGACCCAGGAGAGGGTGCCGCTGCCGTTGGTGCTGAGCACCTGGCCCAGGCTCCCGGCCGTGGCCGGCAGGGTCAGGGTGAAGTTGGTGTCGAGGGCGTCCGGGCCCTTCAGGGCGAGGTAGCTGGTGCCGTTGCTGGCCAGCTCCTGGAAGCGCAGCTCACCGGCCTGGGTGACGCTGGCGGGCGCGAGGACGATGGTGCCGGTGAGGCCGGTGATGTCGGCATTGGCGCCGGCCGCAGCGGCGCCCAGGTTGGTCCGGGCGGTGGTGGCATCGCCCGAGCCCGTGCCACCCCGGGCCACGGCCAGGGTGCCGGTGCTGATGTTGGAGGCGCTGGTGGCACCGACCGCGCTGGCCACGAAGGCCGTGGTGGCCAGCTGGGTGTTGTTGGTCCCAGCCGTGGCGGTGGGCGCTGCGGGCGCGCCGGTGAAGGTGGGGGAGTCCAGCCCAGCCTTGGCGCTGAAGGTGGCGAAGTCCGTGGCGGCGAGGTAGCCATCCACGCTGCCGGTGGCCTGCGTAATGCCAATGACGGGCGTGCTGGTACCTGAGCTTACGGTGATGGGGCTACCACTCGCGGGGGTGACATTGGTGACCGTGCCGGCGGCGCTGCTGGTGCCGAAGGGGCCGGCCCAGGCGCTGCCGTTGTAGAAGTAGAAGCCAGAGGTGCCATCGGTCTGGTAGACCAGCAGGCCAGTGGCAGGGGAGCCGATGGCGGCCACCTGGGCGGCGGTCATCCGGGGGGCCAGGAAGCCCTTGGTGGTGGAGGCGATTTCCAGGGCGGCGGTGGCGGCGGGCGTGACTGTACCGATACCGGCGGCGTCGCCGAGGGCCAGGGTGCCCGTGAAGGTGGGCGAGGCCAGGGGGGCCTTGAGGGCAAGGGCCGTGCTGGTGGCCGAGGAGATGGGCTTGGACGCGTCCGAGGTGTTGTCCACATTGGCGAGACCGACCTGATCCTTGGTCATGCTCGTCAGGGCCGCGCCGCTGCCGGCGGGGGCCAGGTAGTCCGTGCCCGCCACGGCGATGCTGGGCACGCCGGTGCTGGTGGTGTTCTTCAGGAGGCCCGTGACCAGGCCGGCCAGGGAGACCCCATTGATCTTGCCGACCACTGTGGCGCTCTGGGTGCCGGTCACATCCCCAGCGAGGTTGCCCGTGAAGCTCCCAGCGCTGGTGGCGCTGGCCACCGAGCCCCCGCTGTTGACAAAGGTCTGCCAGGTGCCGGAGCCGGTGCTGTCGTAGACCATCAGGGTCTTGAGGTCCGTGTCGAAGACCATGAGGCCGTTGGCCGGGGCGGCGATGCCGCTGGTGCCCAGGGCGGTGCGCTGGGCCGTGGTCAGGCGGGGCGGCAGGAAGCCCTGGGTGGTGGAGATCACTTCCAGGGCGGCGGAGGCGGCGGGGTTGTTGGTCCCGGTGCCGATGCCCACGGCCCCGCCCAGCAGGGTGTTGCCACCGGTGCTGGGAGCGATGCTCACATTCTGGGCGGTGCCCCCGGCGGCGACGGTGAGGGCACCGGTGCCCGTGAGGGATGCGGCGGTGACGGCGCCGGTGAAGGCCCCGGTGGCGCCAGTGATGCTGCCAGCCACATTGCCGGTGACATTGCCGGTGACATTGCCCACCACATTCCCGCTGACACTGCCGGCGAGGCTGGCGGTGATGGTGCCCGCCGAGAAGTCGCCGGAGGCATCCCGCTTGACCAGGGTGGCAGCGGTGTTGGCGCTGGTGGCCGCGTTGGCGGCTGCGGCGCCTGCAGCGACATTGGCCGCGCTCAGGCTGCCCACGGTGGCCACGGTGGTGGCGCCCTGGGTGCCCGTCACATCCCCGGCGAGGTTGCCCGAGAAGTTGGTCACCCCCCCAGCGGTGGTGGCGAGGGGACGCCAGGCTGGCACGGTGCCGTCATAGACCACCAGGGTCTTCAGGTCCGTGTCGAAGACCACCAGGCCATTGGCGGGGGCGCCGATGCTGGTGCGCTCCGTGGTGCTCAAGCGGGGCGGCAGGAAGCCCTTGGTGGTGGAGGTGATGTCCAGGGCGGCGGAGGCCAGCGGCGCGTCGCCGGTCGTGTTGATGCCCACGGACCCGCCCAGCAGGGTGCTGCCACCGGCGCTGGGGGCCAGGGTCACGTTCTGGCTGCTGCCCCCGGCGGCGACGGTCAGCGCGCCGGTGCCCGTGACGGAACCCGCCGTGACGGCGCCCGTGAAGGTCCCGGTGGTGCCACTGATGTTGCCGGTCACATCCCCCGTCACGTTGCCGCTGACGCTGCCCGAAAGGTTGCCCGAGATGGTGCCCGCGGCAAAGTTGCCGGAGCTGTCCCGCCGGACGAGGGTCGAAACGATGTTGAGGTTGGTGGCCGTGTTGGCCAGCTCGGTTGCGGCGGCCACAGCCACCGCCGTCTGCCCGCTCACCGTGGACACGATGGTGGCCGTCTGGGTCCCCGTCACATCACCGACCAGGGTGCCGGAGAAGTCCGTCACCGTGCCGGTGGTGGGGGCGAGGATGGCCCAGATGGGCACGGTGGCGTCATAGACCAGCAGGGTCTTGAGGTTCGTGTCGAAGACCACCAGGCCGTTCACCGGGGCGGGGATGCTGCCGGTGCCCATGGCGGTGCGCTGGGCGGTGGTCAGGCGCGGGGGCAGGAAGCCCTTGGTGGTGGAGGTGATGTCCAGGGCGGCGGCGGTGTCTGGCGTGGCCGTGCCGATGCCCACGGTGCTGCCCAGCGCCACCGCGCCGGTGCCGCTGGGGGTGAGGGTGACGCTCTGGTTGGTGCCGCCCGCCGCGAAGGTAAGGGCCGTGCTGCCGGTGATGGAGCCCGTGGCGCTGCCCGTGCCACCCCGCACCAGGGGCAGGATGCCGGTGGTGAGCTTGCTGGTGTCCAGCACCGGGATATCGGCGGGCACCAGGGAGCGGAAGCCTGGTGCGGTCCCGGCCCCGCTGGCGGGGCCCGCCAGCACCAGGTTGGCGCTCTGGCTGGTCAGCGTGGCGGTGAGGGTACCGGTGCCGGTGACCGGCGAGTTGCTGACGCTGAACAGGCTGGGCATAGAGAGGCCCACGCTGGTGACGGTGCCCCCGCCGCCGGTGGTGCTACCCAGCTGGCCGTTGGCGTCGATGACCACGGTCTGGCCGCCGGTAACGGCGACGCCGCGGACGCCGGCCACAAAGGCACGGCTCTGCCCGGTACCCGCCATGGCATCGTAGGCCGTGCCAATGCGCAGGGTGTTGGCATCCGCCGCCAGGCCGGCGTTGGCGAGGTCGATGTTGTGGCTGCCCGTGCCCAGGGCCGAGCCGGCCTGGTAGCCCAGCAGCAGGTTGCTGCCGCCGGTGGTGAGGCCGTTGCCCGCCTGGTGGCCCAGCACCGTGTTGCCGGAGCCCGTGGTGAGGTTGTACAGGGTGGCGCTGCCCACGGCCACATTGCTGGCGCCGGTGGTGGCGCTGGCCAGGGCCGTCGAGCCGAAGGCCGCGTTGCTGGAGGCGCTGGTGGCGGAGGTGAGGGCGTGCCAGCCGAAGGCCGCATTGCCGATGCCACCGGTGCTGCTGGCCAGGGCCGCCGCGCCGGCGGCCGTGTTGGCAAAGCCGGTGGTGTTGGCCCCCAGGGCCTGGGCGCCCGTGGCGGTGTTGTCGGTGCCGGTCAGGTTGGACTGCAGGGCCTGGCTGCCCAGGGCCGTGTTGTTCCGGGCCGTGGTGTTGGCTTGCAGGGCCCCGAAGCCGAAGGCCGCGTTGTTGTGGCCCGTGCTCACGGCCAGGGCGCCGGTGCCGGCGGCGGTGCTGTCCTTGGCATCCGAGGCCACGGAGCCCACCACGCCTGTGAGCTGGGAGCCGTCCAGGGCCGGCAGCTTGCCCGACCCGTCCAGCTGCACCAGGTTGCCCGCGGCGGTGCCGGCGTTCAGGGTGGCCCCCGAGCCCAGGCCGCTGATGTCGGCCACGGGGATGGCCGCGCCGCTGCTGGCGGCGCTGAGGCGCCCCTGGGCATCCACCGTCACGGTGGCCCGGGTGTAGGTGCCCGGCGTCACGGCCGTGTTGGCCAGACCCAGGGTGCCGGTGCTGGTGATGTCGCCGCCCGTGAGGCCCGTGCCCGCCGAGACCTGGGTGACGGTGCCCGTGGTGCTGGAGGTGCCGAAGGGCCCGGTCCAGGTGGTGCCGTTGAACTGGTAGAGACCCGCCGCACCGTCCGCCTGGTAGACCAGCAGACCCGCCGCCGGGGTGGCGATGGCGCTGCGCTGGGCCAGGGTCATGCGGGGCAGGAGGAAGCCCTTGGTGAGACTGCTCAGGTCCAGCACGGCGCTGGGGTCGGGCGTGCTGGTGCCGACGGCCAGGGCGCCGCCCGGGAACACCACATCGCTGCCCTTGAGCTCCAGGGGAGACGCCCCGGCGGCACCGGTCGCACCGGTGGTACCCGTGGCTCCCATTGCGCCCGTGGCACCGGTGTCGCCCTTGGCGCCTGCGGCACCGGGCGCGCCCGCCGCACCCACCAGGCTCACACCGGCCGCAGGCCAGACCCCGGCGGCCTTGGGCCCCCAGAGGCTGTTGCTGGTGGTGTCCAGGTAGAAGTCCCCATTGGCGCCCAGGCTGGTGATGGGGCCGCCGCTGCCGTTCAGCACCGTGCGGCCATCCAGACCGTTGCTGCCCGCCGCTCCAGCGGGTCCCGCTTCGCCCTGCACACCCTGCAGGCCCTGGAGGCCCTGGGCACCGGCGCCGCCGGTGTCGCCCTTGGCGCCCTGCAGGCCTTGGATGCCCTGGGGCCCCGTGGCCCCGGTGCCCCCGGTGGCACCCGTGAGGCCCTGCACACCCTGCAGACCCTGGGTGCCCTGGGGGCCCGTGGCGCCCGTGGCACCCGTGTCGCCCTTGAGACCCTGGAGTCCTTGCAGACCCTGGGGTCCCTGCGGCCCGGTGGCCCCGGTGGCGCCGAGATCACCCTTGGTGCCCTGTAGACCCTGGAGGCCCTGGGGGCCCTGGGGGCCGGTGGCGCCCGTGGCGCCGGTGGCACCCGTGAGGCCCTGCAGACCCTGCAGGCCCTGCAGGCCCTGGGTCCCAGTGGCACCCGTGGGACCGGCGGGTCCCGTGGCGCCGGTAGCGCCCAGGCTGCCCGGCAGCCCCTGGGGCCCCTGGGGACCCACCATGCTCACCCCCGCCAGGGGCCAGACCCCGCTGGCCTTGGGCCCCCAGAGGGAGTTGGTGGTGGTGTTGATGTAGAAGTCCCCATCCGCGCCGAGGCTGGTGCCGGGATCCGTGGTACCGCTAAGCACGGCCTTGCCCGCCACGATGGTCTGGCCCGCCGCGCCGGTGGCGCCAGTGTCGCCCTTCACGCCCTGGAGGCCCTGCAGGCCCTGGGGACCCTGAGCGCCCGTGTCGCCCTTGGCACCTTGGATGCCCTGGGCCCCACTGTCACCCTTCACGCCCTGGTTGCCCTGGGCCCCGGTATCACCCTTGAGGCCCTGGATGCCCTGGGCCCCGGTGTCACCCTTGATGCCCTGGCTGCCCTGAGCGCCCGTGTCGCCCTTGAGGCCCTGGCTGCCCTGGGCGCCCGTGTCACCCTTCACGCCCTGGAGGCCTTGGGCCCCGGTGTCCCCCTTCACGCCCTGGTTGCCCTGGACCCCGGTGTCGCCCTTCAGGCCCTGGAGGCCCTGGATACCGCTGTCGCCCTTGAGGCCCTGGGGGCCCTGAGCGCCCGTGTCGCCCTTAACGCCCTGCAGGCCCGTGGCACCGAGGTCGCCCTTCAGGCCCTGAGAGCCCTGAGGTCCCGCCACGCCCGCAGGCCCGGTGCTGCCCTGGGCGCCGGTGTCACCCTTCACGCCCTGAGTGCCCTGGGCACCGGTGTCGCCCTTGGTGCCCTGAGCACCCTGGGGGCCCAGCGGCCCCTGCACGCCCTGCGCCCCCGCCGGGCCATCCGCCCCCGCCGGGCCCGCCACGCCCTGGGTACCCTGCGTGCCCTGGGCCCCCTGGGGACCCATCAGGCTCACCCCTGCCGCGGGCCAGGCGGACGCCGTCCGGGGGCCCCACAGGGTGTGGTTCGTGGTGTTCACATAGAAGTCCCCCACCGCGCCCACCGTGACATCGGGGTCCACGGTGCCGCTGAGGACGGGGTTGCCGGCCAGGAAGACCTGGCCCGGGGTGCCGGTGTCGCCCTTGGTGCCCTGGGGACCCGCCACGCCCTGGGGGCCCTGGCTGCCCTGCAGACCCTGGGGGCCCTGGGCCCCGGTGTCGCCCTTGGTGCCCTGGATGCCCTGAGCACCGGTGTCCCCCTTGGCGCCGGCCACGCCGGCCACGCCCTGGGGACCTTCGGCGCCCGTCAGGCCCAGATCGCCCTTGAGGCCCTGGGGCCCCTGGGGGCCTGTGGCGCCCTGGCTGCCCGTGGCGCCGGTGGCACCGGTGGCGCCCGTGGGGCCCGCGGTCCCCTGCAGGCCCTGGATGCCCTGCAGGCCCATGGTGCCCTGGGGGCCCATGGTGCCCGTGGCACCGGTCGCACCCGCTGGTCCCGCCACGCCCTGCAGGCCCTGGACGCCCTGGGGCCCGATGAGGCTCACGCCCGCCGAGGGCCAGACGCCGCCGGCCCGGGGGCCCCACAGCGTGTTCGTGGTGGTGTTGATGTAGAAGTCTCCGTCCTTGCCCACGGCGACATCGGGGTCCGTGGCCCCGCTGAGGGCCGCATTCCCTGCCACCAGGGTCTGGCCCGCGGTGCCCGCGGGGCCCTGGGGTCCGGTGGGACCTGTGGCGCCGGGGGTGCCTGTAGCGCCGACCGGACCCGCAGGACCCGTGGGACCCGTGGGACCAGCAGGGCCCGCTGCGCCGCCCGCAGAGCCGGGAGGTCCCACCAGGGAGAGGCCCGTCAGCCCCGTCCAGTCAGCGCCCACCTTGGGGCCGTAGAGCAGGCTGGCGGCGGTGTCGAGGTAGAAGTCCCCCACCACCCCTGCGGCCCCGCTGGCCGTGGGCGAGCCAGAGCCGCTGTGGATGGTTCGGCCATCCAGGCCCGCCAGGCCCTGGGGACCCGCAGGTCCCGTGGCGCCCGTGGCACCTGTCAAGCCGGTGAGGCCCATCAGGCCCGCAGGCCCCTGGGCCCCCGCAGCACCGGTCGAGCCGGCCGGACCCGTGGCACCCGTGGCGCCGGTAGGTCCGGTGGCACCCGTGGGGCCCGCGGGCCCCGCCGGACCCGTGGCGCCGGTGGTGCCGGCTACGGTGGACGGCACCCACTTGGCGCCGTTGAAGACCAGGGCCTGCCCGGCGGTGGGAGGCGTGGTGAGCAGGTCCAGGGGCGAGCCCTGCAGCTTCATCACCAGGGTCGTGTTCTGGGTGCCGGTGACGTCACCAGCAATGGGACCGAGCACTTCCCAGGCCGCCCGGGCCTGGAAGGCGGGCACGATGGTTACATCCGGCGTCAGGGGTTGGCCCGAGATGGTCACATGCAGCTTCAGTCCTGCCTTGCCCAGCATGGCCGCAGGCATGGCCGGCATGGGGGTGGCCCCCAGCACCACCGCATAGAGCCCATCGGTAACCGTGAGGGTGAGGGCACCTGAGTTCCACTGCTCCCCCCCGCTGGCATCCAGAATGGCGAAGGTGAAGACCCGTGCGCCGTTGGCAGAGGCGCCCCCCTCCACCAGGCGGCCCTGGTAGGCCAAGGTGGGCAGCGGAGCGGTGTCGGCCGCCACGGCCACCAGAGGCTCCTGGGCCCGCAGCGGCAGGGGGCTCACACCAGCAATGATGGCTGCGAGTGTGGGCGTCAGAAATGTGTGGCGCATGGGTTCACCTGGGGTGTGGTCGGCATTAACACTGCGTGGTGCAGCTCGGCTTCGCTGCGCGAAGCCGAGGTCTTAACTGAATCAACTGCATTTCGTGCTTTTTGCATTGCTTCGCTTTTCTTCGCGTCTTTGCGTCTTCGCGTTGAATCAGTTTTCTTTTCCAGCTGTTCTTTTCTTGGTGCCTTGGTGCCTTGGTGCCTTGGTGGCAAATCAGTTTTCTTTTCTAAAGCCCGCCTACTTCCCCAGCTTCGCCAGGATCTCTGCCACCTGGGCCTGGAGGGCTTCGAGCTTGGCCTTGGTGGCCTGATTCTCAGCCTTCAGGGCCTGGTTCTCGGCCTGCAGGGCCTCGATGGCCTTGTGCTGCTTCTGGGCCTCGTTCAGCAGCATGGGCGGCAGCATCTGGTAGGCCACGGTCTCGATCTGGCCGTCCTTGTCCCGCACGGTCATCTCGGGGATCACCTGATCCACTTCCTCTGCGATGAGGCCGTACTGCATGCCCCCGCCGCCGTATTCCGCCTTGTAGTTGAACGTCACCGGCCGCAGGTTGAAGATGCGGCTGGAGAGGTCCGCCATGGGCTGGATGTTTTCCTTGAAGCGCTG
>JBAXHE010000065.1:0-16750 GCA_037139055.1 Betaproteobacteria bacterium | reverse complement strand
ACCCAGAACACCGAGAACGCCAAGGTCACCGACGGCATGGCCTCGAAAGCCGCCAAGGAAGCCGCTGAAGGTGGCGAAGCGGTGAGCAAGACGGTCGAGGACATGAAGAGCATCGCCAGCAAGATCGGCATCATCGACGACATCGCCTACCAGACCAATCTGCTGGCGCTCAACGCGGCGATCGAAGCGGCCCGCGCCGGTGACCACGGCAAGGGCTTTGCGGTGGTGGCCGCCGAAGTGCGGAAGCTGGCCGAACGCTCGCAGATCGCTGCGCAGGAAATCGGCAATCTGGCCAGCTCGTCGGTCAAGCAGGCCGAACGCGCCGGTACACTTCTGACCGAAATGGTCCCGACGATCCGCAAGACCTCCGACCTGGTCCAGGAAATCGCTTCGGCCTCCAGCGAGCAGTCGAGCGGCGTCGGCCAGATCAACGGCGCGATGGGCCAGCTCAATCAGGCCACCCAGCAGAATGCCTCGGCCTCCGAGGAACTCGCCGCCACCGCCGAAGAACTCGGCTCGCAGGCCGAACAGCTGCAGGATCTGATGCAATTCTTCAAGCTGAGTAAGGAGGACGGGAGATGAATCTATCGGTACGACACTGGCCCTTGGGCCGCAAACTCAATCTGATCCTGCTGCTGGCGTCGGTGGTCCTGTTCAGCGCCATGACTTTTTTCCTGTCCCGGCACGTCAGCCATTCGCTGGAGAAAGACGGCCTCGACAACCTGACCCGCCTTTCGCACATGACCATTGACATGACCGATGCGTACAAACGCAGTCTTGAGGCCAACGTCAATCGCCTGGGCAATGTTTTTGTCGCTGAATTCCCCAACGGATTCATTGTTGACGAACATTCCAGCATCGCTGTTGGCGCATACAAGACGCCGCTATTACGCAGCGGGAATGCGACGCTCAATCTGAATTTTTCCGGCGTCGATCGCTTCAACGAGATGACCGGAGGCGTGGCCACCGTATTTGTCCGCCAGGGCGACGAATTCATCCGCATCAGTACCTCGCTGAAGAACGAAAAGGGCGAACGCGCTCTGGGCACTCTGCTGAGCAAGGCCCACCCGGGTTACGCCAAAGCCATGGCTGGAGAACCCTATCTTGGTCGGGCCAATCTCTTTGGTCGTGACTTCATGACCAAATATCTGCCGATCAAGGACAAGACCGGTGCAGTCATTGGCATTTTGTTCATCGGCCTCGATTTCACCGAAGGCCTGAAATTTCTCAAGGAAAAAATTCGCTCACTCAAGATCGGCAGCACGGGGTATGTGTTCGTTCTTGATTCGGCCGAAGGCAAGGACTACGGCTCACTCGTGGTGCACCCCAGCGCCGAAGGGCAGAGTGTGCTGGAGAGCAAGGATCATAGTGGCCGAGCCTTCATTCGGGAAATCCTGGAAAAGAAAACCGGCCTGATTCAGTACCCGTGGAAAAACCCGAACGACACCCGAGTACGCGAAAAAATCACGGTATTCGAACACTACCCCGAATGGAACTGGGTGGTCGCCTCGGGAACCTATCTGGATGAATTTACTGCCTTGAGTACCGAGATCCGCAATGTCCTGATCGTCTCAATCAGCTTGACCGTCGTGGTATTGCTCGGACTCGCCTACGTCGCACTGAACCTCTGGGTCACCCGCCCCCTGAACCGGGTGGTCGCCGGAACCCGGCGCATTGCCGAAGGTGACCTGACCGTCAAACTGGAATACAGCAGCCAGGACGAAGTCGGACTGCTGATGGCGGCGATGCAAGACATGATAGGCAAACTGACACAGATCATCGGAGAAGTCCGTACAGCGGCGGTGAATCTGACCAGTGCCGCAACTCAGGTCTCGGCCACCGCCCAGTCGCTGTCGCAGTCCACCAGCGAACAAGCCGCTTCGGTCGAGGAAACCACCTCATCGATGGAAGAAATGTCGTCGTCGATTAGTCAGAACACCGCGAACGCCAGGATCACCGACGGCATGGCGGCCAAATCGGCCAGCGAAGCCACAGAAGGCGGCCTGGCGGTGAGCAAGACGGTCGAGGACATGAAGAGCATCGCCAGCAAGATCGGCATCATCGACGACATCGCCTACCAGACCAATCTGCTGGCGCTCAACGCGGCGATCGAAGCGGCCCGCGCCGGTGACCACGGCAAGGGCTTTGCGGTGGTGGCCGCCGAAGTGCGTAAGCTCGCCGAGCGCTCGCAGATCGCCGCGCAGGAAATCGGCACACTGGCCAGCTCGTCGGTCAGGCAAGCCGAACGCGCCGGAACGCTGCTCACCGAAATGGTCCCGACGATCCGCAAGACCTCCGATCTGGTCCAGTCGATCGCCACGGCGTCCTCCGAGCAATCGAAAGGCGTCGCTCAGATCAATGCAGCCATGGGTCAGCTCAATCAGGCCACGCAGCAAAATGCCTCGGCCTCCGAGGAACTCGCCGCCACTTCCGAAGAACTCGGATCACAGGCCGAACAGCTGCAGCAAACGATGACTTTTTTCAAAATCACATGAACCCATCAGCAACTCCCGGCCTTGATCGCCGGAAAAACAAAACCTCCATTCCCATCCCACTGGAGAGGAATATGACTTCACGAGAAAACCTGCACCCTGATTGCGCGTCGCCCGCCCCATGGACGCATTTCGTTCCTGGCTTCCCGTCAGCCCTGGGAAAATATGACAACTCTCTGCTCCCAGCGAAGTCTGATAGTGTAAATTCACAGCGCCGTCGCTCGACGGACAACGAGATCATCCTGATCGTCGATGACTCGCCCGAGAACCTCAGTGAAATGGGCGAACTGCTGCAGGACTCCGGATACCGGGTCAAGGTCGCCAACTCGGGCCATGCCGCGCTGCACCTGGCCACGCGTCAACCTGCACCATCATTGATTCTGCTCGACATCATGATGCCCGAGATGGATGGTCACGAAGTATTGCGCTTACTGCACAGCGACCGAGCCACGCGCGACATTCCGGTCATTTTCCTGACCGTCAGGGATTCGATTGAGGACGAGGAGCAGGCCTTTCATGCCGGCGTTGCCGATTACATCGTCAAGCCGATCCGCCCGTCGATCGTCCTCGCTCGCGTGCGCAGCCAGCTGCTGGTGCGCAAAGCCCGGCACTGGCTGCTCGATCAGAACCAGGCGCTGGAAGCCGAAGTCTCACGCCGGATGCGCGAAAATGAATTGATTCAGGCGGTCAGCATCCGCGCTCTGGCGCATCTTGCCGAAACCCGCGATAGCGAAACCGGCAACCATATTCAGCGAACGCAGGACTATGTCCGGGTGCTCGCCATCCGACTGGCCGAACACCCCCGTTTTGCCAAAACACTCAACGCCCATTTCATCGACAATCTCGTTCGCTCGGCCCCATTGCACGACATTGGCAAAGTCGGCATTCCCGACCACATCCTGCTCAAACCCGGGAAACTCACCCCCGAAGAGTGGAGCATCATGAAAACCCATACCCTGCTCGGCAGCGAAGCCATTACACTGGCCGAAAAAGACATTGAGACGTCGGTTGAATTTCTCGCGCAAGCCAAGGAAATCGTCCGCTGGCATCACGAGCGCTGGGATGGCACGGGTTACCCGGATGGACTAGCGGGTGAGGACATCCCGCTTTCTGCCCGCCTGATGGCCGTCGCCGACGTCTTCGACGCGCTCATTTCCAAACGTGTTTACAAGGAGGCTTTCTCCTTCAGCAGCGTCAGGGAAATCATCAGCGAAGAACGCGGTCGTCAATTTGACCCGGACATCACCGATGTTTTTCTGGCCTGTTTCGAGGAATTTGAGAGCATCGCCATGCAGTACGGAATTGATCAGTGAGATACTTCCAGAACACGCAGAACTATCTTCTAACTGGCCCATTTATACCCACCTCAAAGCCATGACCCGCCTTCCGAATCGACAGCGTCTGCTCGAAATCTCCGCCGCGTGGAAACCCGCAGGAATTGCCCTGTGCTATGTCTTTCTTTCCGGAGCGCTGGTTTTATCGACCAGCCTTTCTTTCGACGATGTTGATCCGCAGCTCAAAAATCGTCTCGAACTCTTTCTGCACCTTCTGACCATCGTCATCTCCGGCGTCCTGATTTATCTGGCGCTATCACGCATCCTCGGCCTGACCCAAGCAAAATCATTGACCCCCGAGTCGATAAAAAGTAGCTTGCCGCGCTACAAGACCCGCCATCTGACGCTGATTTTCATCCTGCTGGCGCTTACTGTACCGGTTGTTTTTGCGCTTTATGTCAGCCTGCAGACGGCGCAAATCGAGCACGATACGCTGAATAACCTTGGAGCCATTTCGCGGCTGAAAACCGACCAGATTGAAAACTGGCTGCACGAACGGCAGGCCAACGTCGATGAAATCCAGACCAGCAGGCATTTTTCGGAGTTCATCGCCCACCTGAAACGCGGTGACCCGCAGGCTGCCCGTGATTCTATTACCCACCGGCTGCACGAGTTGCGCACAGCCCACCAATATCGCTCGGTGATGCTGCTCGATTCACGCGGCAACTTGCTGTTCAATGAAGGCCCGTTGACTCTGCTGACCGAGGATATCCGCGCCCTGCTTGCCGCCCCAGCCCCCAATGCGCAGCGCAGTGAAGTCATTTTCTCGGCCTCAGCAGACGGCACGCCGTTACTGAACTTCATTGCCCCGCTGTTCATTGACGAGAAAATGAAGACCTCGCCAAATTATCTCCTGATCAGCGTTGATGCCGGGCAGCAGCTTTTTCCCGCGCTTCAGCAGTGGCCGACTCCGAGCCCGAGCGCCGAGAGTTTCCTGATCCAGCGAAACCAGGACGATGTGCTATTCCTCAGCCCGATGCGCCACTACCAGCACGGGGCATCGGACTACTACCGCCGCCCCTTGTCGCAGGCGGAGCTTCCCGCCGTCAAGGCGGTGCTTGCCAACACCGCCGGCAGCACCACTGGCCAGGACTATCGCGGCATTCAGGTTCTCGCCGCCTATCGTCCCATTGCCGGGACTCCGTGGCTGCTGCTCACCAAGATTGACCGCAACGAGGTCCTGCTTCCGATGTGGTTTACTGCCATCTGGATGGGCTGTATTACGCTGGTTGCCGTAATGGCCATCATGGGTGCACTGATGGTTCTCTGGCGTCAGCGCGAAAAAGCTCACCACCTCTCCCTGCAGGCCGATCAGTTCAAGGCGGATCAGCTGGCGAACAATTTTTTCAACATGGCCTTTGTCAGTATGGCCATCCTCTCGCCGGAGACCCGACGCTTCGTCCGTTTCAACGACCAAACCTGTGTGTTGACCGGTTACTCACGTGAAGAACTGCTTGAAATCACCTGGCGCGAACTCTCGCATCCCGACGACCTGGAAAACGCGGTGGGCGAAATCACCAAGCTCTATAGTGGCGAGGCAGAATTTGTCAATTTTGAACAGCGTCTGGTACGCAAGGACGGATCGATCGCCTTTGTCATGAACGACGTCCGCTGCCTATACAGGCCCGACGGCAGCATCGAATACTTCATCGGCACGGCGGAGGACATCACCCAGCGAAAGTACCATGAACAGGCCCTGAGAATCGCCAACACCCAACTCAAGATGCACCAAGCCGATCTGGAAAAACAGAACAGTGACCTGCTGCAATTCAGGGCAGCGCTGGAAGAGTCGCGCAGCCGCTACGTCAACCTCTATGAATTTTCACCGTCGGCCTATTTCACCCTTTCCGAGAACGGCGAGGTCGAACAGCTCAACGCTACGGGCTCACATTTACTCGGACAGTCATGCGACCAGATCGTCGGGACTAATTTCTCGCTCTTCATCGCCCCCAATGACCTCTCCCGATGGCAGGACTTCATCAAAAAATCCGCAGCAGAGAATATCCGCCAGAGTGACGAATTCGAACTCCGTCACGCCGATGGAAAATCCCTTTTTGTCCAGGCCGAAACCTCGCTGCAAAGGATGGTCAATGAGCTACCGTTGATTCGCATGACGCTATCCGACATCAGTGCGCTGAAGCTGGCTGAAGTGGCCCTGCGCGCCAGTGCCGAGCGCTATGAAGCGGTCACCCAATCGGCCAATGATGCCATCGTCACCGCCAACAGTGCGGGCATCATCGTCGCCTGGAACCGGAGCGCGCAGACCATTTTCGGCTATGCACCCGACGAAATCATCGGCCAGCCGCTCGATTCCATCATTCCTCAACGCTATCTCAGCGCCCATCACGCCGGAATGGAACGAATCCTTTCCGGGGGCGAGCAGCATATCATCGGCAACACTTTTGATATTTCAGCACTGCGCAAGGACGGCAGCGAATTTGAAATTGACATCTCGCTGACCCGCTGGCAGGTCGCTGACGGGCTGTATTTTACCGCAACCATTCGCGATGTAACCCGGCGTAACAAGATCGAGCGTAGCGTGCGCATGCTTTCAGAAGCCGTCCGGCAAAGTCCGGAAGCAGTGGTTATCACCGACACCCAGGGCAACATCGAATACGTCAACGAGGCGTTCACCGCGCACACCGGCTACACCCGCCAGGAGGCACTCGGCCAGAATCCGCGCATGCTCAATTCGGGGCTGACGCCGCTGGAAACTTTCAAATCGATGTGGAACGCGCTGACCCAGGGAAAATCATGGCACGGAGAGTTCGCCAACCGCCGCAAGGACGGCAGCATCTTCATCGAATGGGCCACCCTGGCCCCGATCCGTCAAGCCGACGGAAGCATCACCCATTATGTGGCGGTCAAGGAAGAAATCACCGAAAAGAAGCGCCTCGCCGAGGAACTCGAGAACTACCGTTTCCATCTCGAGGAAATTGTCGACCAACGCACCGCCCAATTGGCCGAAGCCCGTATTCAGGCCGAGAAAGCCAGCATCGCAAAGAGTTCTTTCCTGGCCAATATGAGCCATGAAATTCGTACGCCAATGAACGCCATCGTCGGACTCACCCACCTGCTGCGCAATAGCGACCCGACTCCGCGTCAGATCGACCGGCTGGACAAAATCGAAACAGCGGCCGACCACCTGCTGTCGCTGATCAACAACATCCTTGATCTGTCGAAGATTGAAGCCAGCAAGATGGAACTCGAGCAAACCGATTTCATACTCAATTCGGTACTTTATAACGTGCGTACGATGATCACCGATCAGGCACGGGAAAAACGTCTTCCCATTCTTGTCGAAGTCAGCGAATCGCCACTCTGGGTGCGTGGCGATCCGACCCGGCTACGTCAGGCCCTGCTCAACTACGCCTCGAATGCCGTAAAGTTTACCGATCAGGGCCAGATCACCCTGCGCGCCATCGTGCTTGAAGAAGATGATCAAGCACTGGTCTTGCGTTTTGAAGTCGAGGATACCGGCATTGGCATCCCGGCCGATAAACTGCACGAGCTGTTCCATGCATTTGAGCAGGCCGACACCTCAACCACGCGCAAGTACGGTGGCACCGGACTGGGTCTGGCGATCACCCGCAAGCTGGCGCAACTGATGGGCGGCGATTCCGGTGTCGAAAGCACACCGCATCAGGGCAGCCTGTTCTGGTTCACCGCCCGTTTCCCGCGCGGACAAGGCCTCATGCCTGCTACGTTGGAACAAATAAGCGGCGACCTTGGTGCCGAGCTGCGCCAGAATTTTTCCGGGGCAAAGATTCTCATTGCCGACGATGTCGAAATCAATCTCGAAGTCGCTCAGCTTCTGCTGCACGGTGTCAATCTTGAGGTGGACACCGCACGTACCGGCCGCGAGGCTATAGACAAGTTGCGCACCGCACCTTACGACCTGATCCTGATGGATGTGCAGATGCCTGAAATGAACGGCCTGGATGCCACACAGGCGATACGCAAAATGGCCGGGCGCTCGAGTATTCCAATTCTGGCGATGACCGCCAACGCCTTCGATGAAGACCGGCGCCTCTGCCTTGAGGCCGGCATGAATGACTTCATTGCCAAACCAGTCAACCCGGACAAGCTGTATACCCTGCTACTCAAATGGCTTCCGCGTAGGGATCGTGTGCAACTCCCTGACGCAGGCGCAGATGACATCAGCGACGAAGAGAGTGTCCCGCTGATCAGCCTTTTCCGGCAGCAACTTGAAACCATGCCGGGTATGGATCTTGACGACGCCCTTTCGCGTGTTCGTGGCAACGAGGAAAAATTCGGGAAAATCATCGATCTCTTTTTGCTCCGCCACGACGCCGATATGCAACATCTAGCAGAGGCTTTTCGGGACCGTGACATGCCGCGTGCAGAACACATTACCCATGCCCTGAAAGGTTCGGCCAGCCTGATCGGAGCCACCGCTGTGACAGGAGCTACGGCCGACCTGCTCAACGCCATCCGCCACTGCGCCTCAGCAGAAGAGATGCAGGCCGCATATGCCCTGCTTGAACCGTTGCTCAAGGAATTGAACGACGGTCTGCGGCTGGCCCGCAAAAACCAGGAAAGCATTGAGCTGAATACCGTTCCTGACAATGATCGTTGCCGCGAAATCCTCGCCATCCTTGAACCGCTACTCGACTCGGGTGATCTGTCCGCAGGCGCTTTGGCCTATGAAGAAAGAGCGCTGCTGGAAAGCACTTTGGGCAGCGCCGGGTGCGCACTGCTCAATGCCATTCGGGTCTTCGACTTTGAACTGGCGCTGGTTGAACTACAAAGCGCCCGCACCAACCTGGAGCAGACAATGCAGGCGGCGGCTCAGGACGCCGGGTGATTTTTCGGCATAGCCTCGAAGACGATGCGTACCAGTTCGGCGATTGAGCCGGCCTGGAGCTTCTGCATGATCAGTTGCCGGTAGGTTTCGGCAGTCCGCGTACTGATCCCCAGTTCATCAGCAATGACCTTGGTCAGCTTGCCCTCAAAAATCCCCTGTAACACTTCCTTTTCGCGCGGCGTGAGCATCGCCATGAGTTCCCCGGTCTTGCGATTCCGGGACTGGATATCCGCTCTATCCTTGTCGATGCGCAGCCCTTCCTGAATACGCTCGATCAGTTCCTGCGAGGAAAAAGGCTTCTGGAAAAAATCCAGCGCGCCACCGCGCATGGCACGAACGACTGACTGTACTTCGGCATAGGCCGAGACAAAAATGATCGGCAGATTGACCGCCTGGCGGTGCAGTTCGTCCTGCAATTCCAACCCGCTCATGCCCGGCATACGCAGGTCGCTGACGATACAGCCTTGCAGGCCTTCCAGGTCTTGCTCAAGAAATTTCACTGCGCTGTCAAAGACCACGTACGGCTGATTGACCGATTCGACCAGATCAATCAGCAGGAAGGTGACGATCGGATCGTCATCGATCAGATAGACCTTGGGGACCGTTCGAGCGGAGCGTTCAACATTCATCTGAAATCGGAGACCCTAGATATATATTTATCAGACAACCAGCCATGCCGTGAAGATAATACATATTCGAGATTATTGCTGCAACTCTTTGATAATTAGAAGGCCGGAAGACCGAACGCATTGGCTCTCTTTTATAGACTAAGCAGCGCAGATGCTACCCTCTCCAGGGGAAATCATATCCGAGCGGCATGAAACCGCTGATTTGCATCACTACGTTGCAAACCGGGCTTGAGTTACACTGGCTTACAAACGTCTTACCCGTGAATCTGGATAACGCGATATAACCCTCGTATGGAAAAAATCGACTGCATCCTCATCGTCGATGACGACCCGGAAATCCGCCGTCTGCTCGTTGACTACCTGACGCGCAATCAGCTTGAAGCCTTTGCCGCACGTGATGGCCGCGAGATGTGGCAGATGCTCGACCGGCACGCCATCGACCTGATCGTGCTCGACCTGATGCTGCCCGACACCGATGGTCTGACGCTGTGCCGCGATCTGCGCGCCAAGTCCACCTTGCCGATACTCATGCTGACTGCCCGCGGCGAAGAAACCGACCGCATCGTCGGCATCGAGATGGGCGCCGACGATTATCTGGTCAAACCGTTCAACCCGCGCGAGCTACTGGCCCGGATCAAGACCATTCTGCGCCGCACCCGTGCCCTGCCGCCCAATCTGCGCCCTGAATCGGCGCGTTTCCTGGTTTTCGCCAGCTGGGTACTGGATACCGCATCGCGCCTGCTGACGGCGCCGGATGGCGTAGCGACACCTCTGTCCGGTGGTGAGTTTCGCCTGCTGCGCCTGCTCCTCGAGCATCCCAACCGGGTACTCAACCGCGATCAGATCAGCGAAATGATTCATGGCCGTGAAGCCGACCCCTTTGACCGGGCCATTGACGTGCAGATCAGCCGCCTGCGCCAGCGCCTGCGCGACGACAGCCGCGAACCGCAACTGATCAAGACCATACGCGGCGAAGGCTATGTCCTGGCCTCGACGGTCGAAGGACGCCACACATGCGCCTGAGCCTGTTCGCGCGCATGGCGCTGATCCTGCTGGCTGGCCTCGTCAGCGCGCAACTGGCCAGCGTCTGGCTGCAATGGGGAGAGCGGGCGACGGTGGTTTCCCAGGCTCGTGGTCTGCATTTCATCGACCGCATCGCCGATGCCGTGCGTCTGCTCGAAGCCAATGAGCTGTCGCAACGCAAAGCTACGCTTTCCTCGCTGCAATCCGCCGATTTGCGTGTGACGCTCATTGCTAACGACGAGGTCTTTGCCCATGCCCCACGCGGGCAAATACAGGCCAACCTAAGCGCGCGCATCGGCAGCGAACACGAAGTCCGCTCGGCCGGTGGGGGCGGAGGTGGCATGGGAATGCAGCAGCGAGGGAATCCCCAACGCAGTTTCGACATCCGCCTGCGCGATAGCCAGTGGGTCAGGATGGCCGCTACGAATGAGGCTGCCGCACCGGCCCTGTCCAACAGTCTGATCGTCCAGCTGCTGATCACCCTGATGGCGGTCGTCGTCGTCGTGATGCTGGCCGTCCGTCAGGCGACCAAGCCTTTGCAGACCCTGGCCCAGGCGGCTGATACGCTGGGACGTAACCTCGACGCGCCGCCGCTCGATGAGGCCGGCCCCAGCGAAACCCGTCGCGCGGCACAGGCTTTCAACCGCATGCAAGGTCGCATCAAGCATCTGGTCAATGAACGTTCGCAGGCGCTGGCCGCGGTTTCCCACGATCTGCGCACGCCGCTGACCCGCCTTCGACTGCGCACCGAACTGGTCGACGACGAGCCCTTGCGCGAGCAGATGGTTGCCGATCTGGAATCGATGTCGGCGATGATCGACGCCACGCTCGATTATCTGCGCGGTCTGCAGGATAGCGAACCGCTCCGGCGCATCGACATCAATGCCCTGGTGCACAGCCTGAGCGACGATGCCGCCGTTCTCGGCCGGAAAATCAGCATCAACGGCCAGGCCAGCGCCCCCTATAGCGGACGGCTTTCGGCCCTGCGCCGGGCGCTGCAGAACCTGATCGACAACGCCATCACCTACGGCCAGAGTGCCTGCATCCGCATCGACGATGACGCGAATACGCTACGCCTCAGTGTCGAGGACGAGGGGCCAGGCATTGCGCAGGCCGAACTCGTGCGAGTCACCGAACCCTACTACCGGCCGGATGCCTCGCGCAGCCGTGAAACTGGCGGCGTCGGGCTGGGCCTGTCGATCGTCAAAGACGTCGCCCTGCTCCACGGCGGCGAACTACTCCTCGCCAACCGCCCGCAAGGCGGGCTGCAGGCCACGCTGCTCCTGCCGCGCCAGAAAACGGATGCGACGCTCTCCTGATCGCGACCGCGTAAGCGCACGCCAAACCAGCGTTTTTCCCGTTGACAGGTACAATCCGGCTTTGCCCAACCGAGTGAAGCCGTTTCCGCATGCAAACCGAAGTCAATGAAAATCCCCGCCTTGCCGTGGTCGCTGCCGTCCAGTTGTCCAACGTCACCGACCTCGAGTTCGAGGCCTCGCTCACCGAACTCCGCGAACTGGCCAAGACTCTGGGCTTCAAGGTCGTTCACACCTTCACCCAGAAGCGCGCCGGCTTTGACTCGTCGGCCTATCTGGGCGCTGGCAAACGGCAGGAGATCCAGTACTTCGTCAACGGCGAGCAGGAAACAGACGAGTTTGAGACTGGAAACCACAACGTCACGGCAGAGCCCGCCGAAATCGACGTCATCCTCGTTGACCACGAAATCTCACCGTCACAGGCGCGCAACCTGGAAAAGGAAGTCGGCTGCGAGGTGATGGACCGCACCATGATCATCCTCGAAATATTCCATCGCAATGCCCGCTCGCGCGCCGCTCGCGCGCAGGTGGAAATTGCCCGCCTCGGCTACATGGCGCCGCGCATGCGCGAGGCGGCCAAGCTCGCCGGACCGCAGGGACGGCAGCGCAGCGGCCTCGGCGGTCGCGGTGCCGGTGAGTCGCACACCGAAATGGATAAACGCAAGATTCGTGACCGTATCGCCGAACTGCAGCTGGAAATCACCGCCATGGACGTCGAGCGCCAGACCCAGCGCTCGCGGCGTCAAGGCCGTCAGGGCTTGTCTGGTGTCGCACTGGTCGGCTACACCAATGCCGGAAAATCGACCCTGATGCGCGCCCTGACCGGCAGCGAGGTGCTGGTTGCCAACAAGCTTTTCGCCACCCTCGACACCACGGTACGCGTCCTCCACCCGGAAAGTGTGCCGCGCGTCCTGGTCAGCGACACCGTCGGCTTCATCAAGAATCTGCCGCACGGCCTCGTCGCCTCGTTCAAGACCACGCTCGACGAAGCGCTCGACGCCGCTCTGCTGCTCCACGTCATCGACGCCAGCGATCCGGGCTTTGAGCGCCAGCTCGAAGTGACCGACGACGTGCTCGGCGAAATCGGCGCCAAGGACTTGCCGCGCCTGCGCATCTTTAACAAGATCGACCACGTCGGTGACGCCGCAGCCCAGGCCGAATGCGCAACGGCACTGCACGCCAAATATCCGGGATGCATCGTCATGAGCGCACGCCGCCCGGCCGATGTCTCCGCGCTGCACAAGACCATCGTCGCTTTTTTTCAGCAGGATCTGGTCGAGTCCGAAGTGTTTCTGCCGTGGTCAGCGCAGAAACAGCGTGGGGAAATCTATTCCAGCTGCGAGGTCCTCGAGGAGCGTTCAGAAGACGAGGGAACCTTCCTGCGCATCAAAGGCGCCCCCGAAACGGTGAAGGATCTCAGCGAACGATTTGCCTGTCCATAAAAAAACCGCACTCCGTTCTCAAACAGAATGCGGCGTGACTAGTAGCGGTCAGGGGGCCAACCGATACCCAGCGTCAACTAAACCTCAGGCCGGAAGCCCCCCCGCCATATCGTCAGCGACAAAGGCGCGAACCATGCTCTCGAAATTCGCGTCGCCCTTGAAACCGAGCGCCAGCGCCCGTTCCATGTTCCAGCACGCGGGCCAGCTGCCGACAATGCGCTGAACCGTGGCATCGGCTTCCCAGCGAATCCGCTCCAGCGCTTTTTGTCCGGCGACAACGCCCAGAGCCTCAATCATTTCCTGAACCGAGACATTGACTCCGGGCAGATTCAGCATCCGGTTCTGGGCAAAGGCATCGCTGCCTAGATCATGCGCCCAAATGAAGTTTTCAATCGCCTGCCGCGGCGACAGCAGCCACAGACGGGTGTCGGGCGTTACCGGGCAAACCGTGTCTTGATTGTGCAGTGGCTCACGAATGATCCCGCTGGCAAACGATGAAGCGGCCTTGTTCGGCTTGCCCGGTCGCACCGAGATCGTTGGCAGACGCAAACCGCGCCCATCAACAAAGCCCTTGCGGCTAAAATCGGTGAGCAGCAATTCGCCGATCGCCTTCTGGATGCCGTAGGACGATTTCGGACTCAGCGCCGTATCGTCCTGCACTTCGGCCGGCAGCGTTCCGCCATAGACCGCGACCGAGCTGGCAAACAGCACTTTCGGCGCGTGTCCGCGCCGGCGGCAGGTTTCCAGCAGGCAACGGAAACCATCGACATTGATACGCATGCCGAGATCGAAATCGGCTTCGGCCTGACTACTGACTACCGCTGCCAGATGGAAAATCGATGCCGTATCGGCCTCGACCGCCCGCTCCAGCACCTCCGGGTCGGCAACATCACCGGTCAGCACGGTCACTCGCGGATCGTTCAGCCCACTGGCCGCGACGACATCGAGCAACACCAGTTCAGTAAGTTTTTCGTCCACCCCCTGCGCATTCTTCAGCGACCCGCGCTGCAGCAGTTTTTTCGCCAGCCGTTGTCCGAGAAACCCGGCGCCTCCGGTAATCAGTACTTTCATGACATCTCCTCTATGACAATTCTTTTAACCAACCCAAGCCATCTTCCGTTTTGGCCCGCGGCCGGTATTCACACCCGACCCAGCCGCCATACCCCAACTCGTCGAGCATTTTGAAAACATGGCGATAATTAACTTCGCCCTCGTCCGGCTCATGCCGCGCAGGAACGCTGGCAATCTGCACATGACCGATCCCGGCGAAATGGTTTTTAAAGGTCACCGACACGTCGCCTTCCACAATCTGCGCATGGTAGAAATCCATTTGCACCTTGAGATTGGGCTCGCCGAGCTCTTTGCAGATGGCGTGTGCTTCGGCCTGTGTATTGAGGAAATAGCCGGGGATGTCGCGCGTGTTGATCGGTTCGATGACCAGAGTCAATCCCTGCCGGGCCAGCGCCCTGGCCGCATAGCGCAGGTTCTCCATATACACCGCACGGTAGGTCGCTCGACCGGAACCGCCCGGGAGTGACCCGGCACCCACCGGAAGCAGACCGGCCATGGCATGCAGCATCGGCGTTCCCAGCGCCTGTGCATAGCTGATGGCGGTCGCGACACCAGCGCGAAACTCGCATTCACGTCCGGGCAGCGCGGCAATCCCGCGTTCACCGCTGGCAAAGTCGCCGGGAGGCAGGTTAAACAGGACGTTAATCAGCCCGGAATCCTTGAGCCAACGCGCCACGTCGGCCGCCGGATAGTCGTAGGGAAAGAGAAACTCGACCCCAGAAAAACCCGCTTTTGCCGCAGCGGCAAAGCGCTCGGGAAACGGCAGTTCGGTAAACATCATCGACAGATTGGCAGCAAATTTGGGCACGCACTTCTTCCTTAAAATGTTTCCTTAGAATTCCAATTTAAAAACGCTCTTCAGTTCGTCAATCTGTTCCGTACTCAGGCAGCGTGATGGCGTATTGCGTAGCAGCAGGAACAGCTTTGCCGTTTCTTCGAGTTCTTCGGTGGCGTAAATTGCCGCCTCCAGAGAGCTGCCCGACACTACCGGGCCGTGATTGGAAAGCAGCACGGCACTGTGCTTGCTGGCCAGCTCCCGGATGGCTCCGGCCAGCGCCTGATCACCCGGACGGAAATACGGCACCAGCGGCAATCGGCCAATTTTCATGACGAAATACGGGGTCAGCGGTGGAATGCAGCTGGCATGATTAAGCCCGCTCATGCACGACACTGCCGCCGAATGCGTCGAATGCAAATGCACGACAGCACCCGCCGCTGGCCGCTGATCATAAATGGCACGATGAAGAAAGGCTTCCTTCGACGGCGGATCGCCGCTGACCAACTTTCCCTCCCAGTCAAGCCGGGCGATACGCGCCGGATCGAGTTCTCCGAGACAGGCATTGGTCGGCGTCAATAGCCAACCCTCATCGAGGCGGACGCTGATATTGCCGCTGCTTCCGGCGGTCAACCCGCGTTCGAACAGCGAGCGCGACAGGCGGGCGATTTTCTCGCGCTGCAAATTCTCTTCGTGGTGGGCAAGAATGCTCATGAGTCCAGCCGACTCCAGGCTTTGAGAAAGAAATCCGGCGACCCGAAATTACCCGACTTGAGTGCCAGTGCCAGCGGTCGCTGGCTTGAATTTTTCGCAATGGCACAGGTCCACGGCACGCCCGGGTCGATTTCCGGGCCGATGCGCAGACCGCTGATGCCTAGCGCCTTGACCACCGCTCCCGAGGTTTCACCACCGGCGACAATCAACTGGCCAACCCCCAGTTTCACCAGTCCCTGGGCGATGGCGGCAAGTGCGTTCTCAACCAGATCACCGGCTTTCTCAACGCCGATCTGCTCCTGCACGGTTTTGACTTCATCCGGCGTCGCGGTCGCGGTGATCAGCACCGGACCGTCCTTGAGTCGGCTTGCCGCCCAGTCGAGCGCCGCATCAACGAGATCAACCCCGCGCGCCAGGACCAGCGGATCGACATTGAATGAGGGATGCACGGCACTCATCGCCGCGACCTGCCCTTGCGTAGCGACCGAGCAGCTCCCGGAAATCACCGCGCGCAGCCCACCGGTCGGCGGCAAGGCATCGGCGACCAGTCCCTCGGCGAGCAGGCCGGCACGGCGAAAATTCTGCGGCAACCCGAGGGCTATGCCTGAACCCGCGGTGACCAGCGGCAGGTCGGCACAGGCCTCGCCAATTCGCAGCAGATCGTCGTTGCACAGGGCATCGACAACGGCAAAATTGCAGCCTTCTTTTTCCAGCACCTGAAAGCGCGCGCGCACCGCCTCGGCGCCTTTCACGACAATGGAATGGTCAGCCAATCCGACCTTGCCCGTGACCTGCGCTTGCAGAACACGCACCAGACTGGCATCGGTCATCGGCGTCAGCGGATGGTGGCGCATGCCGGAATCCGACAACAGCGCATCGCCGACAAAGAGATGGCCCTTGTAGATCGTCCGCCCGTTAGCCGGAAAGGCCGGGCAGGCGATGGTGAAGCGACTGCCCAGCGCCTGCATCAGCGCTTCAGCGACCGGGCCGATATTGCCAGCCGGCGTCGAGTCGAAGGTCGAGCAATACTTGAAGTAGAACTGGCGACAGCCGGCGCGCTGCAGCCAGCGCAGCGCAGCCAGCGATTCAGCAACGGCCTCGTCGACCGGCGTCGTGCGCGACTTCA
>JBAXHE010000064.1:0-17098 GCA_037139055.1 Betaproteobacteria bacterium | reverse complement strand
CCGCGGCGAGCAGCAGCATGACGGCCTGAACGACCGCGCTGGCGTTGAGGATCAGGTGCAGGATGGAAAGATCTTGCGAGACGTTCATTGGATGGCTTCCAGTTGGGTACGCAACAAGGGAGGGATGGAGGTTATTTTCATCTGCGCGGCATTGACGCAGACGATCTGGATCTTGCCACTGACCAGCTCGTCCCAGCCGTCTTTGGCCCCGGGGTTGGCGCGGCGGATGTGCTGGCGAAAGAAGATCTGTGACTTGGTGATTTTTTCAACTTCCAGGCTGACCGAGAGCATCTCGTCGAGTCGGGCCGGCTTGAAATACTCCACGCTTACCGTGCGCACGACGAAGGCAATTCCCGGGTTGCGCATCAGTTCGGCCTGTTCGTGACCGACGGCGCGCAGCCATTCGGTGCGGCAGCGTTCGAGATATTTCAGGTAGTTGGAATAATAGACGACGCCACCGGCATCGGTGTCTTCGTAGTAAATGCGAACGGGGATGGTGAAGGCGTTGGGTTTTTGTTCGTGCTTCATGGGCGAATTTTAATGAGATGGGTTCGGTTGAGTTGTAAGAGTTTGTGACCGCAGCCGCTTATTGACCGCGCCAGAGTTCACTCTGGGCGGCCGGTGATGGATTCTCCAGGCCAAGATGACGGTAAATGGCCGCCGTGGCGACGCGTCCGCGCGGCGTTCGTTGCAGAAACCCCTGCTGGATCAGATAGGGTTCGAGAACGTCCTCGATGGTGTCGCGTGCTTCGCCGATGGCGGCTGCGAGGTTGTCCACGCCGACCGGGCCGCCGCCGAACTTGTCGATGACCGCGGAGAGCAGCTTGCGATCCATGATGTCGAGGCCGCCATGGTCAACGTCGAGCATGAGCAGGGCCAGGTCGGCCACCTCTTGCGTGATGCGCCCTTCGGCCTTGACCTCGGCAAAGTCGCGAACCCGGCGCAACAGGCGGTTGGCAATGCGTGGCGTGCCGCGCGAACGCTTGGCGATTTCCAGCGCGCCGCTGGCTTCGGTCGGCACTTGCAGCAATTGCGATGAGCGCGTGACGATATGTGCCAGTTCTTCAGCGGTATAAAACTCGAGTCGGGCAACGATGCCGAAACGGTCGCGCAGCGGGTTGGTCAGCATTCCCGCGCGCGTCGTTGCGCCAACCAGGGTAAAGGGCGGCAGGTCAAGCTTGACCGAGCGGGCCGCCGGGCCTTCGCCGATCATGATGTCGATCTGGAAATCTTCCAGCGCCGGGTAGAGAATTTCCTCGACGACGGGAGAGAGGCGGTGAATCTCGTCGATGAACAGCACGTCGTGCGGTTCGAGATTGGTCAGGATGGCCGCCAGGTCGCCGGCGCGCTCGAGTACCGGGCCGGAGGTCGAACGCAGGTTGACGCCCATTTCGGCGGCGATGATGTGCGCCAGCGTGGTCTTGCCGAGGCCCGGAGGGCCGAACAGCAGAACGTGATCGAGGGTGTCCTCGCGGCGCTTGGCCGCTTCGATGAAGATCGAGAGTTGTTCGCGGATTTTGACCTGACCGACGTATTCGGCCAGGCGCTTGGGACGCAATGCCCGTTCGATGACTTCTTCCTGCACTGACTTCGAGTCGGCTGAAATCAGGCGACTGATCGACGCGTTGAAATCATCGGTCAGCGGGGCGCTGAGGTCGTCTTTTTCAATCATGGCTATATGTTGGGCGATTCATCGTAGGTAACGTGGTCCAGCCATTCGCGAATCAGTACCTGGCCGAGCGCCAACAGCGTCGGGCCGAGGAATAGGCCGATGAAGCCAAAGACCAGAACGCCGCCGAAAACACCGACGACAATCAGCAGGAGCGGCAGGCTCGAGGTGCGCGAGATAAGAATCGGCTTGAGGAAATTGTCGACGCTGCTGATGCCGAACATGCCCCACAGCACCATGAAGATCGACCAGCCGGTCTGCCCGCCTTCATAGAGCCAGACGGCCGCACCCGCCCAGATCAGGGTCGCTCCGACCACCGGGACCATGGAAAAGAAAAATGTGGCCACCGAGAGAATGATGACTCCCGGGACACCGGCGATGATGAAACCGAGCATGGCGACCAGCGACTGTGCCGCGGCCGTGCCGACAATGCCGATCATGACGCCGGTGACCGTGTTGTCGGCCAGCTTGTACATGCGTTCGCCGAGGTTGCCGGCTAGTTTGATGCTGGCCGTGCGTAGCGCATTGGAATAGGTTTCAGCGTCGCGGAAAATGAAAAAGGCGAAGAAGATGACCAGCGCCAGCTGCAGCAGGCCCTGTCCAAACAGCGAGACCGCCGCGAGGGTGAGCTTGCGCGTCGGGGCAATAAGCTGGCGCAGCAGCTCGTTCATTTCTTCGCGGCTGGCAATCAGCTTGTGCCAGTAGTCGCTGATCGATGATCCGGCGACCGGCAGGTCGGAAACCCATTCCGGAACGTCGGTGGGCAATCCGCTTTCAAGAAACGGCCGGAGGTAGGCAATGGCCATTTCCACGCCGTCGGCCATTGAGCCGGAAAGCAGCGCCATCGGCAGAACCAGAACCAGAAACAGCAGAAGGCACAGCAGGGCTGCCGTCAGGCTGCGCCGGCCGCCACAGAGCGCGAGCAGCTTGTCGCGTAGCGAGGCCGTAGTGACCGAGAGGACAATGGCCAGCAGCAGGGTGCCGATGAAGGGGGTGAGTACGGCGATGCAGCCGATCAGCAGAAGCGCCACGATGGCCATCTGAATGATTTGCTTCTGAGTCTTATGATTCGAATGCATGGGGTGTTTCACACCTTTGAAAGTAGTTTCAAGGCCTGGCGGATCCCATCTGAAATGGACGCTCCGGCGGGCAGCTGCTTCATCGCCGCTGCCGCTTCTCGGTCATTGTACCCCAGTGCCAGCAATGCATTGAGGATGTCATGCTGAGCGTCCTCGATGGAAAAACTTGACGAGGGGACGGTTTCGGATAGTTTTCCGCGCAGTTCAAGCAGCAGGCGCTCTGCAGTTTTCTTGCCGATTCCCGGTACCTTGATCAGCCGACCGACTTCCTGGCGGGCAATGGCCTGCGCCAGATCGCTGACCGACAGCCCGGAAAGCACGGCCAGCGCCATGCGCGCGCCAATGCCGGAAATCTTGACCAGTTGGCGGAAGGCAAAACGTTCGGACGCGCTGGCGAAACCGTAAAGGAAGTGACCGTCTTCGCGCACGACAAAATGCGTCAGCAGCGTGACCTTCTCGCCGGTGGCGGGAAGATTGTAAAAGGTGCTCATCGGCACATCGACTTCATAGCCGATGCCTTGAACGTCAATAACCACCTGTGGTGGGTTTTTTTCCAGCAGGTTTCCGGTAATGCGACCGATCATGGTTGGTTCCTTATGAAAAACCAGGTTTGCATATTATTTCACTTCCGTGATTCGTCCGTTGCGTACCCGTAAACCTTTTGACTTCAGGGCGCCCATGCCCTGACCGCCGTGCGCGTGGGCGATGGCGCAGGCCAGCGCGTCGGCGGCGTCGGCGCTGGGGGCTTTGTTCAAGGTCAGCAGGCGGCAGACCATGTGCTGGACCTGGGTCTTGTCGGCATGCCCGTTGCCGACCACCGCCTGCTTGACCTGCAAGGCCGTGTATTCGGCAACCTCGAGGCCGCCGGCAACCAGTGCGGCGATGGCCGCACCGCGCGCTTGCCCGAGCAGCAGCGTCGATTGCGGATTGACGTTTACAAAGACGATTTCGACGGCAGACTGGTCGGGCTGGTATTGCGCGAGCAGTTCGACGATGCCGGCATGGATGGTTCCCAGACGAACGGGCAGCGACGCCTGGGCGTCGGTCTTGATGCAGCCGCTGGCAATATAGGCCAGTTTGTTACCGGTTTTTTCGATGACGCCGAAGCCGGTAATGCGCAGTCCCGGATCAATTCCAAGAATGCGGATGGCGCTAGTCTGGGGGAGGCTCACGGGTGTTGTGCCGAAGTCGGGCAAAAGCGCAGTATACCCAGTCTGAAGCGAGCGCCGAACAACTTTGCGGTGCGACGGAAAAATGGCAAGGAAGTGCCTGTCTGTCTGCCGTGTTCATCAAGTTGTCACACAGCGCGAGTAGCTTGCGGTTATGGCGATGCATTCGAACCGGGATCGGCTGGTGATTTTTGACGCTGATGGGACCACCATCGACGCCTTTCATGCTATTGAGGAAACCTTTCTGCGCCATGGCATGGCGATCGGCGATCTTGACCGTTTTCAGAAGCGTCGCAAGCTGTTCAAGTATCTGGGCGGCTTGCGCGAGTTTCCGACCAATCTGCGCCGGCAGTTCGGCACGCAAAGCCGCAAGGAGCTTTTGACCACCCTGACCGAGGTGTATCGCGAGGAAGCCGTCCTCTATCCTGGGATTGCCGCGCTGCTGCACACACTTCTCGATGCGCCGGGTGTTCGTGTGGGGCTCTTGACGCGCAATGTCACGGTCGAGCCCGAGGAAACCCTGAGGCGCCTGTTCCTGCGCCACGACATTGATCTTCGTGATTTCGACTATGTCGCCTGCCTGCCTTTGAACGAAGACAAAACGGCGCAAATGAGGCGAACCCGCGAGCTTTTTGCCATCAACCCGGCGCGGGCTTACGCCTGTGGCGACGAGTTCGGTGATTATCGCGCGGCGATTGGCGCTGGAATGCATCCCTTTGTTGTCGCTTATGGCTTTGAGGACGGCGTTCGCCTGATGGAGAAGTTCGGTGTTCCGGGGGAACTGATTTCGACATCGCCGGCTGATTTTTCGGCACGTCTGCTCAATGCGCTGGACCTGCCAGCGGCGATTGAGCGTCCGTTGAGTGCGGTGATCGGCCGTGCCGGCCCGCTAATACGCGGCTTCCCTCGTGCGCCGGGAATGGCCGAAGCCGTCATGAATTGACCTGAATATTCATCGGGGGTAGTCAAAGGCGCTCGACCCTGCCTATACTGTGAATTCGTCATTGGCATGGTGCCGTGGCACAGTGAAAAGGAATTGGCTATGAACAAATGGATGACTCGCTCTCTCGGCGCTACATTGCTGTTCGTTGCTTGCGCTGCGCAAGCCCAGCTGGTTGACCGCAAGGCCATGACGCTGGCTGAAGCGCGCAAGGCGATGGCGGCGGCCACGGCCGAGGCGAAGAATAATAACTGGCCGGTGGTGATTGCCGTGGTCGATGAGGGCGGAACCGTGCTGACCGTCGATCGGCTTGATAACTCTCAGCGCCCGAGTGTTGAGATTGCGATTGGCAAGGCCAAAACCGCAGCCTTATTCCGCCGTCCGTCAGGTGCGCTGGAAGAGGCCATCAATAAGGGGCGTACTGCTCTGCTTTCGGCAGATGGGCACGTGTTCATGCAGGGCGGCGTGCCGATCCTGGTCAATGGCGAAGTCGTTGGGGCAGTCGGTGCCTCCGGGGTGCAGGCGTTCCAGGATGAGCAGGTGGCTAAGGCTGGTGCAGCGGCTGTCGCGCGCTGATAACGCCGGGGCGGCTGGAGTTGGGCAGAGCGGATTTGTTCCCGCTGCCCCAAAGAAAAACGGCGCCAGGAGCGCCGTTTTTTTATGTGCGGGGCGGCTTAGTCGCCGATCACCACGCTGGTGTAAACCTCTTGCACGTCGTCGAGCCCTTCGAGTACGTCAATCAGCTTCTGCATCTTGAGCGCATCCTCGCCGGTTAGCTCGGTTTCGTTTTCGGCTTTCATCGTGACCTGTCCGAATTCTGAGGTAAAACCGGCTGCTGCTAGCGCCTCTTTGATGGACATATAGTCGTGTGGCGGAGTAATGACTTCGATCGAACCGTCGTCATTGGTCAGCACGTCTTCGGCACCGGCTTCGATGGCCGCGTCCATCAGGGTAGCTTCGTCGGTGCCGGGAGCGAACAGCAGCTGGCCGCAGTGCTTGAACTGGAAAGCCACGCAGCCGTCGGTGCCCATATTGCCACCGTGCTTGTTAAAGGCGTGGCGAACTTCGGCAACGGTGCGCGTGCGGTTGTCGGTGAGACAGTCAACGATCACTGCCGCGCCGCCGATACCGTAGCCTTCGTAGCGGATTTCGATGTAATCGACGCCTTCGAGTTCGCCGGTGCCTTTCTTGATCGCGTTGTCGATCTTGTCCTTAGGCATGTTGACGCCCTTGCCCTTGTCAACGGCCAGACGCAGGCGCGGGTTGAAGCTGGTATCGCCGCCGCCGGCCTTGGCGGCCACGGTGATTTCCTTGGCGATCTTGGAAAAAGTGGCGCCGCGCTTCTCATCCTGGCGACCTTTGCGGTGCTGGATGTTGGCCCATTTGGAATGTCCGGCCATGCTAACCTCGTCTGTGTGCTGTGCTAGCGCGCTGGCTGTCAGTCAAACTGGCAATGCGCGCCGCAATTGATTGATAATAAAGGCGCGCATTTTACCACTTACAATCCATTCTTCCTGTTCTCTTATTTCGGAGTTTATGATGGCCGCACCGCTCGTCATTGCCAGACACCAACAAACCGAGCTGGCCCTGCTGCCGGCGCTGGCCAACCGGCACGGCCTGATCACCGGCGCGACCGGTACCGGCAAGACGATTACCCTGCAGGTGCTGGCCGAGCGCTTTTCGAACATCGGTGTGCCGGTGTTCATGGCCGACGTGAAAGGGGATCTGTCGGGTCTGGCCGAAGCCGGGGTCGAAAGTCTGAAGATGACGCAGCGGTTGGAGTCGCTCGGCGTGAGCGACTGGGCGCCGGCAAAATGTCCGGCAACGTTTTGGGATGTGACCGGCGCACAGGGCCATCCGGTGCGCGCGACGATTTCCGATATGGGGCCGATCCTGCTGTCGCGCTTGCTCAGCCTCAACGATACCCAGTCCGGCGTGCTGCAGCTGGTGTTCAAAATCGCCGATGACAATGGGTTGTTGCTGCTCGACCTCAAGGATCTGCGGGCCATGGTGCAGCATGTCGGCGAGCACGCCAAAGAGTTCACGACCGAATACGGCAACGTCTCGGCGGCGTCGATCGGCGCCATCCAGCGCGGCTTGCTGACGCTCGGCGAGCAGGGCGGTGAGACCTTCTTCGGCGAGCCGATGCTCGACATCCACGACTTGATGCAGACCGACGGCGGCAAAGGCATCGTCAATGTGCTGGCTGCCGACAAATTGATGGCTTCGCCGCGGCTCTACTCGACCTTCCTGCTTTGGCTGCTTTCCGAACTCTTCGAGCAACTGCCGGAAGTCGGTGATGTGGAGAAACCCAAACTGGTGTTTTTCTTCGATGAGGCGCATCTGCTGTTCAACGAAGCGCCGCCGGCGCTGCTCGAGAAAATCGAACAGGTGGTGCGACTGATTCGTTCGAAGGGCGTCGGCGTCTATTTCGTCACACAGAACCCGCTGGATATTCCCGATACCGTGCTCGGCCAGCTCGGTAACCGCGTGCAGCATGCCTTGCGGGCGTTCACTCCGCGCGATCAGAAAGCGGTCAAGACGGCTGCGGAAACTTTGCGTCCCAATCCGGCGTTCAGTGCCGAGGCGGTAATTACTGAACTTGAGGTCGGCGAGGCGCTGGTTTCCTTCCTCGACGAGAAAGGGCGGCCGACGATCGTCGAGCGCGCCTTCATCCTGCCACCGGCGTCGCGCATTGGTCCGCTGAACAGCGAAGAGCGGCAGGTGGTGATCAAGGCCTCGCTGGTTTATGGCGTTTATGAGCAGGGCGTGGATCGCGAATCGGCGTATGAGAAATTGAAAGGCGCCGCTCCGGCAGCGGGTCAGGTGAAGCCCGTTCCTCCTCCGGTTCAAGTGCCCGCCCCGGCTCAGGAGCCTTCTTCGGGGGGCGGGATTTTCGGCGGTCTCGGCGATCTGTTTGGCCGAACTCCGGGGCCGCGCGGCGGGCGGGGGCGTGAAAGCGTCGCTGAATCGCTAGCCAAGTCAGCCGCCCGGGCTATCGGCTCGCAGGTCGGTCGTGAGATCATTCGCGGGGTGCTCGGGTCGATTCTCGGTGGTTCCCGCCGGCGCTGATTTTGCACTGCAATGACCCGAATATTCCGCTGCCCTAAATGCACTGCGCGCTTTGATCCGCCGCGGGCAGAGGACTCCGAGTGCCCGCAGTGCGGCATCTGGTTTCACAAGTGGAATACTGATCCGGTGGTCGTCGATGAAGCGGTGCCGGTCGAAGCCATGGCTGTGGCGAGTCCTGATCGGCTGACCTGGTTCGGTCGCGCTGCCACGCTGCTGTTTGTCGCGCTTTGGGGCTGGCGTCTGGCGGTGATGGATTATCGTGATGCCGAGATCAACGGCTCGTTCATGCATAACATCGTGCTGCCGATCCACGAAGCCGGGCATGTTTTTTTCATGCCTTTTGGCGAGTTCATGACCATTCTTGGCGGCAGCCTGTTCCAGGTGGCGCTGCCGCTGGGTATCGGTGTCGCGTTCCTGTTGCGTCAGCGCGATCCCTTCGGCGCAGCGATTTGCCTGTGGTGGGCCGGCGCCAGCCTGGTTGATCTGGCACCGTATATCTGGGATTCGCTCAACCCGCAGATGATCATGCTCGGCGGTCATACCGGCGAGGATGGTCCGCACGACTGGATTTATCTGCTGGGCCGACTTGGTGCGCTGAAGAATGCCCATTTCTGGGGTGTTTTTGTGCATCACCTGGGGGTGTTGCTGATGTTGGCCGCGGTGGCGTGGGGAGGCCGTTGGTTGTGGAGAGCGCGAAATATGAGTGATAATCATGATTCAAAATAGATAATTAATCTGTCATGGAGTTTGATCCTCATGCTTTCCGGAACGCTGCAGAATGAGCATGACACGCTGGCCCAGCAGACCCTCGGTGAGGGAACTCAATTGTTACGGGCAGTCACCCAACTGGCAGACAAACGTGAGGTGGTGGCCAGCGAGGACATTTTCTCTAAAAGCGGCATCAAGCTGGTCAGTTCGGGAACACAGCTCTCCGGACAATTTTACGAGAAGCTGGTCGCGCACAAGCTGCTCAAACCGGTTGAAGAGTCGCTCAGTGTGACCGGGGCGCTCAGCGCGTCGGCGCTGGTGTTACTGGCTTTCGAGGAGGCCGTGCGGGTTCCCGCGCTGGCGCCACTCCTCGCCCAGCCCGAAACCCTTGAGCGGATTCAGGGCTATTTTCACGGGGTGGAGGTTCCGGCGCCTCTGGCGTTGAAGCTGACGGTCATGCAAGTGGAAAGGCCGCAGCTTTTCCGGCATAGCTTGCTGGTTTCGGTGCTCTCCGTGGTTCTCGGCGTGCGTGCCAACTTGCCCAAAGACGAATTGCAAGCGCTGGCGCTGGCCAGTGCGTTCCATGATATGGGTGAGCTGTGTATCGATCCGGATATTCTGGCGCCGCAGCATCTGATGAATGGCGATGAACGCCGATACCTAACTACGCATCCGATTACCGGTTACCTCATGGTGCGTGGTTTCAAGGAGCTGCCGCCAGCGGTGGCGGAGGGTGTCTGGCAACACCACGAACGTCTGGATGGCAGTGGCTATCCGTACGGTCTGACCGGTGAGCAGATTGGCAACGTGGCACGCTATCTTGCTGTGGCTGAGTTTGTCTCCTCGCTGCTGGAAAAGAATGGGGCCGACAAGCGCATCAGCATGAAATTGCGGCTGAATCTCAATAAGTACGATGGTCAGGCGGTCGGGATTGTCTGCGCGCTGTTCGGAGATGCCAGTGCCGGCGATGAAAAACTGCCGTCGGAGTCCGTGTTGATTACACGATTGACGCAGGTCGGTGAATTGTTTGAAGGCTGGATGGCGTTCCGCAAGACGCTGTCGCCGGTGGTCATCGATGAGATCGCCTATTTTGCCGAGCGCGTCGAGAGCTTGCGCATGATGGTGCTGGAGCCGGGCTACGATCAGTGTCGGCTGGAAGACCTGTTGCCTCAGGGTGGGCAGGGGTGCTCAGAGATTTGTCACGAGCTGACGGTGCTGCTGGATGAGCTGTCCTGGCAGCTCAAAGACCTGATTCAGGTGCTTGAACGCAAGCTGGCCACGCGCGGCTGGAGTTTGCCAGCCTCGCGACGCAATGACTTCAACGGCTGGATGGCTCAGGTCCAGCGCTTCGTTGCCGGGTGATTCTAGGGGCTGGAGTCTCTGCCGCTCTGGCGCAGGCTGTCCAGCAATGCAGAAGCAAACCCTGAAAGTGCCGCGCCCTGGCGCACACAGACCTGCAAATCGCGCTGCGCCCAAGGCTCATCCATTTCTACGACGACCGGTGGCTCGCGCATGCCCATTCCAGGAACGGCGCTGCGCGGGACCAGGCCGATGCCGACACCCGCGCCGACCATTCGGCAGACGGCCTCGAAGCTGCGGACCTGGATGCGTACATTGAGGTGGCGGCCGAGTGCCGCCGCAGCGTTCATGGTGAAGGTGTGAATCGCCGATCCGGCGTGCAGCATGACAAAGGGAAAATCGAGGACTTCGGCGAAGTGAACGCGAGCCCGTACGGCCAGCGGGTGGCCGCCGGGAACAATCAGCACCAGTCGGTCGCGGCGATAAGGAATCAGTTCGAGACCCGCCCCGGCTTCGGCGTCGGCCAGGACACCGATGTCGATCTCGCTGTTGGCGACGGCCAGGGCAATCTCCGGGCTGGTGTGTTCTTCAAGACTGACCGACAACTGCGGGTGCTGCTTCAGAAAGACCGCCAGGTCGTCGGGCAGAAACGTGTGCGTGGCGTGGGTGTTGGCCCACAGGCTGACGTGACCACGAATACCTGTGGCAAAGGGCGAGAGGTCGGCGTGCATCTGTTCGATCTGGGCGAAAACCTGCCGGGCGTTGCGCAGCATGGTGTCGCCAGCGCGCGTCAGGGTCAGGCCGCGGGCACGACGCTCGAACAGCGGTGTGCCCAGGTCGTTTTCCAGCAGGCTCAGGCGATGGCTGGCCGAAGACGGCGCCAGGTGAGTGCGGGCGGCGCCACGGGTCAGGTTGCGTTCTTCGGCGATGGCAACGAAGAGGCGCAGGTCGGTCAGGTCGTAGCGCATGCTTTTTCCTTCTGCGTTCGTTATATACGAAAGAGTTGTTCAGATAATACCAATTGCAGCGGCGGTAAGTAGCCGTCATTATTCAATCTTAGGAAATTGCTGGATTTTACGTCGGGTAGTGGATTCGCTTTTAACGCACACATTTTTGATTGCTGACACGATGCCCTGGAAACACTGGTCCCCTGAACGCCTCGGCGTGATTTTTGCCGTGATCGCGGCGCTTGGCTTCTCGTTCAAGGCGATTTTCGTCAAGTTGGCCTACGCCACCGCGCCGGTTGATCCGATCACGCTGCTGTCCCTGCGCATGCTGTTTTCGCTGCCGATATTCCTTTGGGTGGCCGTGGTGTCGAGCCGCTCCGCGCCGCCACTGTCGCGGCGCGACTGGGGGATGCTGATCGTCCTGGGGATGCTCGGCTATTACGGCGCGAGCATCCTCGATTTTCTCGGCCTGCAGTACATCACCGCCGGTCTTGAGCGCCTGATTCTGTTTACCTTCCCGACGCTGACCGTGCTGATCGGTGTGTTGTTCATGGGCAAGGTGCTGGAGCGCCGGGAAATCATGGCGCTGATGCTCTCGTATGCGGGAATCGGGCTGGCCTTCGCGCATGATCTGCATTTTACCGGCGACATGAATGCCGTTCTGATCGGAGCAGGGTTCGTATTCGGCTCTTCGCTGTCTTATGCCTTTTATCAGGCGGGCAGCGAGCCGGCGATTAAACGCTTTGGCGCCGCGCGTTTCACCGCGCTGGCGACCCTGGTTTCGGTCGGGGCGACGCAGGTGCATTTTTTTGTGACGCAGCCGCTCTCGGGGTTGGTGCAGCCGATGCCGATTGTCCTTTATGGCATCGGGCTGGCGCTATTCTCGACGGTGCTGCCGGTATTCATGCAGTCGGCCGCGATCCGCCGGATTGGCTCGTCGCGTTCGGTATTGATCGGTACGCTCGGTCCGGTGCTGACCATCTTTTTCGGCTGGTGGCTGCTCGATGAGCCGATTTCGCTGGCGCAGATCGCTGGCACTGTACTGGTGGTGGCTGGTGTGCTGCAGGTGACGAGGCGTTAATTCGCTCATCAGTCACCGGGGGGGCGAGCGCCAAGTGTTGCCGGACTGTCAGTGTGGAGATTGTTTTTTCTGGGAATCCACGAGTGACTCTATATCGATCAGCGAATCAATCAGGCTGACATCAAAATCAATACGGCCAAAATCTATTCCAAATGATTCTTCAAGCTTCATGACCAGCATCATCATGTTAAGCGAGTCGAGCTTTCCGCTTACAAAGATGGAGGCCTCGTCGGCCAGTTCTCCGTGATAGCCGGAGTCGGTCAGAAGCTCCATGAGGTAGGTGCGTAAATGCGCTTTGTCCTGTGCTTCCATTCAATTGGCTCCAAAAAGACTGGCCATAAAGAAGAGTCTCTCGCTCAGGGTGTGGCTACGGGTTTCGTTGCCAAAAATATGGATACAAACAACAAAAGACCACACCACCAAGAAAGAGTATACCCGTCCGATTGTTGTCGGTGACGGTTTGAAGCCTGCCTTCGCACGAAGCTGTGATATCCCAATGCCTGTGGCCAGAACCAAACAATAAAAAATGTAACTGGTGAACGACTCGATTGCGCCGACTGGCCCTAGGGTTTTGATCACCTGGATGTCCCGAATAAAATGGAAAATGGCGTTGCCTATGCCGGCGGCCATGAAGGTGGCAAAGAAAAGGCGAAATCGAGGCTGGTTGCGAAGCATCTTCATGAATGTGGGGATGTAAAAAAAATCGACCATCAACTCTTTGAAGTAAAAATAATACCGATTCCAGAATTCTGCCAGGGTGCGTGACTGAAGCGGACGGCACATATTGCGCGGCAGCCTGAAGCCGGCCAATCGGGCAATGCCAATGATCTTGTGACTACCCGCCGCCAGGCTCAGGGCGGCAATCGTTGTTTCGAAGATGATGGAAGACCAGCCGGTGATCACCGGATACGGTCGATTATCCAGCAGGGCGTCAACAGCGTGATCGACCGAGGGGATGTCGAGTCGATCGGTGCACAGCCTAATCAGGATGAATTGTAGAAAGTACAGTGCAAGCGACCAGGCCAGGAGCTTTAGCCCCTTGATTTGGGTAACCAGCAGTTCGTCAGGGGTTTTTGACCAGTGGCTTCTTAGAAAGGCGGCGCCTTTTCCGTAGGGAACGTTGGAGGAGCCCCAGAAAGGAAGCTGTACCCCCATTTGCACAATGTCCGGGCTGGTGTGCCGTGATCGTTGATCAACAATGGCAAAGGCTAAAAACCAGAGATACCCCTTGAATACCAGCAAAAAAGTCCACATCACCTCATGCGTTTGACCGATGGGTGAAAAGTAGCTGATCAGACTCAGCACGATTGTGGTTCCGAGCAAGGTGATGACCGGTCTTCTCGCATAGAAATGATCCCGGTGCTTGCGCACAAATTGAATCGACATCCAAGAAAAAATCATGACACCCATCAGTGATCCACAGGTAATCAGGGATAGCGGGAGTGAAATGAGGGCGATAGACCAGGTCGACAAGAAAAGGATGGGGGGGCGGTGCTTTGGCAAGTGGGCATACGCGGCGGCAGCTAAAACGCCGAGGAGGGATGCCGTCGGAAAGTCTTTTGCCCCGACCAGCCAGGCTGGCAACAGTAGACCTGTTGCAACGGCAAACAGCAGCAGTCGGCCCATAGGGCTGCGCACGAACTCGACGAACGCCGGGCGCTCATCGATGGCCAGAAAAGTACGAAGTGGGTGACTCTCCCTCAACATTTCGTGCTTGCGCTTTCCTTTTCAAGAATCTGACGCAGTGCCTTGCGATCGACCTTTCCGCTCTGGTTGAAAGGCATACTGGGCAATGCCAGAATGCGGCTTGGCACCATATAGGCGGGAAGCCTGGTTTTCAACTCCGCAATGACTACTTCTGAATCGACCGATGGTGCGCCGATAAATCCGACAATGCCGCGGGCCATTCCCTCATGGATTGGCCAGGCAATGGCCCCAACCACTTCGGCGCCGGTGATCGCACGTAAATGGCCATCGACGGCTTCGAGTTCGATGCGGTAGCCTGAAACTTTGACCTGATTGTCGATGCGACCAAGGCAATGAAACTCGCCAGCATCATCGCGCATGGCCTGGTCGCCAGTCAAATACCAGCGTTTGCCCCGTAATACCCGGAAGCGGGCGGCAGTCAACTCGGGATCGTTGACGTAGCCTTGAGCAAGTTGTGCGCCGGCGATGGCCAGTTCGCCGACTTGACCGATAACCAATTCGTCGCCGTTTGCATCCAGCACCGCCGCTTCGTTACCCGCCAGCGGTTTGCCGATCGGAACAAAGTCGCGATGGGGAGTCACCGGGGTTGGATGATTCACGCTTTTGTGTAAACAGAACACGGTGGCTTCTGTTGGGCCATAAAGGTTGACGATTTTGCTGTTCGGCGCGGCGATCTGCCAGGCTTCGACGACACCTTTCGTCAGGGGTTCTCCGCCAAATACAGTCAGCCGCAGATCGGGCAGCGATTCCGGGCGAAGCGCCTTGATCTGGTGCAGCATGCCCGCCAAAGAGGGCACCGAGTTCCACACGGTCAATTGCTCTGTCCGGGAAAATTTTACGGCATTCATGACGCGTGTTGCCGAGAGCAGATACAGCGCTGCCCCGGCATGCCAGGTGGCAAACCGGTTGTGTACGGAAAAGTCAAAACTCAGCTCGCAGGTCTCAAGCGCACGGTCGGTGCTCGATAACCCGAGTTTTTGGGTGATGTGAGTGAGGTAGTGGTGAGCTGAACCTGCCGATATCATCACCCCCTTTGGAACACCTGTCGTTCCCGAGGTAAAAATGATGTAGGCTGTATCGTCCGCTCGCACCAGGGCGGGTTGAGAGGTGTCGGAAGGCGACAGTGATTCACTATCGATCAGCGATACTTTACTGCCATCTGCAACGGGCAGCAAATGAGCGTCAGGCAAAATGACCAGAGGTGGACAGGCAGAGAGCACTCTGGCACTGAGAAGTTGTGCGCCTTCTTCGTCGGCAACCAGGGCTGAACAGCCGCATTGCGACAAGATGGATAAAATCCCCTCTTCCGGAAGTTTCACCCCAATCGGAATGTAAGTGGCGCCTGCCCAGGCGGCACCGATGGCAGCAACGCAGGCGTCAATGCTGCGCGAGCCGAGAATCGCGACGCGTGGTAAAACTTTACTATCGACTTGCCAGGTCGGGCTTTGCCGAAGTGTTTCAGCTAGCCTTGAGGCTTTCTCGGCAACCTGGCCATAGTTCAATTGCTTTTCTTCTGAGGCAACCGCAATGGCGCCCGGTATGTCCAGACTATGGCGGTAAATCGACAAGGCCAGATTGTAGTTAATCATGGCCAAAGAATAGAGGAATTAGCGCTATTTTGGCGAGTCATTCAGTGTTCCTGAACTCGATGGAGTGCCAATTTTTTTGACAATTTCCCTGATGCTTCTTGAGAGCGCCTAAAGTCCGAGTCGTTTACAAATTTCCAGCGTCAGTACCGACTGATTCATCGAATAGAAATGCAGCCCCGGGGCACCACCGGCCAGCAGGCGTTCGCACAGTTGCGCGACGAGGTCGAGACCGAATGCCTTGACGGAGTCGACATCGTCGCCAAAGCCTTCGAAGGTGCGGCGCATCCAGCGCGGCAGTTCTGCGCCGCAGGCATCGGAGAAACGCGCCAGTTTCGAGAAGCTGACAATCGGCATGATGCCCGGAATGATCGGGATATCGACGCCGAGCTTGCGCACTTCGTCAACGAAATGGAAGTAGGCGTCGGCGTTGTAGAAATACTGGGTGATCGCCGAGTTGGCGCCGGCCTTGACCTTGCGGGCGAAAGCAGCAAGATCGTCGCGTGGGTAACGGGCCTGCGGATGCCACTCGGGATAGGCGCCAACTTCAAGATGGAAGTGGTCGCCGGTTTCCTTGCGGATGAATTCGACAAGCTCGTTGGCGTAGCGGAACTCACCGACTTCGGCCATGCCGGAAGGTAGGTCGCCGCGCAGGGCGACGATGCGGCGTATGCCGGCGTCCTTGTATTCGTTGAGAATTTCAAGAATATTTTCGTGGGTGGAGCCGACGCACGACAGGTGGGGGGCAGCAGCAAAGCCTTCGGCGGCGATTTCCTTGACCACGGACAGGGTGCGCTCACGGGTCGATCCGCCGGCGCCAAAGGTCACGGAGAAAAATTCCGGTTTGAGTACGGCCAGTTTGCTGCGCACAACGCGTAATTTTTCCACGCCCTCAGGTGTTTGCGGCGGGAAGAATTCAATGCTCAGGTTCAGTGAGGAGGTCATGGTTTTGCCGATCGCTTCAGGGAGTTGATCAGGCCGTTAATCAGGCCGGAGATGGTTCAGAGTCGGGAAACCCAGAAGTGAGGAATTAACCTCCTCACTTCTGGCGTCCGATTCTTTACTTGCTCTTAGTACCTGTAGTGCTCGGCCTTGTACGGGCCTTCGATCGGGACGCCGATGTAGGCGGCCTGGTCGGGGCGCAGCACGGAAAGCTGGGCGTTGAGCTTCTTCAGTTGCAGACGTGCGACCTTCTCGTCAAGATGCTTGGGCAGCACATAAACACCAACCGGGTAGTCGCCGTTCTTGGTGAACAGTTCGATCTGGGCGATGGTCTGGTTGGCAAACGACGAACTCATCACGTACGACGGGTGGCCGGTGCCGCAGCCGAGATTCACCAGGCGACCCTTGGCCAGCAGGATGATGCGCTTGCCGTCAGGGAAAATGATGTGATCGACCTGCGGCTTGATTTCTTCCCACTGGTATTGTTCCAGCGAAGCGACGTCGATCTCGTTGTCGAAGTGACCGATGTTGCAGACGATGGCCTGATCCTTCATTGCGGCCATGTGGTCGTGCGTGATGACGTGGAAATTGCCGGTGGTGGTGACGAAGATGTCGGCCTTGTCGGCAGCATATTCCATGGTCACTACGCGGTAGCCTTCCATCGCCGCCTGCAGGGCGCAGATCGGGTCGACTTCGGTCACCCAGACTTGTGCCGAGAGGGCGCGCATGGCCTGTGCCGAACCCTTGCCGACGTCGCCGTAACCGGCGATTAGTGCGACCTTGCCAGCGATCATCACGTCGGTGGCACGCTTGATACCGTCGACCAGCGATTCGCGGCAGCCGTAGAGGTTGTCGAACTTGGACTTGGTGACCGAATCGTTGACGTTGATTGCCGGGAA
>JBAXHE010000063.1:0-17220 GCA_037139055.1 Betaproteobacteria bacterium | reverse complement strand
TGGACCAGCGAAATCCCCGATTTTTACCAGCTCAAGGCCCAGGGCCTCCTGCTCCCCTACATCCCAGTCGAGATCAAATCCATTCTCAATCCACTGCCCGACTACGATGGATCATTCACCGCCGTCCGCCTCGGCACGCTGGGCATCGCCTACAACACGCGAATCATCAAGGAAGCCCCGAAGACCTGGGCGGACGTACAGAAGCCCGCATTCAAAGGCGCCTACGGCATCGCCAATCCGGCGTTGTCGGGCACCTCGTACATGAGCATTGCCGTACTCTCCAAGACCTTCGGCTGGGCCTACTTCGAAGGCCTGCGCAACAACGGGGCCAAGATGGGCAAGGGCTCGGGACAGGTAGTTGACGACACCGCGTCAGGCGATCTGGTCGCCAGTCTGGCCGTCGATTACATCACCCTCGACAAGATCGACAAGGGCGCCACACTGGCGCTGATTTACCCGCCGGAAATGCTGGTCATCCCCAGCCCGATCACCATTTTCAAGAACAGCCCAAATATCGAAGCAGCGAAGAAGTTCGTCGACTTCATGCTATCCAAAGAAGGCCAGGGCATCGTCGCCAACGAGGGCACCCTGCCGGTCCGTAGCGACGTCAAAATCCCCGAGCGCTTCAAGCTTCCTTCAGTGGATGAAGCGATGAAACGGGCGATGAAAATCGACTACAAGCAGCTGATCGCCGAAAAAGAGAGCAATATTAAGAAATTCACCGAAATCATGCAAAAATAGCCTGCAGCGGAATCGATAGACACCATGGCTGACGTTCGCATCACCGGCATCAGCAAGCAATACGCCGGAAAATCCGTTCTCGATTCACTGTCGCTGGACATCCACGACGGCGAATGTTTTACCCTGCTCGGTCCTTCGGGCTGCGGCAAGACGGTTCTGTTGCGGCTGATCGCCGGATTCGATGCTCCCGACTCGGGCACCATCTCTATCGGCGGAGAAGCGGTCGCCGACGCCCGTTCCGGGCAGCGCCTGCCACCCGACAAGCGTGGCATCGGCATGGTCTTTCAGGATTATGCGGTGTGGCCGCACATGAGCGTTTTCGACAACATTGCCTACCCGCTCAAGCTGGCCGGGATTGAGGCCGGGGCGCTGCGCGAACGGACGCTGCGCGCGGTCGGCCTGGTCGGACTCGACAGACTCGAACAGCGCCTGCCCTCGCAACTCTCCGGCGGCCAGCAGCAGCGTGTGGCACTGGCCCGCGCCCTGGTTTCTGAGCCGCGTCTGCTGCTGCTAGACGAACCGCTGAACAATCTCGACGCCAACCTGCGTGAAGAAATGCGTTTCGAGATCAAGGCGCTACAGCAGAAGCTGGGCATCACCATTCTCTACGTCACGCACGACCAGGAAATCGCGCTCGGCATCGCCGACCGTATTGCGGTCATGGACGAACACGGCAAGCTGCGGCAGATTGGCGCGCCGGAAGAAGTTTACGAGCACCCGGCGGATGATTTTGTCTTCCGTTTTCTCGGCATCGCCAACTTTCTGCCGGTGCGCCGCGAGGGAGATGCGTTATTCATCGGCGGCTCCGCTGCGGCCTGGGTCGGACCGTCACCCGACAAGGCCGGAGGCCAACTCACCGCCGGCTTCCGCCCGAGTGACGTGCTGCTGGCACGCGAAGGCGAAGGCATCGTCGGCTTGCCAGGAATCATTCGCCGCGCCAGCTTCCTCGGCGCCCAGGTAGACTATCTGATCGACATTGCCGGCACGCTGATCCGCGCCGCGCTGCCCAGCCACGAATGTCTGGGTCGCAACCTGCTCTTTGTCGAAGGCGACGCGTGCCGGGTCAGTCTGGCCGCCGTACAGTGGTTTGCCGGCACGCTGGTGGCAGAGGGACAGGTCTAAGCGATGGGCGCTCGCAACGAATCGCGCTTCGGCACATCGCAATTGCTCTTTGGCCTCTCGGTGGCCATTCTGGTCATCGTCGTCGCCGTCCCGATGCTGCTGATCTTCTTCAACGCGTTCTGGGTCGACGGCCACTTCAACGTCGCCGACGTGGTCAAGGTCCTGCAGCAGAAAGAAACCTACCAGGCCCTGCTCAACTCGCTGGTGCTCTCGGTCGGCGTGACCATTACCGGGACTATTGTCGGCACCTTCTTCGCCTGGCTGGTCACGCGCACCGACCTGCCGTTCAAGAAGACCATGAAATTGATGTTCCTGGTGCCTTTCATGCTGCCGGCCTTCATCGGCGCATTGGCCTGGAAGATGCTGCTCTCACCACGCGCCGGCTACATCAACCGCTTTTTCATGGAAGTCCTCGGCTTCGACAGCCCGATCTTCAACATCTATTCGTATGCCGGAATCATTCTGGTCGAGACGATGTACCTCTTTCCCTTCGTTTTCATCCAGGTCAGTGGTGCGCTCGAGCGTATGGACCCGACGCTGGAAGAATCGGCACGCATCTCTGGCGCCGGCCTGTTCACCATCACGCGCAAGATCACCATCCCGCTGGTGTTACCGTCCATCCTCTCCGGCGCACTGCTGATCATGCTCTACTCGATGGCACACTTCGGCACCGTCGCCGTGCTCGGCATTGAAAACGGCATCTACAACATCCCGACGCTGATCTACGAAAAGATTCACCAGAGCGCTGGCAGCTTCGCCTCGATCCGCACCGCCACCGTGCTGGCCACCGTACTGGTGATCACCGCCGCGCTGATCCTCTGGCTGCAGAACCGCGTGCTCAGCAAGGGGCGCTACCAGATCATCGCCGGCAAGAGTTTCCGCCCGACCGAACTCAAGCTGCGCGGCCTGCGCATTCCGCTGCTGATCTTCTGCATCGTCTATATCGCGCTGACCATCGTCCTGCCGACCGTTACGATCTTCATGGTCGGCGGCCTCAAGACCTACGGCCTGCCCTTCGATCTCGAGAACATGACCTGGGGCAACTATCACCACATCCTCTTCGAGTGGGACCTGACGCGCGACGCCATCTGGAACAGCATCAGCCTCGGCCTGGCCTCGGCGCTGATCACCATGTTCGCCGGGGTGATCATCTCTTATGTCATCGTCAAGATGAAGGTGCGCGGCAAGGGCCTTCTCGAATTTCTCGGCATGCTGCCTTTCTCGGTGCCCGGCTCGGTGATCGCGCTCGGCGTGATCCTGGCCTGGAGCGGCAAGTTCGGCATCAATCTCTACAACACCGTGTGGATCATCCTGATCGCCTACATCGCCCGCTACATGGCCTTCTCGCTCAAGGCCAACTCGGCAGCGCTGGAGCAGGTGCATGACTCGCTGGTCGAGGCGGCACGCGCTTCCGGCGCATCGATGGGGCAAGCGCTGCGCGACATAGTCATTCCGCTGGTACGCCCCGGCATGCTCGCCGCCTTCTTCCTGATCTTCCTTCCAGCACTGCGCGAACTGACCGTTTCGGTGCTGCTCTACGGACCGACCACGCGCACCATCGGCGTCGCCATCTACACCCTCAACGAAGACGGCGAAACCGTCTATTCGGCGGCACTGGCCGGCATCGCCCTGATCATCATCGTCACCGGCGAAGTGCTGATCAAGCGCCTGGTCACCGGCAAGAACAGCGGGGCATAGGAGATCACATGGCGTATATCGAACTCCGCGATGTCAGCAAGCGCTTTGGTCAGGTCGCCGCGGTAGACCACCTCAACCTGGACATTGCCCAGGGCGAATGCGTCGCCATGCTCGGCCCCTCGGGCTGCGGCAAGACGACGACGCTGCGCATGGTCGCCGGTTTCGAAGACCTCGACGACGGCGAGATCCGCGTCGGCGACCGACTGCTCTCGTCAAAGCGCGAGAAATTCTATCTGCCGCCGGAACAGCGCAATTTCGGCATGGTCTTCCAAGCCTTCGCCGTCTGGCCGCATCTCTCGGTGTTCGAGAACGTCGCTTTCCCGCTGCGCATCCGCAAGCTGCCGAAAGCGGAAATCATCGCGCGCACCGAAGAAGCCCTGAAGCACACCAACCTCCTGCACGCCGCCGCGGGCAGCCCCGACGACCTCTCGGGTGGTGGCAAGCAGCGCGTGGCCCTGGCACGCGCGCTGGCCATCCGCCCGGACGTGATGCTGCTTGACGAACCGCTGTCCAGCCTCGACCCGCACTTCCGCGAGGAGATGCGTTTCGAGATCAAGGATCTGCAGCGCCGCTTCGGCTTCTCGATTCTGTACGTCACCCACGACCAGTCGGAAGCCATGGCGCTGTCCGACCGCATCCTGGTGATGCGCGCCGGCGTCGTTCAGCAGATCGGCACCCCGCTTGAAGTGTATGGGTCGCCGGCCAACCGTTTCGTTTTTGAATTCATCGGGCTGTCGTGCTTCCTGCACGCTGGGCTGACGCCTTCCGCAATGCACATCAACGGCAGCAGTCACCCATGGCCGAACGGCGTGGCGCCGGCACCGGAGCTGATCGCCAACGGACGCGCCCTGCTCGCCGCGCGCCCAACCGAAATCGACTTTGTCAGCGAAGGTGGCGTTCGCGGCACGGTCGATCGCAAGGCTTATCTGGGTGAAATCATCGACTATCGAATCCGGGTCGGCGAGGCTGAGGTGCGGGTGCAAAAAACCCGCCACGTTCCCGGCCCGGCCATCGGTGATGCCATTGGACTAGACTTCCCGCACCCGCACTGGTATCCGGTAGACTGAGCGCAACGCACTTTTCTGAGATTAATCGTCTATACTGAAAACCACCCGCAGTCGCGGAACATCTAGAGGAGAAAACCATGGGCAAAGCCAAGGAAAGCAACAAGGAAGCGAAGAAACAAGCCGCCAAATCACCCAAGGAAAAGAAAGCCGCCAAACAGGCCAAAAAACACGCCTCGGACATCGTGCCGATGGTTCCGCATAAGTCCTGACGGGCCTTATCCGGAGACTGCGTCAGTATCGCGCTCCGGAAAGAATCACTTCACGTCGTACTCGAACACCGCGGCCACTTGACCTTCGACCACCACCTGAAGGCTGCGGTGGCCTGCCGGTTCGCTTGGACCAACCTCCCATTCACCGGTGATCAGGTCGTCCACCGGCACCAGTTGGCGCTGGCTAACCTGATTGCGCCGCGGTTGCGGGAACTCCAGCACTTCGGTGGCCCCGGCCATCGAAGACTTGGCTTTGGCCGGGTTGGGCAACAGGTATTCCTCACTGACACTCAGACTCCGCCGCTTGGTGCGCACCTCGATGATCCAGCCGTAACGCTGCCCCTGACGGTGCGGAATCACCCGCGTCGGTTCGAAGACCGTCTCTGCGGGATCGCTGTAATCAAAGGTACCGAATTCGGCTCCAACAATTTCCACCGGCAACTCGACCGGCACCGGAGGTGCGGCAATAGCCGCTCCAGCGAACAACGCGCAACACAGAAATAACGCTTTCACCATAACACTCTCTATCCTTCAGTTCAGCCCAAACATCGTACACAGCAAAGACACGATCGATGTGCGCCCGCCGGGAACGCACATTATCGCAAAGGCACAGGAGCAGAGGCACGGCAAACCTCCGTTTATTTCACCTCATACTCCAGCCACCGCAGCAAGGTGGAAAAGATCAGTTTGGGATCAATCGGCTTGATGATGAAGTCATTCATACCGGCCTCAAAGCAACGCGCCTTGTCCTCGGCAAAGGCATTGGCCGTCATCGCCAGGATCGGCACGTTGCGGTAAGCCGGTATGGCGCGGATCTGTCGCGTCGCGTCAAGACCGTTGAGCTTGGGCATTTGCATGTCCATCAGGATCAGCGCATAGCGGTTTTCCTGCACCTTGGCTACCGCCTGCTCGCCATCTTCAGCGGTATCAACGACGAGCCCAGACTCCTCGAGAAGACACTGGGAAACAAAGAGATTCATCGGCTCATCGTCAACCAGAAGAATGCGCGCGCCGAGAAAGCGTTCGCGCAGGAGTCGCTCGGCGTTAGCTGCAGAGTGAATCCGCGTCGACGACGTTTCTGCCGAACATTCCGCCTTCTTCAGGCGGACCGTAAACCAGAAGGTGCTGCCGGCACCGAAGACACTCTTGACGCCTGCCTCGCCCCCCATCAACTCGGCCAGACGGCGGGTGATCGCCAACCCCAGTCCGGTGCCTCCGTATTTGCGGGTGGTTGAATTGTCGGCCTGTTCAAAGGCATTGAACAGCCGGGGAATATCTTCAGGCTGGATGCCAATACCGGAATCCTGAACTTCAAAGCGCACCACCAGCGAATCACTGGTCTCATCACCAGCCAGAGCGCGCAGGATGACGCTCCCGCGCTCGGTAAACTTGATCGCGTTGGTGGCGTAATTGAGCAAGGCCTGCTGCAGGTAGGTCGGATCGCCACAGAGATGGGGCGGGAAGGTGGCACATTCGATGCGCAACAGAATGCCCTTGGCCTGAGCACGCTCAGACAGAATAGAACGCACATTGGCCAGCACATTGATGGGAACAACGGTTTCCTCGTTGAGACTGAATTTTCCGGCTTCGATTTTGGACAGGTCGAGAATGCTGTTGATCACCTCGAGCAGATGCTTGCCCGCTGTATCGATTCGCTCAAGACGTTCGGCCTGCCTCGGGGTAACCCCTTCTCGTTGCAGGATATTGGCCATTCCCAGAATGGCGTTCATTGGCGTACGAATCTCGTGACTCATATTGGCGAGAAAAGCGCTCTTGGCCACGTTGGCGGCTTCGGCAGCATCCCTGGCCTGAGCCAGTTCAGTGGTACGCGCAGCGACCAAATCTTCGAGATGCAGACGGTACTCTGCCAGCTCGGCTTCGGCTTTTTTGCGTTCGGTTATATCGCGCGCCGACCCAACGGTGCCGATAATGACGCCGTTCTTGTCACAAAATGGCGCTTTATATACTTCCAGACAAACGTACTTGCCGCGCACATTGCCGGATTCCTCGAAGACCGAAGCCACTCCGCGTTCCAGCGTAATGGCATCGCTATCCTGACACAGCTCGCCGAAGGTGTACCACTGGCTATCCTCCGGGTGCGCGTCACGTTCGCGCTGGGCAAAAAACAGATGGTTCTTGCCGATAGGTTCATTGACATCGGTGGCAAAAATCAGTCGCTCATTATTCGCCTGGTTAGAAAAGAGGTAGCGTTTTTCCAGATCCTTGGCCCAGATCAGGTCCGGCACGTTATCGCACATCAGTCGCAGTAGTGCTGCCAGCGAGCTCGACTGCTCCTTGCTGCTGCGCAAGCCCGCTTCAATTTTCCGCAAGCGACGACTGAGCCACCACAGCGCCAGCAAACCCATTCCGCCGATGGCGCCATGCCAGAGCAACAACTGCCGATTGGCCCGTTCGGCAATTGCAAGATAAAACGCCAGCGGCACCGAGACGCTGATGCCGCCGCGAATATCGCCCACCGCGTAGCCCTGATCGCGATGGCATTTCAGGCAGGACTCCTCAACGGTCAGCGGCCGCATGAAGCGCAGAAAGGGCGCGCCATCGATGTTCTCCTGGGCGATCATTTCCGGCGTGCCATTTTCAAACGAACGCAATGCCTGGCTTTCCCAGTCATCCGGCGCATTCTCCGGACGCAAAGGCTTGAGGCTGGTAATGTGCGCCTGAACGCCCGACTGGCCGGCCGCCAACTCATGCACCTGGCGCGTCATGTAGGCCGGATTGATCAGCGTCAGCGCCTTGCCGGTGGTCGTGGTGACGTCCCGTTCAGGCAGGTGTTTGAGGTAGGGATTGGGCGGGGACTCTTTGGTCGGCGGGACATAAACGCCACCATGTCCGGACGCCCAGCGGCGAAAAAGCAGGTCTTTGTCGAACTGCGAACGCGCCTCAACGCGAGCCAGATCAAGGACGAAGCTTTCTTTCTGACCCCAGTTCCAGAACAGTGAGGTGCACACCACCACCATCCACCCGCAGACCAAACTCCATGCCAGCTTTTTGCTCATGGCGAAAACTCCAGTCTGTACTGAAGCGAAATCGACGGAACAGACGACATGGACATTTTTGTTCCTTCTTCGTCAGTCACACTGAATCTCTTGCTCGCTTCGAGCTTACTCTGCTGCGCAGCTGATTTCAATCATAACGGGGAGCCCCGACGACGGTTGCCAACCTCGGCACACTGAAAATAGCCTAAGCGGATTTGGCAGCAACCGGCTGAACGGCATTCCCGCCCTCTTTCCAGGCCTTGAAACCTCCCTCCATATGACACACCCGGGGCAAGCCCATGCGCGTCAGAACATCCGCCGCCAGCGCTGAACGCCAACCACTGCCGCAGAAGAGCACGAAGCGCTTGCCGGAAGAAAAAATGGGCTTGTAATAAGGGCTTTCGGGGTCGACCCAGAACTCGAGCATGCCGCGCGGCGCATGATAGGCGCCGGCAATTGTCCCTTCGCGTTCGAGCTCGCGAATATCGCGAATATCAACCATCTGCACATCCGCATCGCCGATCAGAGAAACCGCCGTATCGACACTGATGGTTTCTATACGCGGCGCGGCTTCGGCCAACAACTCCTTGATTCCCAGCTTCAGTTTCATGTTCCCTCCCAATAAAACCATGATGAATATCTCAATGTCGCCGATGAATGCGATCAAGCTGCGGCACGTCGACGATTCCTTTCGCCCGGAAATAAGCGCTCAGCGCGTCCAGATCGAGATCCCCTTCCTGAATCTGTCGGGCTTGCGCCAGGATGCTGAAATTATCTCCACCCGAGGCCAGATAACTATTCACAGCCACGCGATAGGTTTGTGCCGGGTCAATTGGCTGCCCATTGAGCTTCAGCGATCCCGGCACGATGCGCTGCCCCTCTCCGGCGCGAGCCCCCGCCAGCTTTTCAGCATCCCAATCATAGCTGACTCCTCCCGAAACCGACAGCACCCGCCCACCTGTCGGCTGTGGCTGTTCCCACTGCTGTTCAAGCAAACGGGCCAGCTGCGCCCCACTCAACTCAAGCGTCATCAGGGTGTTGTTAAATGGATGCACGCGGTACAACTGCCCGTAAGTCACCTCAAGGCCATGATTCAGGCTACTTCGTATGCCACCGGGATTGACGAAGGCTATCTGCGCTGCCCGCGAAGCATACTGCTCATTGGCCGCGGCAAAAAGATAGGCGTCGGCGATCACGTTGCCGAGCTGGCTTTCACCGGCAGGATTGGCACGTCGCTCAAGCGGCGCGGCGATCCGCGCCACCACCGCACCGCTACGCGCCTCGCTCAGCCGCGCGTAACGCTGCACCAGCGCGTCGACCCCGGCATCTTTCAGCAGCGCGTCATTGGCCGCCACGTACGTGCGTGCCGACTTGGCAAGCACCCGGCCGCTTGCCGAATCAACAGTGAGATCAATCTTCGTCGCCATCCGCCCATAGGAACCGGCCTGCGTCATCAGCTTGCCGTCGGGCCGGAGGCAAACATATTCCTGATGCGTATGCCCGGTGATCACCACTTCAACCGCCGAATCCAGTTGATCGGCAATGCGCAGCGCGGCGCCGTTGAAGCCCGGACACGCGGTATCATTGATCGCTTCCGCGCTGGTGGCCCCGCCCTGATGCAGCAGCACCACGACAAAGGCGGCGCCCTCACGCTTTATGGCCGGAATCAGTCGATTGATCGCAGTGACCTCATCGACAAAGTGCAATCCTTCAACACCTTTTGGCGACACCACGCTCGGCGTTTCCTTAAGCGTGACGCCGACAAACCCGACCTTGACCCCGCCCATCTCGCGGATGACATAAGAAGGAAAGAGGGTCTGGCCGCTGCGCTGGTCAACCACATTGGCTGACAGATAACGGAATGTCGCCCCGGTGAAACTGCCGTCATTCATACAGGTATCCACCCCGACACGACCTTGCTTGCCATCCACTGAAGGCGGGAAACAGCCGCCCTGCTGTAAACGCTGCAGCTCAGCCCGCCCTTTGTCGAATTCGTGATTGCCTACCGTGGAAAGTGCCAACTCCATCTGATTTAGCACCTCAATCGTCGGTTCGTCGTGAAACAGGCCAGAGACCGGGGGCGAGGCACCGATCAAATCACCGGCCGCCACGACCAGCGAATGCTCGGGATTCTCCGCCCGCAACTGGCGAATCAGCGTCGCCAGATAAGCTGCGCCGCCGGCCGGAACAGGGCGTACGGAGCTGCGATCACTCGTTTTGGGCAGAGCAGTGGAGTCAGGCGACAGCAGATTGCCGTGAAAATCGTTGAAGCTGATCAGCGATAGCGTCAACGGCGCGCGCTTCTGCGAGACATCCGGCGTGGCGCAGGACAGCAGCAAGGCGCTGAGCGCCACCAGCCAGAAATAGGTTAGAGACCGAACCCTCTTCCACATAATCGACCTCAGAAATATCGAAACAGGAACCCATTATCCAGCATTCGTGCCAGTTTCTGCCGGTGAGTCCGTGCTGAAATTTCTTGCAACAGACGGTTCCGATCATCGCTTGCCATCCCTGCCAAATTGCCCGACCATAGCTACTTTGATTCCGCGTGCTGTCTATCGCCACCGACCCAGCCATGTCTCCCCTGATTCGCCGCCTGCTCCTCGCCTTTGCCGTTATCGCCGCCCTGGTCACTGTTTTCTGGTGGATCGGTCGGCCCAAACCGATTGCCCTGGTGGTCAAGGAAATCGACCGCGGCAAGGTCGAGTCAAGCATTGCCAACACCCGTGCAGGAACCATCGAAGCCTGCCAACGCGCCAAGCTGTCCACCATCCTCGGTGGCCGCATCGAGGCGCTGCCGATCAAGGAGGGCGATCGGGTCAAGAAGGGCCAGCTGCTGATGAAGCTGTGGAACGACGACCAGCAGGCACAAAGCACACTGGCGATGACCCAAGTGGTCACTGCACAGCAGCACGCCAACGATCTGTGCGCACAGGCGGCCAACGCCGAGCGCGAGGCCGATCGCCAGACCGCGTTGCGCGAGAAGGGATTTGTCTCGACATCGCGCGAGGATTCGGCGCGCACCGAGGCCAAAGCCAAGCGGGCTGCTTGCGATGCCGCCAAGGCCGATGTCGTGCAATTCCAGGCCAAGGTCACAGCCACCCGCGTCGAACAGGGTCGAACGATCCTTTACGCACCGTTTGACGGCACGGTCGCCAAGATCGTTGGCGAAGTCGGTGAATACTCGACACCTTCGCCCCCAGGCATCCCGATGCCACCGGCGGTCGATCTGATCGACGACTCCTGCCTCTACGTCAAAGCCCCGATGGATGAAGTCGACGCACCCAAGATCAAAGCCGGCCAACCGGTACGTATCAGCCTCGACGCTCTGCCCAAGCAATCCTTCCCCGGCAAGGTCAGACGGGTAGCCCCTTACGTCTCTGCTGTCGAGAAACAGGCGCGCACCGTCGATATCGAAGCCGACTTCGACAAGCCCGATGCACCCGGAAAGCTGCTGGTCGGCTATAGCGCCGATGTGGAAGTCCTGCTTGACGTCCGCGACGACGTGGTTCGCGTTCCGACCTCAGCTTTGCTCGAGGGCGGGCGAGTACTGATCGCCGGGAAAAACGGAATCCTTGAAGAACGCAAGATCAAAGCCGGCCTGGCCAATTGGGAATACACCGAAGTGCTGGAAGGGCTGAGCGTCGGCGAACGCGTCGTCACGTCGCTTGAACGCGTCGGGGTCAAGGGCGGTGCACACTACATCATCGAAGATAAGCCCCAGGCCAAGTGATGAGTTCACCGCTGATCGAGTTATCCGGTATCGAGCGGATTTTTTACCTCGGCGATAGTGAAGTTCACGCGCTGCATCACCTGAATCTGCAAATCACTTCCGGCGACTATGTAGCCGTCATGGGGCCGTCGGGCTCGGGAAAGTCCACACTGCTCAACCTGCTGGGTCTGCTCGACCATCCCAACACCGGCACCTACCGGCTTGAGGGCCGCGATGTCACCACCCTCTCGCTGGACGAGCAAGCACGCGTACGCAGCGAACGCATTGGCTTCGTCTTCCAGAGTTTTCATCTGGTCCCGCGTCTGACCGCCGCCGAGAACATTGCTCTACCGATGACCTTGGCCGGCATCGCCCCGGCAGAGCGTGCCAAACGCGTCGAGCAGGCGCTCAAGGATTACGGCCTAACCAATCGCGCCGGTCATCGCCCGAATGAACTCTCCGGCGGTCAGCGTCAACGCGTGGCGATCGCCCGGGCGACGATCATGCAACCGGCGATGATCCTCGCTGACGAACCGACCGGCAACCTCGACCGTGCTACCGGCGAAGAAGTCATGCGCCTGCTGGAGGAACTCAACCAGCGCGGCGTCACCCTGATCGTCGTCACCCACGACACCGTTCTCGGCGCCCGCGCCCGTCGGCAGTTGCTGATGGAAGACGGGGAACTGAGGCACGATTCGAAGGCACTGACATGAACCACAACGAGCACAACGGACACAACGGACACAACGAAACCCATGAGAGAAACCCTGAGGCTACTCACCCACAGGTTTTCGTTCAAATCGTTTTTGCTTCTCGTTGTGCCCGTTGTGCCCGCCGTGGTTAATCGCCTTTAAACCCCATGCGCGCCCCCGACCTGATCCGCTTTGCACGCGACGCCGCCACCGGCAACCCGCTGCGCACCTCGCTGCTGATTCTGGCGATGTCGATCGGCGTCGCTGCGGTGGTGGTCCTCACGGCGCTCGGCGACGGTGCGCGACGCTATGTGGTCGGCGAGTTTTCTTCCCTCGGCACCAATCTGGTCATTGTCCTGCCCGGGCGTTCGCAGACCGGTGGCTTCAATCCCGGCAACGCCATTACCAACACGCCGCGCGACCTGACCATTGACGATGCGCAAGCCCTGCTGCGCGCCAGCGCCGTTCGCCGGGTGGCACCGCTGGCCGTGGGCACATCGGAAATCAGTTACGGCGGCAAATTGCGCGAGGTGATGCTGGCCGGAACCAATTCCCACTTCATCGACGTGCGCAACCTGCAACTTGCCCAGGGTCGCTTCCTCCCCGACGGCGACTGGCGACGTGGTGCATCGGAAGCCGTGATCGGCGCCAAAATCCGCGACGAATTGTTCGGCGCCGAATCCGCACTCGGCCAGTTGATCCGCGTCGGCGACCGGCGCTTCCGGGTCATCGGAGTGATGTCATCAACCGGGCAGGGGTTGGGCATGAACACCGATGAACTGGTGATCGTCCCTGTTTCTCTGGCACAGGCGATGTTCAACAGCAATACCTTGTTCCGCATCCTGGTCGAAGCCAACAGTCGCGAGGCGATTGAACCAGCCAAGGCGCAGGTCACCGAAATCATCAAGCTGCGCCACGAAGGTGAAGAAGATGTCACCGTCATTACACAGGATGCGGTACTCGCCACCTTTGACAAGCTGCTCGGGACATTGACGCTGGCTGTCGCCGGCATCGCTGCGATCAGCCTGGCTGTCGCCGGCATTCTGGTGATGAACGTGATGCTCGTCTCGGTCACCCAGCGCACTTCCGAAATTGGACTGCTGAAAGCGCTCGGCGCGACCGGGACGACCATTCGCACCGCCTTTCTCGTTGAAGCGGCGATGCTTTCCCTGGCCGGCGCCCTGCTCGGCTACCTGCTCGGCGAAGGTGCAGCGGCCCTGATCCGCCAGATTTATCCGGTCTTCCCGGCCTTCCCCCCGGACTGGGCGGTTTTCGCCGGACTCGGCACCGCCCTCATCACCGGCATCCTCTTCGGCGTTCTCCCGGCCCGCCAGGCGGCACGCCTTGATCCGGTCGAGTCACTGGCGAAAAGGTAAAGGCAAATGCAAAATTTTTCACCACGGCGACACGGCGTGCACGGCGAAACCCCTCGATATTGGCTTCGTTCCGCCTTTACCCTTGGCGGAGTTAGCCAAATGGATTTGGCCATTGTTTGTTCGCTGTGCCCGCCGTGTCGCCGTGGTTTGACCTTGTACTCTTTACCATGATCCGCGCGGCCGACTCCATCCACCTAGCCTTGCGTGCGATCACCGCGCACCGGCTGCGCAGCGCGCTGACGCTGCTCGGAATCGCCGTCGGCATTGCCGCCGTCATTCTGCTCACCTCGATCGGCGAGGGCATCCACCGCTTTGTGCTCTCGGAATTCACCCAGTTCGGCACTAATCTGGTGAGCATTTCGCCAGGCAAGGTCAAGACCTCCGGCCCGGCCCCGACCGGCATCCCGACCTCGGTGCGACCACTCACCCTCGAGGATGCCCGTGCCTTGCAACGCTTGCAGCACATTACCGGCATGTCGGCGATGGTCTGGGGCAACACCGAAGTCAAGGGCAATGGGCGGCTGCGGCGCACCACGATCAACGGCGTCACCCCCGAAATGCTCAGGGTCTACAGCATCAAGGTCAGCAGCGGGCAGTTCCTCCCGCCCGAAGAATCGGAAAGCGCGCGCTCCTTCGTAGTCCTCGGCGCCAAACTGAAAACCGAGATTTTCGGCGCCGAAAATGCCCTCGGGGCCCGCCTGAGCATCGGCAACCTGCAATTCCGGGTCATCGGCGTGCTCGAAGCCAAGGGGCAGTTTCTCGGCATTGATCTGGATGACGCCGCCTATATCCCGACGGCACGTGCGCTGGAACTGTACAACCGCGACGGCATGATGAAGATTGATCTCGCTTATGAAGAAGGCATTCCCGCCGCACGTATCAGCGCCGCCATCATTGCCATGCTCAAGGCCCGACATGGGCGCGAGGACTTCACCATCACCACGCAGGAAGACATGCTGCGCACGCTCTCGAACATTCTCGACGTATTGACCATGGCGGTCGGCGCGCTGGGCAGCATTTCGCTACTGGTCGGCGGTGTTGGTATCGTTACCATCATGACCATCGCCGTCACCGAGCGCACCAGCGAAATCGGCCTACTGGTCGCTCTCGGCGCACCACGCCGGACCATTCTCGGACTGTTCCTCGGCGAGGCCGTTGCGCTCTCAGCGCTCGGTGGCCTGGTCGGGCTGGGTGTGGGATTCGGGCTGGCGCAGCTGATTCATCTGTTGGTTCCGGCCTTGCCGGTAAAAACACCAATCGCCTTTGTGCTGATGGCCGAAGGCATTGCCATCGTCATCGGCCTGCTGGCGGGAGTGTTACCCGCCCGGCGCGCCGCACGACTCGATCCGGTCGAAGCCCTAAGGTCAGAGTGAGCGGCAAGCACTCAAGGCTTTTAGCACCTCCACCTTTGCCGAAAGGTGTGATGACGTTTCCCAGAACGCCTGGACCCGATTACGGCCCGTTCGTTTAGCTTCATACAGCGCCTCGTCGGCCTGGCTGAGCAAGATCTCGATGTTGGTCTCTTGCGCCGACAGGACCGACACGCCGATCGAGACGGTGATATAAAGCGGCAGCCCTTGGGGCAGAACGACGCCAGTCTCTTCGATGGTCCGGCGCAAGCGCTCGGCAACTTCCATGGCCTGAAGCCCATCGCTTTGCGAAAGAACAATCGCGAATTCCTCTCCGCCCAGCCGACCGACGATATCGATATCGCGCAACTCGACCATCAGGAGCTTGGACAAACTCTGCAGGACGATGTCGCCGGTGGCATGGCCATAGGTGTCGTTGACCTTTTTGAAATGATCGAGGTCCATCATCAGCACCGCAAGAGAACCTCCGTATCGGGTGGTACGTGAAAGCTCCCTCTCGGCCAGCGTCATGAAATGCCGGCGGTTGGCCAAGCCAGTGAGAGAATCGGTATGCGCCAGACGTTCCAGTTCCAGCTGCAGCGTTTCAGTTTCTGTGGCGGATTTGAAAGCATATCGACTGGCGACCCCTAAGAGAATCAGCGCCAGGGCAAGCCCGGCGCAGATCGTCCCGGTAAACAGTCGCCAGGAGCGCAGAACCCGATCGGTGTGCTGACTGGCGACCACGAGTAAGGGGTAATCCTTGAGCTGCTCATAGGCAAACAGACGCGGCAGATTGTCGATCGCGCTTCTGCCCTCATAGGTTCCACGCGAATTGTTGGACACCCGACTGAAAACGTCAGCCTGTGGAATACGACGCCCCGTTTCAATTTCGGGGACCCGGACAAAAATAGCGCCATCCTTGCGTAACACGGTAATTTCCTGGTCGTCCGTTCTCTGCGCCAGCTGGAACAACTCGGCAAAGTGACTGCTTTCAATGGTGATCAAAACGATGCCTTCGAGCTCACCGTGGCGGGAGCGAATGGCCCGGCTGATCGTCGTTCCACGCCGACCGTGGCTGCGGCTCATCAGTTGCTCGCCATACACCAGATTCTGCCCGCTCTTGTGCAGGAGAAAGTAGTCTCGATCGGCATAATTAATGTCGGGCGGAGGGAAAGGGGTGCTTGCTCCGACCAAGAGCTGCCCGCTCTTGCCAATCAGCAGCATCGTCTGCAGTTCCGGAAACCCCTGAACCCGGCTCAGGAGAAACTGCTTGCCCTCCTTGCTCTGGAACTGAGATAAACCATGTTCTTCGACATTCATGGCCACGCTGTCAAGAAGACGGACACCGGTGTTCAGCAAATGTGAGATGTGAAATCCGACCAGCCGCGAGATGTTTGAATTTTCACGATTGGCGGCTTCAATCGTATGCTTGCGGTTTTCCGAGATCAGGGCCAGCGCAGCCAGTATGCACAGGAGCGCCGCAGACATCACCATAACCAGCAAGGGGGTCCGCAACAACCCACTCTGCCGAAACGAACTCGACCGTGGCTTGGTCATCGCATTATGCATAATGCAAACATTCTAGCTTAAGCCAGAGAGCAATCCAAGACATATTGGCAATGACATGCCAGTAATTCTCCATGACACAGAGTTATTTCCTGGACTAAAACCGCATTGCCGACAAGCGGAGTAAGATAGTTAAAAGGAGAGGCGCCGATGTTTGCGATTTACGGAATCAGTGGCCCCATTTTTCAAGGCACGCTGGAAAGTCTGAGCCGGATACCGCCGGTCGCTCGGCGCGGCCGAGTCAATGCGGTGAAGCCGCTGGACGAACAGACTGAAACCGGCTTTGCGCTTGAACACCTGGCTTCCCGACAGCTCTCAGCGCCGGGAGAGCGAGCCATCGCCTCGTACCAAGCGATGCTGCCGCAAGAACTGGAGCGCGGCCCACTCTACCATGCCAACCAGATCATGCAGAGCCGGGTGATCACGGTGAATGCCGATGACGAAGTCGTCAGCGCCTGGAAGGTTTTGGTCGACAACCAGATTCATCAGGCGCCGGTGCTTGACGCCGGACTTAACCTGGTGGGCATCGTCAGCCAAAGAGAGCTGCTGACCGCCCTCAATATTGACCAGGGAGTCGCCCGCGATCTGCTGTTCAAGCGGGTTCGTGATGTCATGACTACCCCGGTGGTAGCCGCCGACGCGGTCACCGACATTCGCCGCATCGCTCGCGTCATGCTCGATCGCAACGTCGA
>JBAXHE010000062.1:0-17268 GCA_037139055.1 Betaproteobacteria bacterium | reverse complement strand
GTATCTAAATAATCGTTCATCGCGAAGCGGTGCGCCAAACGAAAACTATGCGCGGGAGCTGTTCGAATTACACACATTAGGACGCGAGGCTTATCTGAACGCCCTTTACAACCGTTGGCGCGACGTCCCTGGCGCATTGACGGGAAAAGCTGCAGGATATATTGACCAAGATGTCTACGAAGCAGCGCGTGCTTTTACCGGTTGGGGGGTCGAAGATGGAAGTGGCCTCGGTGGAGGTCAGACTCTTCCACGAACAGGGCGCTTTACGTTTGTTGAGTCGTGGCATGACAACTATCAGAAGCGCGTTTTAGCCACCGAATTTGATCCTTATCAGCCAGCGCTGGCTGATGGAAAAAAAGTCCTCGATCTGGCTGCCTTCCACCCAGCGACGGCGCGTTTTATATGCAAAAAGATTTGTACTCGCCTCGTTGCCGACACCCCTCCCGAATCCTTAATCAGCAGTTCCACCCAGATTTGGATTAAGACTCGCGACAAACCCGATCAGATCGCCCGAGTCGTCGCTCATATCGCACTGTCGAAAGAGTTTTCCCAGATTCGTTCCGCCAAAGTAAAGCGCCCTCTTGAACTTGTCGCCAGTTATCTTCGTGCTACGGGAATTGAGTTCTCTCCAACCGAGGGATTGATCGGTGAAATGGATGCCGCCGGACAAAGGATGTTCGGTTGGCCAACCCCAACCGGTCATCCCGATGTGTCGGAGCACTGGCTGGGTGTCAATGCGATGCGCCGACGCTGGACACTGATCGCTGGCTTGACGGATAACTGGTGGGGAACGGGACAATTCGATGCAATGGCGCCTTTTGACACCAAAGGACTTGGTGGGGAAAAACTTGTTACCTATTGGGTTGAGCGTCTTTATGGAATTGCGTCCCCCATCTTGGTGACAAGCTTGATGAAAGCAATGGGCTTAGCATCGGCAAATGCCATAAACAATCCGCAGCTGGCACGTCACGTTGTGGCATGGGCAGCGATGGCTCCTGAATATCAACTGCGCTAGCCTCGACTGATAGCCATGGATCGACGCAATTTTATAAAAGCAGCTTCCGCGGCAGGTTGTCTTGCCCCATTTTCAGGAATTTCCAATCTGGCATGTGCCACTCAAGCGCCAAGCCATCCGCTATTGATTACGGTATTTCTTCGCGGCGGAGCCGACGGCCTCAATCTGGTCGCTCCAACGTCTGATCCGAATTATGTCGCAGCTCGCCCTCCTGAATTGCGCGTACTGGAAAGTGGCGAGTATGCCGGCAGCCTGATTGAGCATACGCTTGATCCGACAGCTGGTTTTCGTTTGCATCACAGTGCGGGACCTTTATCCAGTCTTTATCAAGCTGGACGGCTGGCAATCGTGCATGCAGTTGGTCTGACGGACGGTACCCGTTCGCATTTTGTTGCCCAGGATCTAATCGAGCGCGGCATCAATGATGAAAAACACATGACCCGCATTGACAGCGGCTGGCTGGCGCGTTCTCTGGCTGACGTCAATGGACTTGTCTCAGGCTATTCAGCCACCCCAGCGACTGCATTCGCCATGCATGGCCTAGCCTCGGCTCTCTCAACACCTGACATATCAACTGCCCTGGGGATTCCTTGGGGAAAAGCAACGTCGGACTTGTTACGCGCATTGAATATCGAAGGCACAACTCCCGTTCATCGTGCAGGTCTTAAAGCTCTTCAACTCCTTGAATCGGTCGAGCGTAATATTCCCCGTGATGCAGCCGGAAAAATAGTGCCCTATGTCCCCAGCGGTGCACGCAGCCATGAAGGCTCTGGAGATTTTTCACGTACGCTATCTTCCGTAGCGAGACTAGCAAAGATGGACGTTGGGCTCTCCGCAGCTTGTGTAGATCATGGCGGCTGGGATACCCATGAAGGGCAGCAGGGGCGCTTTGCGAACCAAGTACGGCAGTTGTCTTTAGGATTAGCCGCATTTCATGACGATATGGCGGCTGCGGGTCGCAAAATCATAGTCGTCGTCATGACAGAATTTGGCAGACGCCTCCGGGCCAACAAGAGTGGCGGCACTGATCACGGGCATGGCGGATGCTGGCTGGTTCTCGGTGATACCGTTGTCGGAGGCCGTATGTATGGAAGATGGCCGGGATTGACAACACAAGCACTGGATCAAGGTGTAGATCTTGCGGTAACGACGGACTACCGGGCAGTTCTAAGCGAAGTCCTACGCGCATCTGGATTAAGCACGAAAGGGACTTTCCCTGACTGGAGACCAGTGACATCTCTGGGTTTATTTGAAAGCCTCTAACCGTATCGCGAAAACCACGTTCAGCTTTGACTATGTCGAAGATTGGATAATTTCATACAGGAACTTGATTAAGCATTAGAATATCCTAATAGTATGAATAGTAACGGCAGATCATCAATATTCCTCATTGCGAAAGGAATAGCGATGGGCCTAGATCAACGTAAATGGAATTACTCAAGCTTCTTGATGTCACTCACAGTCCGATGGGAGCATTTTTTTGTAACCATTAATTATTTTCGTAGGCTAACTTAACTGGAGCAAAAAGCATGAAAGACAACATTAATCAGTCCCGCAGAAACATGCTGAAGCTTGGCAGCATCGCCGTTGTAATGATGCCCGTGGTTGCCTTTGCAGCCAAGAATGATGCTATGCGTAAAGCAATGAAGTACCAAGACAAACCTGAAGGCGATAAGAAGTGCTCGACTTGCCTACAATTCGTCCCCGGAAAGACAGCAAATGGCCTAGGTGGATGCAAGATTTTTGCCGGTGATACTGAAGTTTCGCCAAACGCTTATTGTGGAGCCTGGGCAAAGAAAGCGTAAGTACGCATGACGCCTTACCAATAAACTCTATTTTGTGGGGTCAAGCGCGGGACAAAATGCTTAGAAAGTCCTGAAACCCTGTCAATAAGGTGTGTGGCTCCAAGTTCGAATCCCGCAGTCCCGACCCATAGCTTCAAGCAGAAAGGCCAGTCTTCGGATTGGCCTTTCTGCTATCTAAATCCCCGACAAAAGAATGCGCCAGGAAAATTTAGCGTTGATCACTGTATTCGTCAGATTTCACCAAGAATACCGGCTGAGAATTACTAATTACTGACTGCGCCCTGATTCAACAATCGGTTCTGTCAAAATGTTGCCACAGAGACTGACGGCAGTCGGCATCCAAGCTGTTTTTGCTTGCGCCTCTCGCAGCACTGTATATAATTACAGTACATAAGGAGCCAGCCATGCCTACACGTTTTATCTGTCCACACTGCCATAGCTCGATTGACCCGCTGGACTTTGAGGTCGCCGACAGTAGCAAAATGCAGTATCGCATCTGCCCGGAATGCGATGATCTTATCGTCCTGTCGGCCAAGGACGACAGGACCGAAGAAACCACCACCACCTTCGTAGATAGCCCTCGCGCCCACCTCGCTGCAGAACACTGCGCCCTGTGACCCATCCGCCCTTGATGCATCCGGTCGACCATCCGGAGCCGCTCCACTGCCCGCTCTACGCACACAGTGTCCGGGCCGGATTTCCCAGCCCGGCCGACGACTATGTCTCGCAAGCCCTTGACCTCAACGAGCACTTGATCTCACACAAGGAGGCCACCTTCTTCCTGCGAGCCAAGGGCCATTCGATGACCGGCGCGGGCATTCAGGACGGCGATCTGCTCGTCGTCGATCGTTCGCTTACGCCCTCGCATCGCTCGGTCATCATTGCCGTCGTCGATGGCGAATTCACCGTCAAGCGCCTGTACAAACGCGCCGGCCGGATTCGCCTGCTGGCCGAAAATCCTGACTTTGCACCGATTGAGTTTCAGGAAGGGCAGGAACTGCAAATCTGGGGCATCGTCACCAGCGTCGTGCATAAGCTGCGGCCATGAGCCGCTTTGCCCTCGTCGACGGCAACAACTTTTTTGTTTCCTGCGAACGGGTTTTCAACCCCAGGCTCGAAGGCCAGCCGGTCGTCGTTCTCTCCAACAACGACGGCTGTGCGGTGGCGCGTAGCAGCGAGGTCAAGGAACTTGGCGTCAAGATGGGTACGCCCTGGTTTCAGATGAAGGATCTCGCCCAAAAACACGGTATCCACGCCCTATCAAGCAATTACGAACTCTATGCCGACCTGAGCAACCGGATGATGGGCGTTTTAGGAAAATTCTCCCCGGAGCAGGAAATCTACAGCATCGATGAATGCTTTCTCGACCTTTCCGGTTTCGAGCGTTACGACCTCATCGAATACGGCAAGGAAATCCGCCAGACAGTGAAACAGTGCATCGGCATCCCCGTCTGTGTCGGCATGGCCAGCACCAAGACCCTGGCCAAGTTGGCCAACCACTGCGCCAAGAAATGGCTCGCCGGAGTAGAAGGCGTCTGTGACTTCGGGCGCTTGAGCAGCAGCGAGCTGTCAACACTTTTTGCCACCCTGCCGATCCGCGAGATATGGGGAGTCGGGCCGCGCTTGTCACAGCAACTCAATGCTCGAGGCATTACTACCGTCGAAGCCCTGAGAACCGCCGACGCCAAGACCCTGCGCCGCGAATTCTCGGTGGTACTGGAACGCACCCTGGCCGAACTCAATGGTATTTCCTGCATCACCATGGAAGACGCGGCACCAAACAAGCAGCAGATCATCTCTTCCCGTTCCTTTGGCCAATACGTCTATGACTTCGAACCACTGGGCGAAGCCGTTGCCAGCTATATCGCCATTGCAGCCGAGAAACTGCGCAGCCAGGGCTCTTTGGCCGGCATGGTCCACGTCTATATCCGCACCAACCCGCATAAAGCCAACGCCCCGCAATACCAGCAGGGACTGACCATTCCCCTGCCCGAACCGACCGACGACACACTCCGCCTCACCACCATCGCCCGCTGGGGTCTGAAGAAGATCTACCGCCCCGGCCACGCCTACCAGAAAGCCGGTGTCGCCCTGATGAATCTCCACGACGCCGGAGTCGTTCAGCCGGACCTCTTCGCCAAGGCCCGGGACAATACCCGGCTGATGCAGGTGATGGACCACATCAACGCGACCTGGGGAAGAGGCACCCTGCACTCCGCCGCCGAAGGTGTGCACAAAGCATGGAAGATGAAACGCGAGAGCAAATCACCGGGCTACACGACCCGCTGGGATCAACTCCCGGAGGCAAACTGACAACTGGAGCGCTTATGCCGCAAAGCGCCGCCGGAGAAACGATCACACAAACAAAAAGGCCAATCCGAAGATTGGCTTAAGCTCTTAATACTAATTCACAATCCGGATTGCCAGAGAGCGAGGCATCAGATCACTGGATTGTTAAAATTCTGTAGATCACCCGCCATGAAATTCTTCGCGGCTAGGTTGAGATATTTTCTGCCTTTTCCACACTCAAGGGCGGCCTCGCCCATTTCATACGCCATTCATTGACCTGATCGGCTTCAATTTCAAGCTGAACTGCCGCAGCTTCAAATGAACTCACTTTTCTGCTGTCCATTCTGATGTGCAAATCGATACGCATTCTTGCAAATACTTTTGCTAATTCTTCATTAGTCAGAAGCTTCGCTTTTTCAATATATTTTTCAGCTGGTTTTCTTTTCATAGCACCAAGCCCTAAATAGACAAACTTTCTAATCCTAGCATTATTTTCTGATACAGATACAAAATAATTTGAATAGCATCAAAAGGCTCTCAATCGCATCACACATGAGATCAGTTGGTGCTCAATAAAATTGTCCCCAACCGAATCTGATGCGGTCACACGTCAGCGCGGGCGGCACAGCGTCAAACCGCAACACATGACCATGTCATTCAAATGCAAAATGGCATTGACACTGGGTTTTGTTATGGGTTACTGTTCGTAACACAACAACAACCCAACAGAGAATCATCATGACCGAAGAACAGTACATTCCAAGCAAAACCGAGTTTCTGGTTGATCTTCTTACCGGAGATGCCAGCTACTCCTCCGCAGGTGCCACAGTTCAGCGCAGCCATCGTTTTCCGATGGCTCTCTTTCTTCAAATCGAGAACATGGCGCGCATCGGAGGGGTTCCAGCTTCCCTAGTGATCAATCAATTGCTCGAATGTGGATTGGAAGCTGTTCTCAAGCAGCTCCCGGAAGATGCGGCCAAAAAGGTCAAGCTCATCACACCAGAACAGCTTAATCAGCCAACGGTCGATGAAGGTGCCGAAGCACAAGCGAAGATAACGGCCGCCAAATCCAAGTCGAAATTGAGGCCGTTCAAGTAGAACAGCTGCGGCGGCCTTCTCACCGCTCACGACAAGCTCGAATGCGCATGCAATTTCGCACCCTCGGCGCACCCGATGGGGTTACCCGGCATGCTGACGTGCCGAGCACGTAACCCAGTTACGTGGCGCACTTCTTTCCTGATCTAGATAGCACTTAAGCCAATCCGAAGATTGGCTTAAGTGCTTAATACATATTCATAATTTGGTGTGCTCGGAGCGATTCTAACGTCCTACCCCTTGGTATGCAGCACGGTATCGAACTGCGGTTCGTCGGCCAGTGGTAGTCCTTTTATATATCAACGTCCACCTTGCATATCGCTTCGTCCTCACTTGAACAATGGCCGAACAGATTGTCAAACCTGATTGACGCTCTAGAAAAATTTACGCCCCAATAAACTTGGCTGTACTCTTTGCCAAAAAAGCCGCCATACCCGCATTTTGATCGGCCGTGCTGAAACAGAGTCCAAACATTTCTGCTTCCAACGCTAAACCAGACGCCAAATCGCCCTCTAGTCCTTTATTGACAGCAGCTTTAGTCAGCTTTACGGCAACAGGACCGCGACTCATTATCTTTTCCGCCATGGCCTTGGCGGTGCTCATCAACTCATCAGCGGGCACCACTTTGTTCACCAGGCCAATGCGATAGGCTTCAGTAGCGTCAATAATATCGCCGGTAAAGAGCATTTCTTTCGCCCGCCCTTTACCAACCAAACGTGACAAACGCTGAGTTCCACCATAACCGGGAATGATGCCCAGACTCACTTCCGGCTGGCCGAACCTGGCTTTGTCCGATGCGATACGGATATCGCAGGCCATGGCCAGCTCGCACCCGCCCCCTAAGGCAAAGCCATTGATTGCGGCGATAACGGGTTTTTGCAGATTTTCTATCATGTCAAAAGCACTCTGCCCGCATTGGCTAAATACGCGGGCCTGTTCTGCTGACATCGACTGCATTTCGGCAATGTCCGCACCGGCTACAAAGGCCTTTTCCCCGGAACCGGTAAGAATAACCAGATGAATTGAATCGTCTAATGCCTCGGTTACGAAGAACTGATGCAACTCGTCAATAGTCACGGAATTCAAGGCATTCAAAGCCTGAGGTCGATTTATGGTGAGGATGCAAATTCCATTTTCGTTCTCAAACTTTAGATTTTGATAGTCCAATTCATTTACTCCTTTATTGTTTTGGATAATCGTAAAAACCTTTGCCGGTTTTTCGCCCTAAATGGCCCGCTTGAACCAGTTTGCGCAGTAACGGACAGGGTCTATATTTGGAATCGCCAAAGCCCTCATAGAGAACTTCCATAATAAACAATACCGTATCGTTACCAATCAAATCGGATAGTGCCAAAGGCCCCATGGGATGATTGAAGCCAAGTTTTGCAACGGTATCGATGTCTTCAGCACTGGCGACACCTTCCATAAGCGCAAAAATTGCTTCATTGATCATCGGCATCATGATTCTGTTGCCCGCAAAACCCGGGAAGTCGGATATTTTGACCGGTGACTTGCCAAGCTCAGAAACCAGCTTTTGAACGCGTTCGAAGGTCTCCTGACTTGTCGCCAAGCCATTAATAATCTCGACCAACTTCATCACTGGAGCCGGATTGAAAAAGTGTATCCCAATGAATTGCTCTGGTCTTTTAGTCAGAGCAGCTAAGGCGGTTACCGAGATTGAAGAAGTATTCGTAGCCAAGATGGTATTGGCAGGACAAAGGGCATCGAGCGCCTGAAAAATATCCTTTTTGATCGCCATGCTTTCGACTGCCGCTTCAACCACCAGATCCACATCACAGCTAAGCGAATCGAGCTCAACAACCCCGGTGATCCGGCTGATGATTTCTGTTTGCTGCACAGGTGTCATTTCTCCTTTTTTCACCTGTTTAGCCAGGCGCTTGTCAATTTCAGCAATCCCTTTGGCAACGTATTCCGGCTTGATGTCGCGAATGATGACCTGTAAGCCACCTTGAGCAAATACCTGGGCTATACCGCCGCCCATTTGACCTGCCCCAATAACTAATACACGCTTGATTTCCATATCTTCTCCATAAATTTTATGCATTACACGGATAACATTTTGTTGGAGCAAAATTGTTTAAAACAAGAGCCCAATGATCGACCCTGGTCATGACGAATCGATCTAATGAAAGACTGATTTCGATTGCATCCCTTCTATCTCCAACCAGCTGGTAAACAACAACTTTCTTAGTTTTATGGTGATGCGTGAAGCGTCAGGTTTAATCCCAACTTTATCGGGGTAAAAAATACTTACTCCGCAGACTGTTTCAACCTGAAAATGATCTTTATCGTTTGGTTCCCCCAAGGATATACTCGGCGTAAAACTCCCCGTGAGTTGAGTCGGGGAACAGGCACAGCCACCCAATGCAGGCTCAAGGTCGAAACTAATGACGATAGAGTTGGTGCGCTTTTTTATATATTCAACGGCGCCAATATCAAAGAAGAAAAGAGCACTTTCATTGTTCATTTGATTACTCCAAGAATCACATTGGCATCCTTGATCAAGGCTTCACTCAACGATTCAACTTCCTTATCAATCTCGTTATCTTCGAGGCGCAAGGTGACATTAATCTGCTTTGCCGCTGCCTGTACCAGGCCCATCATTCCCTCTTGCTGATACTGCGTTATCAGTTCGGAATTAAATGTCACCTTGTCATCGTTGGCATATTCAAAGACACCACACCAGGTATTCAGCCAATCCGTTTCATTGAGTCCGACTTTTTCGAGGATTATTTCTTTATCGTTCGACAATAAAATCATCAAGGCAGAAAGATAGACTCGAATTGCTACTGCGGTGCTTTTCGGGTTAACGTGCTTACTGAGTTTGTTTTTTTTTGCCGTGAAAAATACTATTTTTTTCTTATCAACCTGAACGCCAAGTTTCTTGGCCATGAAATCATCTGCACCGGCCGAAGCGATGAATAGAATTTTCTTCTGGATTTCATTGGTTGAGCGTTCAACAGCCCGGCTACAAAATAGATGGGTATGTTTTCCTACAAGCCGGCGATATTGCCCTTTTCCAGTAGACATCAGCTCATGGAGCAAAGTAATAATTGGAATAATTTCTCTCCCAGAAAAGTCACACCGCGCGGGCAAGTCTGCCGCCCAACGAATTAGCGCTTCAACTGCCCTTGTATATCAGCCGACACTGGCCGAGGAAGAAATGAACATTGCACCACTTACGCAATCCATTTCTCACTCGTTTGAACACAAAACCAGCGACGGCTTCATTTTTTTCTATAAAATTCCTTTTGTCTTTGCTTCTGTCATCAAAGCCTCGCGGAAGTCAGGATGGGCAATCGAAATCAGCGCCCTGGCCCGCTGAGCCAGACTCTTACCCCGCAATTCGACCACCCCATATTCCGTGGCAATATAGTGCACATCATTTCTCGACGTGGTTACTGCTGCACCTCGGTCAAGTTCACAAGCAATCCGGGAAAGCTTTCCACCCGACGCAGTTGAAGGCATGGCGATGATTGACTTCCCATTCTTTGATCTGCTCGCTCCACGAACAAAATCAACTTGACCACCGATGCCGCTGTATTGTTTCGAGCCGATCATCTCTGCATTAACCTGACCCATTAAATCGACTTGCAATGCCGAGTTAATCGAGATCATGTTTTCGTGCTGCCCGATGACATAGGGGTCGTTAACATAGGCAATGGGTTGCATGTCCACGTTGGGATTGTTATCGACAAAGTCGTATAACTTACGGGTACCCATCAAAAACGAAGCGGTAAATTTTCCGGTATTGATCGTTTTCTTCTTGTTTGTTATTACCCCTGCCTCAGCCAGCACCACGACCCCGTCTGAAAACATTTCGGAGTGAATGCCTAGATCCTTCTTGTTCTTCAAAAATAGCAGCACCGCATCAGGAATCGCCCCAATGCCAAGTTGCAGTGTGGCTCCGTCCTGAACAAGACTGGCAACATGTTCTCCAATCATTTTTTCGATTTCGCCGATAACCGGCGGCTTGAGTTCAAGCACCGCTTCATCTATTTCGACAAGCCAATCGATTTTGCTCAAATGGATTTTGGTGCCAGCAGTTCTGGGGAAGTTGCAATTGATCTGGGCAATAACAATGTTTGCGCTATCCGCTGCTGCCGCGGTGTAGTCAACGGACAAACCAAAGCTGCAAAATCCTTCGGCATCGGGCGGCGTCACCTGAATAAGGGCAACATCAACAGGCAGAATCTTATTGGTAAATAGGCGAGGAATTTCAGAGAAAAAACAGGGCGTATAGTCAGCGCGTTTCTCTTCAACGGCCTTTCGAGTTGAACCGCCAACAAATAATGCATTGTGGCGAAAGCTCTTTTCCATCTCTGGCAGGGTATATTTCGCCTGCCCCATGGCCACCATGTGAACAATCTCAACATCCCTGAGTTCGTCTGCCCGAGCAACCAATGCTCCAACAAGTGCTGATGGTTCGCTGCAGGCGTGTCCAAGCACAACCCTATTCCCGGACTTGACACACTGTACGGCCTGTTCTGCAGTAACCAATTTGTCTTTGTAAATCTCTCTAAAGTCTTTCAAAGCAACTTCTCCCTCTAGTTAGAATTTCTGTGGCCAGCGCATTTTCTTTAAAATTTATTGAATCAATACTCAATCCAGCCACCACTACAAAAGGTACATTAGTCATCTTTTTCTGTTCCGCACAACTGACCGAGCAACCACTTAGATACACCATAAAATCAGCATCTAGCTCGTTATAAGAAACCTTGTATCCCAGCCTGGTCAGCTGAACGTTCAGTGTTTCTGCAATCTGGCTTCTGTTTATCTTTGGGTTACATCCACCGCAAAATACTATGCTGAAATGTTTTGTGACCATTTCAACGAGTTCATTTTTTCTTGCGCAGAATACTCAGGGCCTGGTTGATCAGATCATCACTGACCTGATTGACCCGTATTACCCCTTTAACTTCCGGGCAGGCTCCCATCAACTCGCTTGAGACGAGTTCTGACAAGGTAAGCTCGGCACCAGGGCATGTAGCACAGGCCCCGGATAGCCGAATTTTTACCATGGCATCGGGAGTTATTTCTACCAAAGCGATATCGCCATTGTCAGCGCGCAATACCGGACGAATCTTGCTGGAGATTATCTCTTCGATCTTGTTTTTTAATACTTCCACAGTCAAAAAACCTCCGCATGATTCCAAATCAAGGGGCTATCTGCAGCGGTTCAATTGCTGCTTCGAAACGTAGTTTGGGTACGCCTTCGTTACTTCAATTCTTACCGCCGAGATCGCCTTCTTGATTTGTCGTCAGAATTACTTGTCCGTAATACCGGCAATATTCTTAGCCAGCTCTTTTTTGTACGAAAGATTTCCCTGGCGAGCAATCATGATGCGTTGAGCTTGCGGCGAACCGGCGCCATGCATGGATTCGGTTCTGTAGCCTACGGCGGCAGTCCCCAGCGTTAGATTTTCAACAAGACGCAGGATGCGCATCCGGTCTTTCGTCTGAACGTTCGGAAGGGTATGGAAATATTTCTCCACGATCTTCCCGATTTCAGGATGATTCAGGTCTTTTTCCGATGGCAGTGTCACCATTGCCCCCCCTGCGATATCTTCTGCCAAGCGTGTAATTTCGTAAGGGAACCGGGTTACGTTTTGTTTGCAAACGTTGGCCAGCAACAGATCAATCAAATAGGTCCCAGAGGCAGTTTTATGACCTTCCGCTGAGCAGGCGATTCCGCAAGCGTAAAGGGTTTCATTCAAATGCATCATTTCTATCAGCTTGTCTTTGATATGCGAAGCTTTGGCGGCGCCATTATAGTCAGCGGCCAAGGCTGCCGCGCCGATAAGAACATCGCCCACACCCACCTTGCAGCCACCGTAGCTTTGACGGTGATAGCCCGCGAAACGCTCGACCAGCAGACCGCTGAACTCATGCTCGCCGCACATGAAAACGTTTTCCCAGGGAATGAAAACGTCATCAAAAACCATCAGCGCTTCGTGCCCGCCGAATTCCTGGTTGCCCACGTCGAAGGTACCGCCTTCGAGTTTGCGCGTATCACAGGACTGACGACCATAGATGTAGAAAATCCCTTCAGCATCGGCAGGCGCCACAAAGGACACGGCGTAGTCTGAATCTTCTTTGGTCATCGCAATGGTCGGCATGACCAGTATCCAGTGCGAATTCAGTGCACCCGTCTGATGTGCTTTTGCGCCACGAACAACAATGCCGTCTGCTCGCTTTTCCACGACGCGTAGATAAAGGTCAGGATCAGGTTGCTGACTTGGACTCAGGCTGCGATCGCCTTTCGGGTCGGTCATGGCACCATCGACGGTTAAATCCTCTTCCTGCATCATCGTCAGGAACTTGGTGAACTTCTCGTGATATTTAGTACCGAGTTGCTTATCCATTTCAAACGTGACGCTGTCGACCGCATTAATCGCGTCCATGCCGACACAACGCTGGAAGCAGGATGCCGTCTTCTGGCCCAGCAAGCGTTGCATTTTTACTTTCTTGATCAAGTCGCCTGTACTTTGGTGCAGATGGCAAAAACGATTGATTTTTTTCCCGCTCATATGCGACGTCGATGTCATCAAATCTGCATATTGCGGATCCTCTGCCAAGGCATAAGTCATTTTTACTGAGTTAAGGGAAGGTCTGATGATCGGATGATCTACCGGGTTCTTTACCAATTCACCTTGCAGATATACCTTGAAGTTCATTTTACGAAGGCTATCTTCGTACTGTTGCGCGGTTTTCATTTAAATCTCCTGGGATATTTCCTGCTTCAAGAAGGACTCAGGAGGGGGTAAATTCAACCTACCCCCTCTTCATTCCTAGTCCTCTTTAATGCTTGCGTTGAATACTGGATCTTTTGTTTTGTCGTATCTGGACCAGTTGCGGAAAAAATCTTTTCCGTAGATCAGAGCGCAGAGCACGATTCCAACCCCGAATGCTGCAGCCGCTTCACGGGTAATGAGCATTGCCGCCACAATTCCTGCGATGCCCAGATCATTAAAGGTCCTGGCTTTCAGAATGCCTACTCGTACAGCGACATATCCTTGAACCAGCATGGTCAGTGACAGGGCAATCGGCAGAATCGGTTTTACCAGGGTCACAATCGGCATGAAGAAATAACCGGTAAAGGTTCCCCAGCGGAACGAACAAACTCCGCCAAACAGGCTATCCATCGCCTCCGGGCCATGTTTATAGCGCTCACATTCAACGACCTGCATTGCTGCCCACATCGGGCCACACATGGAGGCATCCGGGCCAAGCATTGACATGCCAATATTGCGGATACCGCAAATCATATTGTTGCGATTAGAGTCAAAATGAATGTCTTCATCGCCATTACGCGTAATTCTGGCTTCATCAACAAGAGCATCTGCCTGGATTAACTCGCCAAAAAGTACGATATACGTTGCAAATACCAGAGGCGCGGCAGAAATATACATCTCCAGAGGTGGCCAGCCGATACGAGCAGAAAAGGGTGTCCACTCTGTAAACAAGGTGTAAAACTGCGGAACGGTAAATCCCCAGGTAATCGTCGGCCAAGGCAACTCACCAACGAGCGGCGCAACAATAATGGCCAAGACAAGTGCTGGCAGCAGGCCAAGGTCGGACAGGCCTTTCAAATACTTGTTTTTGTTGCGCAGTGTCTTGAAATGGTTCGAGAAAAGGACATAAAAGGCAAAACCGATGGCAATGGTGATGGTCCAAGGATATAGGTCAAAACGACCGCCTTTGGAGAAAACCAGGCGTACCGCAGCAATGCCTGCGCCCAAGAGAATGCCTGCTTTGAGTGCGTCAGGAACAAGTTTGACAAAGCGAGAGGCCAGACCTGTTGCGCCTAGTATTAGCGAAAAAATTCCCAACAACATTTCAAAGGCGATCAGCGCGTGCATCCGCGGAACACCTTCAGGGAAAGTCTTGAGCCAAAGCAGCAATAACGGAATCGCTGGGGTAATCCAGCCGGGTACGACGGGGTCTCCCAGATGGCCGTGCCATAAATAGAAAAAGCCATTCAGGATCACAATGGTTATGGCGATCTCAAATGGCATTCCCAGGTATTCCTGAAGTATCGGAATTATGCCTAGGCATACCGCACACATCAGTAAACCTTGAATATAGTCTGGCAACTCAAAGCGATAGTGAATGAAAGGCAACCTTAGCTGAAATGGACCACCTAACGGTATGCAAGGCTGTTGCTTACCGTGTTCCCTTTTAATTAACGGACCCATAATGCTCATCGTCGAACCCTCTTATTGAATAGGTATAATTTATCTACGATATCCCCTGTAATACTTTGCCTGCCACCGCCCTCCTTCTTATCAAGTTTGCATTCGGAACCGTAAGGATTACGGCACCACACGCGCGAAAACCACTCGTTGAATCCCCATGTATCAAGATTCATGCCATGAATCCATCGCCATGGCGGGTCATGAAGAAAATCGTCCGGACAGGCGTCGGGACGATCTATGGAGTATTTTTTAGTTGATTGAAACGAAAGGCATTTTGAATGCCTGTATGACTAGCCTCGTAGCCACGACGCAGCCAGAGAAGGTGTCACTTATTGTTTTTCTTGACTTCGCGACCTCAGGAGAGATGCCAAAGGAATGCATCACAAAGTTGCGATAATGCGACTAAATCAGAGGTATTAGCTATATATTCAATAAATACAATAGAGTTGCACTAATGCAACAGTTGCAAATACGCAACTTATTTTTCAAGCAATCCATATTTACCGGCTTTTCGGTAGACCGTGGTTTTGTCAATACCGAGCACATCTGCAACCTTGTTCCAGGATTTGTATTCAGCAAAAGTTTCCGCCAAAAAAACCGACTCGGTCTCTTCGACAGCCTGCCTTAGCTTCACTCCCCGCTTGGGCTGAAATGCTTTTTGACGAATCGCGTCAGGTAAGTGCTCAGCGGACAATATGCTTTCACTTGAGGTAACCACCATCCGCTCGATGACGTTTTTCAACTCTCGAACGTTGCCAGGCCAAGCATAATCAACCAATCGGTCCATTGCTTCTGTGGATATAACTCTATTGAGTGAATATCGGCAACTGAACTCGTCGAGGAAATGAATCAATAGCGGAGGGATATCCTCCTTGCGTTCGCGCAAAGGCACGAGGTGAATCGGTACAACCATCAAGCGATAATACAAGTCTCTGCGAAAGCACCCGGCTTCAACCTCTTTGAGCAAATCACGATGTGTGGCCCCAATAATTCTGACGTTGACCTTCACTGGTTTGGTTCCGCCAACTCGCAATACTTCTTTTTCCTGAAGAACACGCAACAGCTTGACTTGTAGCACCAAGGGCATATCGCCAATTTCATCCAGGAAAAGGGTTCCGGTGTTTGCCAGCTCAAACATGCCCGGCTTCCCTTCTTTCTTTGCCCCCGTAAATGCCCCACCTTCATATCCAAAGAGTTCAGACTCAAGCAACTGCTCGGGAAATGCCGCGCAGTTAATTTTGATGAAAGGTAGAGAGACGCCCTTCCCTTTCCTGTGAATCAATTTTGCAATGAGTTCCTTCCCTGTTCCTGAGTCTCCTGTGATCAGCACACTTGAATCGACATCAGCAATCTTGGCGGCTGTGGAAATGGCTTGAGCCATTAATCGGCTGCGAAAAATAATCTCGTTTTCTTCCATCTGCAATAAACGCAAATGCGATAGCTCGGTTTTATATTTCAGCGTCTGGTTTTTTGTCTTGATCAACTGATCCTGCAAATTCGTCAGATCGGTGACATCACGCACATTAGTCACGACACGAAACAGATTGCCCGCCTCGTCAAAAACCGGATTGCCGGTAACCAAAAGTCTGCGATCCCCTTTGACTACCTGATTGATGGTGATGCGTTCGCGTTTCTCAATCACGAGCAGAGTAACAGACTGATCGTAGTACTTTTCCTCGACCAACCGTTTCATGCTTTTACCGACGACATCAGATGCCCTAATCCCCGTCATGCGCTCATAAGCCTCGTTCAAACGAAGAACGACACCGTTGGCGTCGGTAATGAAGATACCGTCGTACGATGAATTGATAACCGCTTCCTGTTCCTGCACCAACCCCCTGACGAAATTCAATTCTGAAAACGTGCTTTCCAATATTGAGATGTCTTGAAATACGGATATGGCACCGACAAGAACACCGTCTGAAACGATCGGTGCATAGTTCGCAATGACAACTGTTTGGTTCAACGTAATCTTCTGACCAAGCAATGGTTCTCTTGTTTTTAGTATATCCAACATCAATGTATTGGAAATCAGTTTTACGATGGGTTGACCGACGACCTGCTCAAGTTTTAAGCCAAGGATTTCACCAACCACCTGGTTAGCAATGATGATCATTCCGTTGGCATCAACGGCGAGGATACCATTCTTGGAGGCATTGATGATCGTGTGAAACTGCTGCTGAACCGTGGCGAGATCTCTCTTCAAAGACCTGATTGTTTCAGCGCTACTTTCATCAACAATTGAACTGATCATTGCAGAATCTCCGCTTCAAATGGCTACGCTATACTCATCGGGAGGTTTGCGCTTAAATTCAAGTGAATATTGAAACCTCGCAGGAAAGTAGCGCCTCGTCCTCTGCCAGCATACTGGCCAATAATTGTTAGCGCTAGCACCTTGATGCTCTACTGCCTGAAGAACGTATCCGGCACAAAAACGGCGGTTACCTCAGTCGAGCAGCCGTAATATTAGCCGGTTCGCGAAGGCCGCAATCGGCAGCAATTGGCTGGCAACACTCAGATGGATTCTAAACCTGAACGGCTGCAAGCTGCGAGGAAGGGATAAATTGAACCTAGGGAAAATTGATAGATATTTCTAAGGTCTTTGTTGCCGCTCTGAGTAACGGGTTGATGGATGAGTCTCCTGACTACCCACGCCCTGTTCTTGTCCTCAAAAATCTTAGATTTCAGGCCAGCTATCTCCCGGTCACGCTCTCTCAATCGCAGCATATCGACGTACTGATCAGACGTTTATGATCCATCGGGAGCTCAGGGGTCAGCAAAACCCCCATTAGAAAGCAAAAAAGCCAATCCGAGGATTGGCTTAATGCTTGATGCTGTTTCAAAA